>CAYNIY010000033.1:3562-15286 GCA_964397525.1 uncultured Eubacteriales bacterium
GGAGCAGTGCCATGGATATTAAGTTCGAGCCGATGACGGAAGAGCACAGCATGGAAGTTATGGACATCTTTAATTACTACGTGGAAAACAGTTTCGCCGCCTACCTGGAGCAAAAGCTGCCTAACGATTTTTTTGACAGGTTGATGGGGATGGCCGGCGGCTACCCGTCTTATGCCATCAAAAACATTGATGGCAGGGTAATCGGATTTTGCTTCCTGAGACCCTACCACCCTGTACCGGTGTTCAGAGAAACGGCGGAAATCAGCTATTTCCTGGATGTTAATGAAACGGGAAAAGGTATTGGCAAAGAAGCCCTGGCACTGCTGGAAAGGGAAGGCAGTAAAATGGGGATTAAACATATTCTGGCAAACATATCATCGCGTAATAAACAAAGCATTGGTTTCCATTTAAAAAACGGCTTTGCCGAGTGCGGCAGATTCCATAATATCGGCCTCAAAAAAGGCGAGTACTTCGATGTGGTGTGGATGGAAAAAGAGATCAAATAACTTTTTTGGAGGGATTGTTATGTTTGTAGACCAGGTTCAAAATTTAGATGAAACCAAGGTGGCTGCTCCAGGTGCGGTAAACGCCTTTAGAAAATCCCTGATTGGGCCTAAGGAAGGCTGGGAAGGATGGGTGATGCGCCTTTTTACCCTGAAAGAAAAGGGGTGTTCACCCCGCCACGCCCATCCCTGGCCTCACATCAACTATATCCTGCGCGGCAGGGGCGTGCTCTCTGCCGGCGGGAAAGAGACCCTGCTGGAGGAGGGCTCCATAGCATATGTGCCGTCCGAAATTGAGCACCAATTTGTCAATACAGCTGATGAGGACTTTGCCTTCATCTGCATAGTGCCGCAGGAGGGTGACAAGTAAGGCTGTCAGAAATAATTTACATTATTTACAACCTGGCTGTGCCTGATCACAGCCGGGTTTTTAATTTTTTATGTCTAAACATAGGAAATTGTATGTATAAATGGTAGTATTATTATAAACAAAGCATGTATGCACATACTTTATAAGGAGGGATGATACTTGTCCGTATTCAGAAACATGAGGTTGTTTCCTTTGATCCTGGTATTGGCGGTATTGATAACCTTTTCCGGCGGCATGGTCCCACAAGCGGAAGCCAGCAGTTTTTCAGACATAGCAGCGGCAGAGTGGGCCCACCAGTCCATTTCAGAAATGACGGCCAGCAAAGTACTGTATGGTTATCCGGAAGGTGATTTCAAGCCTTACAACGATGTGACCAAGCTGGAAGCAGTGGCTATGCTGGTGCGGGTGCTCGGGTTGGAAGAACAGGCGCTGGCATTGGAAGAGGCCGGTGTGGACTATGCTATGCCTCAGGATCTATACTGGGGCAGTGGATATCTGATTAAGGCGGTCCAACTGGGCATGCTGGATGAGGACTACTTGTACCTGCTGCAGCCGAATGAACCGGCGACCAGGACGGAAGTGGCCATGCTGGTTTTCCATGCCCTCGGGTTCAGCCCGGACAGCGGTGCCCTGGAGTTTGATGACGCGGACCAGATACCGGAGGATTACCGGGACGGGGTGGCCGCGGTGGTCAGAAAAAATTTAATCAAAGGTCTTCCGGGTAATGTTTTCAAGCCCAATGATAACATCAACCGGGCCCAGATGGCTGTACTGATGTCACGCATCGTGGCTTTTGAATTCGCCGATCCCACACCAGGCAGGCGGGCAGAAGGTATGATATCAGATATCAACCTGGACAGCGGGATCATAACAATCAGTTCTGCCGGCAGCATTTTTTACACTGCCGACTGTGAGGTATTTCTAGGCGGGATCAACATTTCTCCGGATAAGCTCCAGGCCGGGGACGAGGTTAAGGTGATCTGGGACGAGAACCAGCACATCGTATTTATCGATGCCCTGCGGCCGGGTGAAGAACTGAGCTATAGCGGTAAAGTAAGTTTTCTCCAGACAATCAACGATGAATACTGGCTGGGCATCATCCGTGACGATGGACAGGAGTTTACCCGCCTTGTGGCAGAGGACGTTACAGTGAGTAATGCAGGCCGCCAGTTAAATATTACGACGCTAAACGTGGGTGACAATATAGAAATCCTGGTTTCAGACAATAAAATTATTGAAATCAAGTATATCGGGATTTCCGGCAATCTTGAAGGAGAGATCAAATCCCTGGATACCATCGGGGTCTTCAGCATCACCATTCGCGACGATGGCGGAAATATTATAGATTACGCGGTGAGCGAATATGTGAAAGTGGAGCGCAAAGGTGACCGCATCGATTTTGACGACCTGGACGTGGGAGATCAGGTCAAGCTGGAGCTGAACAGCACCGGCTGGGTTGAACAGATTGAGGTCCTTGGTACGGATCAACTGGAAGGTGAAATCAGGGATCTGGATATCGTTGGGAACTATGGTATCACTATAAGAGACGATGATGGTGATAACACGGAATATGATGTGAGCGATGATGTGAACGTGAGGCGCGACGGTGACCGCATCGATTTTGAAGACCTGGATGAAGGTGATCGGGTCAGGCTGGAGCTGGACAACAACGATGTTGTTGAGTATATTGCAGTAATAGATACTGACCTGGTGGAAGGCGATATCATGGACCTGGATACCATCGGGGACCTGGGTATTTCCATTCGCGACGATGACGGTGAGATCACTGAATATGAAGTACTCAGCAGTGTGGATGTGGAGCGTGACGACGACAGCATCGACTTTGATGAACTGGCGCTTGGTGAGACGGTCAGCCTGGAGCTGGACAGCAGGGATCGCGTTGAATCCATCGAAGTGGCAGCTGCCGATTACAATGTTATTGAAGGAACAGTTAGTGAACTGGTGAACGACGCCTCACCGCTGATCAGGATAATGAGGAGCACAGGCACCAGCGTGCAGTATTACGTGGACAGCGATGCCGATTTTTATATAGGCGACGAGAGCATTACCCTGGACGATATCATCATCGGCTCCGAAGTCAGGGTGCGGGTGGCTGAAGACAATGAGGTCGACAGGATTGAAGTCACCAATGATAAGGACATCACCTTTGAGGGCACCGTAGTCTATGTGAATATAAGTTATGAGAGGATCAGGATAGAACAGGTAAGCGGCAATATTTTCACATACTACTTCACTGGCGATCCGGAGCTGGAATATGAGAATGGCGAGAGCATCAACCTCGAAGACATAGATGAGGATGCAGAGGTCCAAATCGAGCTGACGGACGGCGAGGTCAGCAGGTTGATAGTGTTGGAATAATTTTATCCCTGAAGGGGAATGGTACCGTTTGGATTTAAAATACGATTGCTTAAAAAAAATATTGGCCCGTTACGACAGCATGCTGGTCGCCTTCTCTGGCGGGGTTGACAGCACCTTCCTCCTGCGGGCTGCGGTGGATGAGATTGGTGATTATGTGCTGGCTGCCACCGTCGCCGGTGAAATCCACCCGCCAGGTGAGGCCGAGGAGGCAGCCGCACTGGCAGGCAGCATGGGTGTAGAGCACCTGGTTATCACTATAAACGATCTGGAAAAACCGGCTTTCTCCGACAACCCGCCTGACCGCTGCTATCACTGCAAGAAAAACATGTACGGGACGCTCCTGGATCAGGCTCTGCAGCGCGGGATCATTGTAGTGGCTGACGGCGCCAACGCGGACGATGTGCATGAATACCGTCCCGGTACGCGCGCCGGGCACGAGATGGGTGTTGTCAGCCCGCTGAAAGAAGCCGGTTTCACAAAAGAAGATATCAGGGCAATGTCAAGAAAACTAGGTTTGCCCACGGCGGACAAGCCGGCCGGACCCTGCCTGGCTACGCGTTTTCCATATGGGACGAGGATCACCCGGGAAGCCTTGCAACAGGTGACAGCAGCAGAGGAAATAATCAGGGGAATTGGCATTCCTCTAGTCAGAGTCAGGCACCACGGTGACTTGGCCAGGATCGAGGTGCCCGGTGAGTACTTCCATGTGATCATGGGAAGAGCAGCGGAGGTTGAGAGGGAACTGAAAGCTGTCGGCTATATTTACGCGGCGCTGGATCTGCGCGGCTACCGCACGGGCAGCATGGACGAAACGCTGGGCAAAGAAGGCAAGGATATTCGCTGAATTTATGTGAATTGCCATGTCTTTATGCCGTGTATAAAAAAAAGCCGGGGAGTAATTTCCCCGGTTTTTTCTTTTGGTTGATCAGCATTTTATTCTTCTTCTGCGGTCTCAACAATTAATCCCTTCACGTTACGTTTGCTCATTAGGTGTCGTTTCTTCCGGTTTTCCTTACTTTCAAAGACGATATCCAGGTCGTAGTCTTTGGGGTAAAGATCTTTGGCCTCCACATGAAGGGAAAGCCGCTTGTGGTTGATCTTGTATTTTTTCTTCATTACCATTACCACCACTTCGCCCCTGCTGTTTTCCGGCTCATAGACGATCCCTGTCCGGTTCATGCTGCTGATGAATACGCAGTCACCCTTAACGAAGCTGCTCATAGGCGTTTTTTGAGTCTTTTCTGTCCAAATTCCGCCAGCTTTTACTGCGCCTGTTTCAATCACCGGCGACACCGAATGTCCTGCCGATGCATCCTCATCAATCAGAAACTGTGGCCGGCGTGTCATTTCACAAGAGTAATCTTTCTTTTCCCTGTATGTTATCTCATGGGCGCGTTCGATTATCCGCCGGGGGACACCAAGGCGCAGTGCAACCAGGAAGGCATTGCTCTCTCCCGGCTGCCCTATCGTCAGTTTATACAGCGGTTTAAGGGAATCGATGTCAAATTCCATGCGGCCGTTCATAAATCCCTCGTTTCCTGCCGCAAATTCTTTAATCTCACTGATGTGGGTGGTGGCAACAATCGTTGCGCCCTTACTGTAGACTTCTTCCAGCACCGCGACGGCAAAGCCCATGCCTTCACCGGGGTCGGTGCCCGCTCCCAGTTCATCCATAAGCACCAGTGTACGGGGGTTGGAACATTCAATGACAGCAGAAATGTTTTTGACATGGGATGAAAAGGTGCTCAGGGACTGTTCGATGCTCTGGCCGTCACCGATGTCTGCCAGGATATTAGTGAAAACGGCCAGTTCACTTCCTTTTCCGACAGGCGCGTGCAGGCCGGATTGAACCATCAGGGTGAGCAGCCCTATCGTTTTCAGAGCTACAGTCTTGCCGCCGGTGTTGGGCCCGGTGATGACAAGGGCTCTGCAGCCTTCACCAATCTGAAAATCCAGCGGTACAGCGTTTTTGCCGAGGAGCGGATGCCTGCCGCCTTTAATTATTATCTTATTGCGCGCATTTAGCTTTACAGGAAAGCAATCGAGGGATTTGCTGTATTTCGCCTTGGCAAAAATGAAATCATACTGGATAAATGCCTCTATGTTGATTGATATTTCTCCTGTGTTGTCTTCCACCATTTCCGACAAACAGGACAGTATCCGGAATACTTCTTTTTCCTCTTCCATTTTCAAGATATTGAGTTCCTCCTGGAGTCTGGCGATGGCCGCCGGCTCAATGAACAGGGTAGAACCGCTTGCTGAAAGATCAAGTACATTTCCCGCGAAGCTTCTTTTGTATTCTCTCTTTACAGGGATTACGTATCGCCCGTTCCTAACGGTAACCACGGCTTCCTGGATGACGCCTGCCAACGAAGGCGAAGTTAAAATGCTGTTCAGCTTTTGTTTTATTCTTTCATCGGTGACGGCAATCTTTTTTCTCAACCTGTTCAGCTCCGGCGTTGCACTGTCATCGACTCTGCCGTTGATTATGCACCTTTCGATTTCGTCGTGCAGGCGGGGCAGTTCCGACATGGATAAGGCATAGGATGCCACGACGGGTGAGACCGCCTGCATCGGGCGCATAAATCTTTTAAGCTTTTTGACGCTTTCCAACAGCTCTTTGACCGCTGTCAATTCGTCGGTTGTCAGGGCAAACCCTTTACCTGTCTTAGCCACTACCTCGCCAATTTTCTCCATTGCAGTCAAAGGGATGCTGGCATTTGTGTCAGTAATGTGCCTGGCCTCGGTAGTCTCAAGCATCCAACGCTCAATTTGGGGCATGTCAGAAGATGGCCGGAGACTGTCCAGCAAGTTTTTAGCCGCTTCGGAAAGGGCATACTGTTTTAAGTTTTCCTTTAGTTTATCGTATTCCAAAATTTTCATTACATATTCGTTCATCTTAGGTACCTCCCAAAATATAAAGGCTGCAATGAACACCTCAGTTCATCACAGCCTCAATTGGACACATCTTGCCGCGAAAATACATCAGAATACCGTGCTTATGAGCACAGTACAGCATAACGCCTTTTCCCGGAAGCTGAGCAGACTTTGCCGGTGTTCTCAATTAACCAGTCCGCATGGCAAATCAAATAAGCTGCGCAATAATGCGCCAACCCGATGCAGACTATCATATTAGATTTGGTTAATTAAAAACAACCTCAGACACAAACTCAGTCCCCTATGTTGTAAATGTCTTTATCATTTTAGTTTATTCCAGGCCGGAAGTCAATTTGTTTGGGGACAAAAAAACAACGCCCCACTCATGTTTGGAATGGTGACGCCATTTTGTCAAACACAAGAAATTGATTGTGTTCATGCTTTCCGCAAAAGATGATATACTACAATTAACATCAATATTTCTGAAGGGGCTTAAAAATCAATGTTTCAACTGGAAAACACAACTAAAACCGACAGCCGGAAATTTCTCGCTCTGCTTGCTTTAGCCGGCGCCGCGGCTTCAGCCAATGGAGCGGGAAATTACCTGGCCTACGCAGGTACAACATACTATGCAATCTGTGCCATGGCCATATTGTTAAACTTTCGCAGGGCTTCCTTATTGCTCTGGGCCGCGGTTGGTGCACATGCTGTGCTGGTCGGATATGCTCTTTGGGGCTGGCAGACTGCTCAGATAGTACCATGTATTTACTGCTTTGGCGCGGCGGGTTTCGCCCTGCTGGCTGCCACAATATACACCAGGCTGGCAGCGGCTGTTTTGCCTTTACTGCTGATTGCCGGCGTTTGGTATGCATGGCCTTCTACTTTTGCTGACAAAGGACAGCCTGGCGTCAGCCAGCAGCCGGGTGTTGAAGCACAATATCAAACCCCCGTCCAAAAGCCGGAAAATCAGCCTGCAGCTGTCAATCCTGATACTGCCGCAGATGTCGGTACAAATGTTCCAACGGCTCAAGCCGGAGAGGATACCATTCAGAGCAAAACACAACAGGAACAAACTGCGGCGACAGTTCCGGCGGCAGCCACTCCTGACACCCCGCAGGGTAGTACACCTGATCCCAATGTTCCGGGTACTGTCACGCCGGAGGTCAAACCGGACAGCGGCACACCTGAGAAACCGGCGGAGCCTGGAAACACAGGATCCAGCTGAGGTAAACCATGTCCGTAAACTTCCGTTGGAAGTTAGTTAAAAACCAGGTTTAAAAATTTGATGATGGGGACATATCCTGAATTCGGATGTGTCCCCTTTCTGATGTCTTCGAGTTTGTCCCTTTTACTCTTTAAACCAAATCATATTGACAAAAATGCGTAATGTTTTATAATAACATTCAAATAATCATATGAACGTTAAATTGGAACTACCAGTGATTTAGTAAAAAAACTGAGGGAGCCATAAATATGTCAAACAACGGTGCTGACAATCTAATGGTTTTCCGGTTGAAAGGGCTTACCTGAGCTGACTGTGCCGCCCGGTTGGAGCGGGACATTGCAGGGATGCGGGGCGTGGAAAAGGCTGAATTGAATTTTGCTGCCGCAAAGCTGAAAGTGCTGGGGACGTTTGAACCGGAGAGGATTATTGAAACAGCAAAAAAACACGGTGTGCAGGCTGAGATTGCTGGTGTGCCGGAGCAACAGGAAAAGGCTTTTCTGGCAAGAAACCAGCTGCTGATCATCAGCTCTTTGGCAGGCTTCATCCTGTTACTCGGCTGGTCTGTTGATGTTTTCCTGGATCAGCCGGGCGCCGCAACCTGGTTTTACTTGACAGCAATACTGACAGGCGGCTTTACTACAGCGCGAAAGGCTTATTATTCTTTACAGCGTTTAAATTTTGATATGAATGTCCTGATGACTGTTGCTGTCACCGGCGCCGCTCTGATTGGGGAATGGCAGGAAGGAGCGGTGGTCGCGTTTTTATACTCGGTGAGCGGCGCCCTCGAGTCTTACACTTTTGACAAGGCGCGGCAGTCCATCCGTTCGCTGATGGAGATCGCGCCGAAGACTGCCATAGTTCGCAGGGACAACCTGGAAAGGGAACTGCCTGTTGAGGAAATCCAACCAGGTGATATTCTGCTGGTCAAGCCCGGTGAGAAAATCGCCATGGACGGGGTGGTCATATCAGGAAACTCGTCGGTAAACCAGGCAGCCATTACCGGTGAGTCCATCCCAGTGGATGCAGCAGCCGGTGACGAGGTCTTTGCCGGCACATTCAACCTCCAGGGAGCCTTGGAGGCCGAAGTGACCAGGCTGGTCAAGGACACCACTATAGCTAAAATAATCGACATGGTTGAGGAAGCACAGGCCCGGCGGGCGCCATCTCAGACTTTTGTCGATAAGTTTGCCGGTATATACACACCGGTGGTGATAGCGCTGGCGGCGGGTATTGCTGTATTACCCCCGCTTTTTCTGGGACTGGACTGGTATGCCTGGATATACCGGGGGCTGGCACTGCTGGTGGTAGCCTGCCCCTGTGCCCTGGTTGTTTCCACCCCGGTAGCCATCTTATCCGCTATTGGGAATGCGGCAAAAAACGGTGTTTTGATCAAAGGTGGCGCTTACCTGGAGGAAACCGGCGCTTTATCAGTGGTTGCCTTTGATAAGACCGGCACGCTGACTAAAGGCACCCCGGAAGTGACGGACATTGTCACAGCCGGGGAGGATGTAAGCGAGCAGGAGTTTCTCAGGGCTGCAGCGAGCGTAGAAAAATTATCGGAGCACCCGCTTGCCGGCGCTGTAGTCCAAAGAGCCCGGAGCAGAGGTATTGAGCCCGATCCGGTTACTGATTTTGAATCAATAATCGGCCGGGGAGCCCGGGCGAAACTGAATGGGGAAGAGGTCCTTGTTGGCAGTCCGAAATTATTTCAGGATAATACAATTGACATATCAGCCTGGGAAAAAATAATGAATAAATTCTGGTCTGAAGGGAAGACAGTGATGCTGGTTGCAATAGGCAGAAAGCTCGCCGGTATATTGGCAGTTGCAGATACAGTCAGGGAAGCCAGCAGGCAGACCGTCGACACTTTGCGTGCGTCAGGCATCAGGACAATCATGCTGACCGGAGATAATGAGCTTGCAGCAGGGGCGATAGCCAGGCAGGCCGGTGTGGATGAATACATGGCCGGGCTGCTGCCAGGGGACAAAGTAACAGCTGTAGAGGGTCTGCGGAAAAGGTATGGCAAGGTGGCCATGGTCGGTGACGGGGTCAACGACGCTCCCGCGCTGGCAACCGCCACCGTGGGCATTGCCATGGGCGGCGCCGGTACTGATACCGTTCTGGAGACTGCGGATATCGTCCTGATGGCAGATGATCTTTCCAGGCTGCCCTTTGCCATCTCTCTCAGCAGAGCTTCATTGGGGGTTATCAAACAGAATATCGCATTCTCCCTATTGATAAAACTCGCTGCGGTGGCACTGGTATTTCCGGGCTGGCTGACCCTGTGGCTGGCAATTCTTGCCGATATGGGGGCATCCGTCATTGTAACCTTAAACGGGATCCGGCTGATGCGGGTCAAACCTTAAAAACAGGAAGGCGGGGAGGGATAATTTTGTCTGCAGGCAAGTTAAGAGACTGCTGTGAAGAATTTTGCTTTGACCGGGAAAAGGTTGCCAGGTTAAAAGGCGAGGTAGCCGTGACTGAAGGGATGTACCGCTTGTTTAAAGCCCTGGCCGATGATACCAGGGTAAAAATAGTCTACTCACTTTCCAGGGAGGAACTCTGCGTGTGTGACGTCGCCTGTATCCTGGGCACCAATGTTGCTACCGCGTCCCATCATCTGCGGCTGCTGCGGAATATGGGCCTGGCCAGGCAGCGCAAGGAAGGCAAGTTTGTATATTATTCGCTGGGAGATAAAAATTTGGGCACAATTATCGACAGCGCTATAAAACATTTAAAAGAGGGGAAGAATTAATTTTATCTTTTAAATTCAAGATCCGATATAATAGTGTTATTATGAATTTAGCAATTATTTGTTTGCAATCGGGGGGTTAAAAAATGGATGAAGAGATGTTCAGGATGCTGCTGTTTTCGGAGCGCGATGGTGTTAATGAGGAGGAGTTAATTAAGCTTGGCTACCTGATAAAAAGCAACGATACTGTTTTCAGGACAAATAAGATGGATCAAGAACTGAGAGAATTTATTGATGCAAAAAAAGAAGCTTTATTCGAGGCTGTCAAAGAATCAGGCAGCGCCCGTGACATAAAAAAAACAATGGAGACAGCAGGAATCCGCGATTTCTTTACCTTCAGCGTGGTGGCTGACGAGCTGGTTAATGAAGGAAAACTGGTTAAGGACAAAGAAAATATTTGTATTGCCCGTTAATTTGGAAAAAGAATATGGGTGGTTGGAAAAATGAAACAGTTTGCCATTATCGGGCTCGGGCGTTTTGGAACCAGCCTGGCCCTGACCCTCACGAGGATGGGCTATGAAGTTCTGGCGGTTGATACAAACGAGGAAAAAGTAAACGGCATCATGGATAAAGTTACCCACGCGGTCCAGGTGGACGCTATGGATGAACAGGCGCTTAAAGCGCTTGGCATCCGCAATTTCGACGTAGTGATTGTGGCTATCGGTCAGGATATCCAGACCAACATCCTGGTGACGGTGATGCTCAAGGATTTGGGTGTTAAAAATGTGGTTTCCAAGGCCATAACAGAACTGCACGGCAAGGTCCTGGAAAGGGTTGGCGCCGACAAGGTGGTCTTTCCTGAGAGAGACATGGGCGTCCGGGTGGCCCAGGCCCTGGTCTCGAAAAACATCATGGACCAGATCAGCCTGTCACCTGACTACAGCATTGTTGAGCTGATGGCCCCGCACATGGTTGCCGGAAAAACGCTTGAGGAAGGGGCCTTGCGGGTCGAGTATGGGGTTACCGTGCTGGCGATCAGGCGCGGCAGCGACGTGATCATATCCCCCGGCGCCAGTCATGTGATTAATGATGGAGACGTTTTAGTAGTGGTTGGGCGTAATGATAAGTTAAAAGATTTGGAAGAGAAGTAGATTTGCGTTTGCTGGTGAGTTGTTTACCGGCTGCTGTCATGCTTCTCCTTTTTTTGAAGCGCACCGGGTAACCGTTTAAAAAGCAGCGATAACAATAAACCGGTACACAGTGTAACCAGCATGGCGACCTGGGTGTGGAAAAAATACCAGAAGAGCAGGTAACCGGTGGATACTACGATAGACATCAGCATCAGCGGAAAAGCGATCTTGAAGTAGTCAACAAAGCCGATGTACTGGCCCCGCTTTTCAGCCATGCCGATGACCACGACGTTGGCCGAGGCGCCGATGATCGTCCCGTTGCCGCCCAGGCAGGCCCCCAGGGACAGGGCCCACCAGAGGAAATTGAGGTCGGCGATACCGCCGAGGCGCCCCATGTCCTGGATCAGCGGGATCATCGTCGCCACGAAGGGGATATTGTCCACAAACGAGGAAGCAACAGCGGACAGCCAGAGGATCAGGATGCCTGTCGGCAGCACTTCACCGCCGGTTATACCCAGGGACCACCTGGCGACGGCCTCAATCACGCC
>CAYNIY010000034.1:0-15003 GCA_964397525.1 uncultured Eubacteriales bacterium
ACAAATAATTTATTATTTCACCAGTTCCAGGATTTCTTCTTCATCCAGGCCTATTACTACCTCATCTCCGATAAGAAAGGCGGGCACCCCGCTGATATTCATCCTCATCATTTCTTTGAGCGCCTCTTCGTCACGGTCAACATCCTTTTCGATGTATTCAATTTTGTTTTTCGAAAGAAACTCTTTCGCGATTTTACAGTACCGTCAGGTTTGTGTTGTAAACATGGTCACTTTTTTCACGCCGCTCTCCTCCTTGTGAATTTTAATAAGCTTAATTTCCTCATTTAATAACTTTATAGAAAAGTTATTAATAATAAATTAATTAAATATAAAGTAATGATAAATATTTGCTGGGTGAGAAAATAATTTTTTAATATATCATTAATTTATTGTTAATAAATTGCACTTACTATTGAAAGGGGACAGAGGGACAGGTACCTTGTCCCTCTGCATCAAAAAAGGAGGTTGTGATATGTCAAAACTGGGTATGATTGAAGGAATTGGTGAGTCCTATGAAGTGAAACTGAAAGAAGCAGGGGTTACTTCCGTGGAAGGATTGTTGATTGCCTGCGCCACAAAGAAAAACAGAGTGGATTTGGCTGCAAAAACAGGAATTACCGAAAAGCTGATCCTAAAATGGGCCAACCATGCCGATCTTATTAGAATAAAGGGTGTTGGCGGTGAGTATGCTGAGCTTTTGGAAGCTGCGGGCGTGGATACTGTCCCTGAATTGAGCAAACGCAAACCCGATAACCTGCTGGCCAAAATGACGGAAGTAAACGAAGTAAAAAAACTGGTCAGAAAACTGCCCGTAAAGAAACAGGTCGACAGTTGGGTCCAACAGGCCGCCAAGCTTCCGCGTGCACTGCAGTATTAAAAAGTGCAGCTTTGAGATATATCCTGCAAAGGGCAAGAGAGCAGCGTGATAATTAGCTAAATATTAGGAACGAGGGGTAAAGATGATGGTTATACATCACTTTACCCCTCGTTCTTAGAGGGGCAGTGGACAAGGTACCTGTCCCTCTGTCCACCGAAATGGTATAATTGGCATAAAAGTCGCTAAATATATGTATAAAGGTGTGTGTTAAGTTATGGTTAATGGAAAAAGCAAAAAACAAACGCCATCAATGGATGAATGGCTAAAGGAAGCAAAAAAGGCTCCGGCGGCTTTGCAGGAAGGGATGTACTTAGTCCATAACGGCATTGTGCGCCAAACACCCAAAGCCAAGGTGCGCCAAGGGATTGATGACGGTTCACAGGTCAAAGGCATGACATTTGCCTATGATGCGGCAAAGGTTGATGCGGTAATTGCTGAAACCTACAAGATGGAGGGTATCTTCCATGTCCGGGTCTGGCTTAATGAGGGCCAGCTGGAGCTCGGTGATGATATCATGTATGTACTGATCGGCGGCGACATCAGACCGCATGTCATCGATGCCCTGCAGTTCCTGGTTGGAAAAATCAAAAGCGAATGTGTTACCGAAATCGAACAAAAAAGTTTATAAAATTTCGCCTCGACAATTGTGCAAAAAGCACTGTGAAGCCTTGTGCTCGAGATGTCAGGGCTTTTTTTCATGAAGAGGGACAGAGGGACAGGTACCTTGTCCCTAAGCCACTATCACATAAATATTGAGGAGCTTAATCATCATGAAAAGGGTTTTATTTTTATTATTGATATATTTAACAATAACCTGCAGCGCACAGGCAGCAGCACTGTCTGAAAGCAAGGCTGTATTTCAACTGGGCAGCGATAAGTACATATTAAACGACAAAGAACAAATAATGGATACAATTCCTTTCCTCAGTAACGGCCGGGCTCTCATACCTGTTCGCTATCTTGCTCATGCCTGTGGGATTGAGGACAGCAACATATCATGGGATCCGGTCAACCAAAAAGTAACGCTGAACCTGGACGGTAATAATCTTCAGCTGAGGGTGGGAAGTAAACAACTATTTGATAATGGGCAAACAGCAGACATGGACACTGCTCCTTTAATAATGTCCGACAGAGTGTTTTTGCCGGCTCGCTGGGTAGCCGAAGCATACGATTATCAAGTCGGATGGAACCAGGCAAGCAAAACAGTTATAATTTATGCCCGGGGAGATACAAAACCGGCGGCGCCGGAGCAATCAGCCGTCTTGCTGGTTAACAAAACACATCCTCTGACCAAAGTATATGCACCGGGCACCCTGGAAGATTTTCAAGGATATCAGATTGCCAAATCGATAAAGAATTCATTGCAGGCACTTTTTATAGCAGCCGGTAAACAATCCATTAACCTCACTGTCAACTCCGGCTACCGGGATGCTGAAAGGCAGCAACAAATCTTTGATGAGGTAGTCAGCGAGCTTGGTTTACAGGCAGCAAAGGCAACCGTGGCGCTGCCGGGCTTCAGCGAGCACCAAACCGGACTTGCGGTTGATATTGGCGTTGATACATACGATTATACCTGGCTCAAAGTTAATTCCTGGCGCTATGGGTTTATACAACGCTATCCTGAAGGCGGCGAGGAGATTACAGGCTATGCTTATGAGCCCTGGCATTTTCGATATGTTGGGGTCCCGGTTGCCTCTTTTATGCATGTAAACAACATACAGACCCTGGAGGACTTTGTCGATACTTATATTGGGCAATGACGCTGGCGTTCTCGTAAGCAGGTAAAAATCGAAACGCGTGGAATTTACTTGAGAATAAGAAAAGGGTCCGCACAGAAAAAAGGAGTAAGGCTTATACATGTCAATCCCTGAAAAACCAAACAAGATAACTAAAAAAACTGCCTTAATTACACTTGTTTGCGTACTTGTGTTCTTTTCGATCTTTCAAATGTTTTTTCAAACCCACTTTTATCTTGGTACTGTCATCAATGGAGTAAATTTTTCATGTAAGACCACAGAAGTAGTGGAAGAGGCACTGACTGATCTGGCAGCAGCATATGCGCTGGAGTTGGATGAACGGGGCGGTGTCAAAGAACAGGTTAAGGGTACTGAGATCGGCTTGAGATTCAATGCAGAGGTCGGCAGCCAGGCATTAAAGGAGGAGCAGAACAGGATCTCCCCGTTTATTTCGCTTTTCAGCCATAAGGCTCTGAAAATCAACAATGCTTTAATCTATGATGAAAATTTGTTTCAGGCCAGACTGGCCAGGCTCAATTGCATTGACAGTACGAAAGTAACTGCAACTAAAAATGCTACACTGGTGTATGCCAAAGATGGTTACAAAATAGTTAAGGAAATATACGGGGATATGGCGGATCGAGAAATTTTATTCGCAAGTATATCCAATGCGGTTTTGAATAATGCAACAAAACTGGATTTGGAAAAAGCCAAATGCTATACAGCCCCCACGATTACAGCTGACTCGCAGAAGGTCAAAGATACGAAAAGCATGCTGGAAAAATACAACACTGCAAAAATCACTTACCGTTACGCCGGCGGCAGGGAGGTTGTGGATACAAATGAAATCGTGCAGTGGCTTGAACTGGACAACGATCTGAATGTCATCTTCAACAGCGAAAAAATGAAGAGCTTTGTCAATGCGCTGGCCTCCTACTACAATACTTACGGCACTGTCAGGGATTTCACCACAGCTACAGGCGCGGCTATAAAAATAGGCGGCGGTGATTATGGCTGGAGGGTTGACGTTGACGGGGAAATCGCGTATCTCACTGAAGCCATAAAAAAATGTGAAAAAGCATCAAGAGAACCGCTGTACAGCCACAGCGGCGCATCTTATAACGCGAATGACATAGGCAGTACCTATGTGGAGATCAATTTAGCGGCGCAGCACCTGTGGTATTACCGCAACGGCGCGCTGGTGGCGGAAGGAGACGTGACCACAGGGAATGTAAGCAAGGGCAATGGCACTCCAACCGGCATCTACAGGTTGAAATACAAGGATACGGATGCTGTTCTGCGGGGTGAGGATTACAGCGTGCCTGTGGCATATTGGATGCCGTTCAATAACGATATTGGGATCCATGACGCCACCTGGAGAACGGAATTTGGCGGAAAAATATATTTAGCGGAAGGCTCCCACGGCTGCATCAATGCTCCTTACAGCCTGGCTGAAACCATTTTCAACAATGTTACCCCCGGCATCCCTGTAGTCTGTTACGAATTGATCATTGAGCCCAAGGAGATCCCGGGCAGCGGTGCGCCAAAAAAAGCAGTTCCCTCAGCGGCACAAAAATTAGTACGCGAGGATGCTGACCCGGTGGATAAAGATGTAGCAGGGGTTCCCATTCTTGAAGGGGATGCGGCAACAGAAAGCCCAAAGAATAACAAACCGCTGATTTAATCCGGTCTATTACTTCATGTTTCCATGATTTTCAGGCTCACTCACCAGCTTTGCTTTAAAGCTGATTTTTCGCGGTGTGCTGAGATTGTCGAACTTGATCAGGTAAGCAGCATTGTCATGGTCGATATCGGCCACTTCCCCGGCGCCCATGATGCCATGCAGTATCCGGTCGCCCGGCCGGAAGGAGAGCCCGGCAGCTGACACTTCCAGCAGCTTTTCACTGCTGCTGATATGCCAATTTGTTTCATAAACCAGGCTTTCGTCCAATTCACCCGTGTAGGTCAACAGGGTTTTATCCACATTAAAGATGAAGCGTGACGGGTACCGGTACGAGCCGTCCAGGTTCCGTCCCTCCGCATCGGTGAGGTACAGGGCCTTTTTCGCACGGGTAAACGCGACAAAGGCCAGCCGCCTTTCCTCCTCCATGCCCTCCAGGGTCGCGGTCCGCTTCGACGGGAAGACACCTTCCGCCAGGCCGCAGAGAAACACGTATTGAAACTCCAGCCCCTTCGCTGTATGCACGGTCATCAGCTTGACCGCATTCCTGCCGGGTGCCGCGTCTGTGTTCGTCAGCAGCGCCACATGGGCCAGGTAGTGCTCCAGCGTGCATTCCTCGCCGCAGGAGGTCTCGTATTCATAGACCGATTGCTTCAGCTCTGCCAGGTTGTCCAGCCGCTCCTGGCTGCCTTCCGTCCGCAGCATTGTCTCGTAGCCGCTCTGGTCAAGGAGCGCGCTCAGCAGCTCTGAGATCGGGATATCCCGGCAGCCGGCAGAGTAACGCTCGATCAGGGCCAGGAACCGCTTGGCCTTGGTGCTCTTGAAAATTTCGTTGTCTATCGTCTGCTCGAGCGCATTGTAAAGCGAGCACCGGTGCTGCGCTGCATAGTCCTGTAAAAACTTCATCCGCCGCTCGCCGATATTGCGTTTGGGCACGTTGGCCACCCGCAGAAAGGACAGATCATCCTTATATATGATCAGCCGCAGGTAGGACAGGGCGTCCTTGATCTCCCTGCGCCCGAAGAACTGCACCCCGCTGTAGATCGTGTAAGGCAAATCTTCCTTCAGGAACACTTCTTCCAGGGTGCGGGAGATGTAATGGGCGCGGTAGAGGATGGTGACGTCGCTGAGCTTCACATTTTTGCACGCCAGCTCTTTGATCTGCACTGCAATCCATTTTGCTTCTTCGGCTGTTGTCCGGGCATGGTGGTAAACCACCGGGCTGCCGTCCGGCAGCATGGGCTGCAAATCCTTCCTGATGCGGTTTCTGTTGTTGGCGATCAGGGAATTGGCCACAGCTGTAATCTGCGGCGTGGAACGGTAATTCTGCATCATCATGATCGTGCGCACACCGGGGAACTCTTGATCGAAATCCAGCAGGTAGCGCACATTGGCTCCCCGCCAGGTGTAGATTGTCTGGTCCGGATCGCCCACGACAAAGAGGTTATTGTGATACCCGCACAGTACCTTCATCAGGCGGTACTGCAGCTCGTCGATGTCCTGGTACTCATCGACCATGATGTATTCCAGCCGCTGCTGCCACTTTAACCGGATCTCCTCATTGATGCTGAAGATATACAGCACGTATTTGATCAGGTCGTTATAGTCGAGGCCAAAGCATTTCTTCTCCTGGTACAGGTAGCCATAGAAAATGATATCTTCGGCCGCCGCGGCGTCCAGGTATTTCTGCTGCAGCTGCTCCAGCGGCAGCGCGATCATGTCCTCGTAGTACTCCGGCTCCTTGAAGATTTTGCGGATCTCGATCATATCCCGCGCTTTGGCGAAAGTCATGTGGCGCAGGGTCAGGCCGCGCTCTTCATAGATGGTCTTCAGCATGGTATCTATATCAGCGTTGTCCAGGACCAGAAAGCTCTTCGGGTATTGCACGGCGTTGATATCCTCCTGCAGTACGGACACGCAGAAGCTGTGGAAGGTGCTGATATAGCCGGTATCGCTGTCTCCGGTTAAGCGGCGGATGCGCTGCTTCATCTCATTGGCCGATTTATTGGTAAAGGTGACGCAGAGGATGTTGGCCGGCATAATGCCGATCTCGTTGACCAGGTAGGCAAACCGGTGCGACAACGCCCGCGTCTTGCCGGAACCCGCGCCCGCAATCACGCGGATGTAGCCTTCTGTAGCAGTGACAGCCTGTCGCTGCTGCTCGTTAAGTCCCTCCAATATACTGCTCAAACGCCCGGACCACCACCCCAACCGGTAATATTCCTTTTATAAGAACAAGTGTTCCAGGATTATTATAACAATAGATCTATGAGACAGCAAGGCTTTACTGCAGCGACCAGGCGGCCGGCAAGCTGGATGACCGCGCAGGTTAAAAAACATTTCTCTGCAGGGTGCTGAAAAACCTCGACAAGCGCTGCTGTGACAAGTACCATATGAGTATGTGCACATAGCATAGAAAGACTGCATAAAGATGGTATTTAAGGAAGGTGACCTAATTTGTCAAATTCAGAAGAAAGACAACACCACTCTATCCTGAAAAGAATAGCCCACCGGGCGATGATTGAAAGAGGGCTCATACCGGATTTTCCGGATCAGGTGCTGGACCAGCTAAACGGCATCAACAGCCCGGCGGCTGCAGATGACGAATCGGTCCGTGATCTCAGGAAACTCGTTTGGTGTTCGATCGATAATGATGATTCGCTTGATCTGGACCAGCTGACCGCAGCCACTGCCATGCCTGACGGAGCCGCCCATGTACTGATCGCCATTGCCGATGTTGACGCTCTCGTGAAAAAACAATCGCCTATTGACGATTATGCGCAGCAAAATACCACCTCTGTTTACACCGTCGCCGAGACATTTCCGATGCTGCCCTTGAAACTATCCACGGATTTCACTTCTCTCAACTTTCAGGCAGACCGGCTGGCCGTCGTTATTGATCTGGTTATCGCTGCGGACGGCTCTCTGCAGAGTTCTGATATTTACCGGGCAATAGTGCACAATCAGGCCAAGCTGGCCTACAACAGCGTGGCCGGCTGGCTGGATGGCAGCGGGCCGATGCCACAGGCGATCGGCACTGTCAGCGGTTTGGAAGAAAGCCTTCGCCTCCAGGACCGCCTGGCCCAGAAACTCAGGGATCTCCGCCAACTGCACGGCGCGCTTTATCTCGAAACAATCGAACTCCGCCCGGTATTCGGCGGGGAGGAGCTCGTGGACCTGGAAGACGATAAGGGGAATCCGGCTAAAGAGATCATTGAAGAATTCATGATCGTAGCCAACGGTGTTACGGCAAGATACCTCGCTTCAAAAAAGTTTCCCTCTTTTCGCCGCCTGGTGCGCACGCCCAAACGCTGGGACCGGATCGTTGAGCTTGCCGCAGAGTGGGACTCGACATTGCCCGGGGACCCTGACTCAAAGGCTTTGGAGCAATTCCTGGTAGCGGCGAAAGCTGCCGACCCGCTCCGCTTTCCCGATCTCTCCCTCAGCGTGATCAAACTCCTGGGCTCGGGTGAATACGCCGTTCAGTTTCCGGAAGGCAGTGTTGAAGGGCATTTCGGTCTGGCGGTTAAAGATTATGGTCACTCCACCGCGCCGAATCGCCGCTACCCCGATTTGATTACCCAGCGGCTGCTGAAAGCAGCCATGATGGGAAGCCCGGTACCCTATGAGAAAGATGAATTGAAAGAACTGGCAAAACACTGCACTCTGCAGGAAGATGACGCTAAAAAAGTGGAAAGGCAGGTCGCCAAATCCGCAGCAGCAATACTGCTGGAATCAAGGATCGGTGAGCAGTTCGATGCTATTGTCACCGGCGCCTCGGATAAAGGCACGTGGGTCCGCCTGATACATCCACCCATTGAAGGAAGGTTGGAGAGCGGTTTTGAAGGCATGGATGTCGGCCAAAAGATCACCGTGCAGCTGATCAGCACAAATGTGGAGCGCGGTTACATAAACTTTAAGAGAGCAGCATTTTAAAGGATAACTTTATCACGGGTATTACAAGAACTATAGAATGATGTAATGATAACAGTTTATAGATATAAAAACTGTCGTGCGAACTTTTTGGTCAGGGCTGTTTTTTAACAGCAAGACAGTAATTCACGTTATCAAAAGCTGTCATGATATGATTTGGATTCGCCTGGTTATATGCAGCGAAATATTGCATGGTAATTTCTGTGGGTGTCAGATGCTCATATATCAATAAGCTGCTGTCAGAAAGCAGCAGTTCCATTTCTTCATAAGAGTAGCTGGCCAGCATTTTTTCACCGGCGGCGGCAGCCATAGCCGCTTGTTTTTTAGCCCGCGCTCCCGCCTGGTCGGTGTAACTTTTTTCATCCGGATAGTCAAACACAATGCTGCTGCCATTTGGGATAACATCTGCGAGCTGTTCGATTATTTGCAAAAAGTCCTCTTTCGCCAGGTAATAACTTAAACCCAGCATACTGCAAAAACTGATGCAGCTTTTATCGAAAAAGGCGCACGCGGAGAGCTTTTCTGCGATATTGTCCCTGGTCAAATCCAACGGGACAAAATGCAAATTTTTCGGCAGTGCATCTGTGACAGCGGTTAAGCGTGCTTGCTTATCGCTGCTGGTTGCCGGGTGGTCCAATTCAAAAATTTGCAGCTTATTTGCCCAAGCCGGCTGCCGGCAGGCAAACGTATCATAACCAGCTGCTATAACGATATACTGCCTGGCGCCGATACGGGCGGCTGTTTTCAGCGATCCCTCGGCAAAGGCCGCTCTGCCAAGCGGAGATGGCGCCAGCTGATTATCCACGATCCACCTGAGCGCACCGTCTTTGGTGCCGCTGAACCCCGGATTGAAAAACTGAATCCCTTGTGCCATGTAAAAGGATATCTGCTCCATTTCTTCCTGACCCAGTACTGCTTCGGCAAGGAAATCATCGAATACTTTTACTGTATTGTTTTTTGCATGGTATGCCCGGGCAAAAGCGCTGACCAGTGCTGTCATGCTTTTTTGTTCCATATTGTTTTCACCTCATATACCTAATACACCCAAACCGTAAAAATTTCAAGACTCGTATTTTCCCCGATTTTGTGGTAATGGGATGCCCTTCTGTTTGCCCCTTGGAAGATTGGCAAATTTAATATAAAATAATTAAAATGAGAAAATTCAGGAGATAATACCGGACTGGCCTGAATACGAGGTTAGTCCGGAGAAAAAAAAGGAGGAGGTTTAACAAGTGAAAGGACGATTTATTTCTGCCATGCTAAGTATCGCGCTGCTCATGGGGATCATGTCTGTACAGCTGCCTGCAGAAGGGGCGCAGGAGGTTGTTAAGAGCACACAATTGTTTGAAAACATCGATTATCAAAAATCAGCAAACATCCGCGTCATAATTGATGGCAAACAACTGGTGTTCGACGTTAATCCGCAGCTTGTTGACGGCAGGACACTGGTGCCTATGAGAAATATATTTGAAGCGCTCGGCCTCAAAGTAAACTGGGATGCGGTGACTGAAACAGCCATCGGCACGAACGCCGACAATACATTCCTGTTTGTGATCGGCAGCAACAAGGCGATGGTGAACAACCAGGAAAAAAGCCTCGATGTGCCGGCGAGTATTATTGACGGCAGGACAATGATCCCGCTGCGTTTCCTGTCCGAAAACATGGGGTATCATGTAGTCTGGATTGAGAGCTCCAACCTGATCCTGATCGGCAAAGCAGATATCATCGAATGGCGCTATGAGGGCTTTGAACAGATTCCGCCCTATAAGGAATTTGAACAAAAATATGTTAACGGCGTAAAGGGCATGGAGACTCGCTACAACGGTAAAAACCATGAGGTTAAAATTGTTACCCTGTACAGCGCCGACGGCCGTATTGTGCCGAATGTTTTGGATTTTAACCTGCCCAACTACGGCGGCGGGTGGTCTCAGGAATCGCCCTTTGCCGGCAAGACGTACTGGGTAGACCTGGATACTATAAGCGGCGGTAATAATGACAGCGGATTTTATGACCCGAAGACCTTCACACCCCTTAAGGTCAATCTCTTGAGGGACAGCGCGCCGGCTGGCAATTATCTGAAAGTGAAAATCGAAGAGCACTACTTTGCCCTGGACACATGGAATAAACTGGACGCCTCAAACTCCGCACTCGGAGCCATTAAGGATGAAAAACTGCTGGACGGCAAGGAAATAAGCAGTTATGATACCATTTTCAGAGTTACCGTGAATGACAAGTACAGCGGTTTTATTTTACTGGGAAATCTATTAGACACCTTGCTCACACCCGATGAAGATCAGATCTATACAACATTTGAAGAAGATCCGAGGACAATATTTGACTGGCCGGACAGCACCTGGAGCCGGTTGAAAGGTGAAAATCCCTGGACAGGCATGACCAAGGATATGCTGCTGGTCCAGCTGCTGAATAAGCCGGATCAGACCACCGTCATTGAAACCAGGTTTTCTGTATACGAACTTTGGGTATATGAGTATGATTATACAGATGCCATTTACTTCTTTGATGACGGGGTGTTGACCGACATAAGGTAAAATCCGGCTGCAGGCTGGAATGTGACACAGTCAAAAGTGAGGTTATAAAGGGGACACCTGTGCCAGCACATTGTCCCCTTTATATACATATACAAGGTGTTGAAGCCAGCCCGGGAGAGATGAATGCTGTCTGGGCAGCGTAACCGGCCGGGCAGAGCCGGTTACTGTGTTTTTGGCACTATATCTGAGAGGAGGCTTTGCCGTATGACTCCGAATTCCCGTGTTATCTGGAATGGCGCCATCAGCTTCGGCCTGGTGAATATTCCGGTGGCGCTGTATACAGCGGCAAGCGAGTCCGGTTTGGATTTCGATTGGCTCGACAAGCGCACCATGGACCTCGTCGGGTACAAGCGGATCAATAAGAAGAGCGGGCAGGAAATTGGGAATGAAAACATTGTCAGGGGCATCGCTTATGAAAAAGGCCGGTATGTCGTTCTAACCGATGACGAGATTAAAAATGCCCTTGCCAAGAGCACGCAGACCATCGAAATCGAGTCTTTTGTGTCTGCGGCGGAAATACCACCCGTGTATTTCGAACGTCCCTACTATCTTGCTCCGATTGGCAATGCAGACAAGTCTTACGCTTTGCTTCGCGAAACGCTGCTGAAGACGCAGCGCATAGGGGTTGCCCGGGTTGTAATACATACAAAGCAGCACCTGGCTGCTATTATTCCTGCCGGGCTTGGGCTGGTTTTAATACTTATGCGCTGGGCCAGCCAAATTCGTCCCTGGAGTGATCTTAAGCTGCCCTCCATCGGGGCAGAAGAGCTGGCACAACGCGAATTATCGATAGCGGTGCAGCTGGTTGAAGCCATGTCGGAACCCTGGGCGCCTGAAAAGTTCCAGGATTCGTTCACAGCCAAAGTTATGGCGCTGGTAGAGGAAAAAGTCAGGACAGGCCGTATCGAGACGGTAATCCGGGCCGAAGAAGTGCCTGCCGGCAGCGGGATGGCGGAGGTTATTGACTTAACGGAATTACTGCGGCGCAGTCTGCAAAGTAAAATCGCAGGCCGTACTGAAAAACCGGCAGCCAGAGCAAAAAGAGCTGCGAAAAGCGCTGGAGAAGATAAATTGACATAGAATGTTTTTTAAAGCGCCTGCCACAAGCAGTAAAAAGGAATGGGAGAAGGCTGCATGGAGAAGAATGCAGATCCGCTTATGCCTTACAAGAAAAAGAGAGATTTCTCTGTTACTCCCGAACCGGCGGGTGACGATGCGAAGAAAACCGCTGCCCCGTCTTTCGCCGTCCAAAAGCATGACGCGCGAAATATGCACTACGACCTTCGCCTGGAGCTTGACGGGGTATTAAAAAGCTGGGCAATTCCGAAGGGTCCCAGTCTCGACCCCTCGCAAAAACGCCTGGCTGTTCACGTTGAGGACCATCCCCTGGCTTATGCCGGCTTTGAAGGAGTGATCCCGCCCAAGGAATATGGCGCCGGCACGGTAATACTCTGGGACCGCGGAATGTGGGAGCCAATCGGAGACCCGCAGGAGGGGCTGGCAGCCGGCAGCCTGAAGTTTGTACTGCACGGCGAGAAGCTCCGGGGAGCCTGGGCGCTGGTGCGCATGCGCAGCAAAGCGGGGGAGAAGCAGGAGCCCTGGCTGCTGATCAAGGAACGCGACGCCCACGCCCGGGCAGAAACTGAGTTCAAAGTCACAGAGGAGCTGCCGGACAGTGTCCTCACTGGCACAGGCGGCCCCTCCATGCCACCGGGGGCGAAGCCGGGGCCTGTACCGCCGGCGCTCGCGCCTGCGCTGGCAACCTTGGTCGACAGTATTCCGGTCAATGGCGATTGGAGCTACGAAATAAAATTCGACGGTTACCGTATCCTGGCGCGCATCGATGAAGACGGTGCGGCGTTATTCACCCGCAGCGGACTAAACTGGACCACCAGGTTGGAAAGCCTGGCTTTGGCCCTTAAGGATCTGAAGATAGCTCCCGGTTGGCTGGACGGTGAGATTGTTGTGCTGGGGGCCGATGGGACGCCTGATTTTGGCCTCCTGCAGAGTGCTTTTGAAGAGGCGCGTACAAATGAGATCCGCTATTATGTCTTCGATATACCATTTTACGCAGGCTTTGATCTGCGTGCTGTCAGCCTGGCACAGCGCCGCGTACTGCTGGCAGAGCTCTTCCGTGAATTTACCTCCGGTATGGTCAGCTTCAGTGAGGATTTTGTGGCAGACGGCGGCGACATCCTGCATAGCGCCTGCGTTCTGGGCTTGGAAGGGATTATCGGCAAACGAAAGGACTCACCCTATATTTCGGGCCGGACGATGAACTGGATTAAGCTCAAATGTATCCAGCGCCAGGAGTTTGTCTTGCTGGGGTACACCGAATCGAAAGCAGGGAACGGAGGTATCGGCGCGCTGCTGCTGGGAGTCTATGACCACGCAAACCACCTGCGTTATGCGGGTCGGGTTGGTACAGGATTTGATAACAAAACTGCGCTTATGCTCAAGGAAAAACTCTCACAGCTGGCAGTTGAAAAGACCCCGCTGTTTGAAATGCCGGGAGATGTGAAGGCAGACCTGGTTAACTGGGTTGTGCCTGAACTTGTCGCCGAGGTGTCTTTTACCGAATGGACCAAAGAGGGCAGGTTGAGGCACCCTGTTTTTCAGGGACTGCGCAGCGACAAGCCGGCGGCCTTGATTACCAGGGAGATGCCGCAGGTGGCGGCGCGCCCAGCAGCGAACGGTCAAGGCAGCTCCGGCCCGAACAATAAATTGCAAGACCCCGAGGCCCTTGAGCCGCAAATCAGCAATCCGGACAGAATAATTGACCACAGTACCGGACTTAAAAAATTGGATCTTGTGCATTACTACCAACTCGCCTCCAGGTGGATCCTCCCCCAGCTCGCCGGTCGCCCGGTATCCTTTTTGCGCGCGCCTTCGGGAATCGATGGTGAAATATTCTTCCAAAAGCATAACGACACCTTGAATATTCCCGGTTTGAAGCAGCTGGATCCAGCGTTTGACCCGGGGCATCCCGCCCTGTTGGAAATTGATTCTCATACAGCTTTAATCGGCGCCGCACAGATGAATGTCATCGAGTTTCACACCTGGAATGCCACGACTAAAAATATCGAGCAGCCGGACCGCATGGTTTTTGATCTTGACCCGGGGGAACAAATGGCCTGGCCAATGGTGCTTGAAGCAGCTGAGCTGACGCGTGTATTACTGGAAGAGCTTGGCTTGAAGAGTTTCCTGAAAACAAGCGGGGGCAAGGGCCTGCACATTGTGGTGCCCTTGACACCGCGCGATGATTGGGAAACAGTAAAAGAATTTTCCAAAGCAGCAGCCCAGCATCTCGCCGCTGTGATCCCCAGCCGTTTTACTGCCTTGAGCGGGCCCCGCAACCGGAAGGGCAAGGTTTACATCGATTATAACCGCAACGGCCGGGGCGCTACTACGGTAGCTGCTTTTTCAGCGCGTGCCCGCCCTGGGATGGGTGTTTCCATGCCGTGTTCCTGGCAGGAAATATCAACTTTGACCAGCGGTGCGCACTGGACTGTCTTAAACGCGCGCGAGCGGCTGGAGTCCTGGAAAGACCCCTGGGAAAATTATTCCAAAACAAGGCAGCTCCTGAGTGCAGCAAGCAAAAACAGATTATTGAAGGGGTAACGATTACGGAGTGTAAATCGGTCATTAAATATGCCTCGGGTAACAAAGCCACGATTATTGAAGCTTATCCTGTTGACCATGCTTCTCCCAGTTACAGGTTTATGGGTTATGTGCCAATATTTCAGCAACATCATTTCGTGGAAGCCGGCAGAGCTTGGAGCAGAAGGAGTATCATGAGATTGAAGCTCAATTAAAATCAGCGCCACGGGGCTGCAGGACAATGAATACAGGGAGGGGGACAAAATTTATGCACCCTTTTTACGGGCCGAGCAGTCAATTTATGGGAGAAGGATATGTCTGGTGGCTGGGCATGGCTTCCATGATTCTCTACTTGCTCTTCTGGGCTGTCGTAATCATTTTTGCGTTTAAGCTCTTTAAAAAATATTTCCTTGGGCCGGACCAACCCAAAGGCAAAGAAGATACTGCCCTGTCAATTCTCCGTGAAAGGTATGCGAAGGGAGAAATTGACGCCGAAGAGTTCAAGCAAAAGAAAGCCGATCTTGAATAAAAGCAGCGTTGTGCGGATAAATCCGCACCTACAATCGGGGATGGTTCCTGGTCATGGGAGTATTCTGAAGTTGTAGGGCGGGTTTTAACCCGCCAAAA
>CAYNIY010000035.1:0-4883 GCA_964397525.1 uncultured Eubacteriales bacterium
TATATAGACAACGGCAGGTCACTTTGCCTGCCGTCTGTAGCGGTCGAATATTTCGCTGATGGGTGCCGTAATCTTCATTCAGGTCCTAAAACATCCTGTTAGAATTACGTCTTGTCAGATAATCCTGGCGCCTCTTATAAATCAGGCTGCTCTTTTGCTGTTTGTTCAGCGAGGATTCATTGTGCACTTCTTTAAACAAGTCGCGGTACAGTTGTGCCACCCTGGGCCAGATCATGGAACGCCCGTAAGCGTAAGCGGCCAGGCGGGTCTTTCTCATATCCTCCCGGTGGGACAGGATCCCGACCAGGGTCCCGGCCAGTGCCTGCGGATCGTTGAAAGGCACCAGGTACCCGCGGTCTTCGGCCAGTACTTCCTCGGCATAACAGTAAGGGGTGGAGACCACCACCTTGCCCAGCGCGACAGCGTAAGCCAGTGTCCCGCTCGATATCTGTTCCTGGAATTGATAGGGAGTTACATACACATCGGAGGCGCTGATATATTTATACAGCTCTTCATATTCCACAAATTTATCGACAAAGTGCACGTTGTTTTCAAGGTTGTTTATGCGGACCAATTTCTGCAGGCTTTTACGGTATTTTTCCCCATGTACCCTGACCACTTCCGGGTGTGTTTTTCCGAGTATGACGTACAGCAGGTCCGGGTGACTTCTGACAACTTCGGGCAGCGCTTCCAGGACCATCTCGATCCCTTTTCCGGGGCTCAGCAGGCCGAAGGAGAGCAGCACAAAGCGGCCGGCCATACCCAGTTCCCTTTTGAAAGGCTCTGTCTCGACGAAAGGAAGATCGGGCACGCCATGCGGGATCATCACTATCTTTTCACGGGGCACATAATATATGTCCCGCAGGATCTCTGTTGCCTTGACGCTCAGCGCTACTACCCGCTGGGAGCGCTGCATCACCTTGACGAGAGAGGTGTAATAACCCATAGCTGGCTGCTGCAGCAAAGTATGGACGGTCGTGACAACAGGCTTTTTCAGCTTATCCAGCAGCTGTACAATATGGCGCCCCTCCGGGCCGCCGAACAGGCCGAATTCATGCTGCAGGTTGACCACCTGCACATCAGATTTGTTGATATACCGGGCAGCTTCTGTATAATCTGATACTTTGTTTCTGTCAATGACAAAATCAACCTCTGCCGGGTAGCCGCCGGAGGGATTTCCATCCACCGCTGCGACTACCCCGGCTGAGGCATATTGTTCCTGGTAAGAAGTGAATAAATTATTCGTAAATGTTGCAATCCCACACTCTTTCGGCACATAAGAACTGATAAAACACGGATTTATCCCTTTGTTTTGCAATTATTATTCCCTCCTAAGCAGTAACGTATAACCAGATAATGGTTCCGGGAAAGTTCTCCGGATCATAGCCTGTTAACCATTTAATAAAGTGTGCTGCATTTAAAATCCTCAACATGACTGCTCCCCCGCTTCTGTCATAAATCACCTTGTGATAATAATACTGACAAAATATTACTGAAATATATGCAAAATATTAAAAAACCATTAAGAATCGTTAATCCATAAAAAAAACCCCAGGCTGCTCTTGCATAGCCTGAGGCTGTTTGTCAACTTTACAATTGTATCGTTATTCTGCTGACGCAGCTGCTGTTTCTTCTTCCACTGCCTCAACCGGCGCAGCAGCCTCGCTCGTTGGGGCGGTAACGGAAACTATATGGGCGTGCCCTTCACCGATTACCTTTACACCCGGCGGCAGTTCCAGGTCTGCCAGGGTGATGCCGTCCCCGACTTCCAAGCCGGAGATATCCACCATTAACGCCTCGGGAATGCTTGCGGCGAGGCATTCAACCTCAACCTTCCATAACTGCTGGCTCAGCACACCGCCTTTGGCAACTCCCGGTGCAATGCCTGTCAGGTGGACGGTTACAGAAGCCATTATCTTGTCCTTCAATGACACTTCGTGAAAATCGGCGTGGATTAAAGTGCGCTGTACCGGCTCGTGCTGAACCGATTTAAGCAGCACCTGGTGCTCTTTGATTACTTCGTCTTGCTTGATCTTCATGAGAATCAGGGCGTTCGTCCCGAATTCCGACAAAATTTTCTTCAGAGCGTTAGCGTTAACCGAAACAGCTATGCTGTCCATGCTTTTTCCATAGACCACCGCCGGGATGTACCCATTTTTAAGCAGTTCCCGCTTGAGGCTCTTGTTTTTCGGCAATCTTACCTGTGCTTCCAATTCCTTGTTCATTAATCACAATATCTCCTTTAACCCTTTATTCGCTCTTGTATTATACCACAACACGGTATAATTTCTACCATTTTTCGTTTGCTAGTTGTTTTTCCCCGCTATCTCCTGCCTGACGGACAACGGTATCAGGTCACCGACACGGCCCGTGGCCAGGCATATATAGGTATCTGCGGCGCCGTAATAAACCAGTACTTCATCCCTGGCGTCCAGCACCGCTTTGTTCTTCGCCGGTACCGCGCCACAGGTGAAAACAACATTTGGCACCCAGCTCACCCCTTCCCTGCCTATTTCATGCTCGGTTTCGGGAGAGAGGATCGGGTTCGGCGAACGGTAGAGCAGGCGCTCCGGATTGGCCAGGTCGGCCAGGATAACGCCCAGGCGGTACACCCTTTTTCGGTCTACGCCGTGGTAGATCAGCAGCCAGCCGTATTTGGTCTTGATCGGCTGTGAGCCTGCGCCTATTTTCAAAGAGTCCCACATCCGCCCCGAACGCGGACCCATGATGATAGAATGCTGTTCTTTGGGCGCCGGGAACTCCAGCTTATCCAGGTAAGAAACCCATATACTGGGCTCGATCCGGTGGTAAATCATATACTTCTCTTTGATTTTATCCGGAAAAAGAATCGCGTCCTTGTCCCAGATGTCCTGGAAGGCAAGCCCCTTCCGTTCCCACTTGTCAAACTTTTTGTTCAGCAGGTCATCCACCCCGATTGAGGCAGCCGAGACCTGGGCAATGACGCCGTCGTAGGCCGTGTAAAGCATATAGATCCTGTTATCGATGATGGTTACCCGCGGGTCCTCGACACCTTTTTTTTCTGTCCTGTCCTGCGGCACAAATACAGGCTCCGGCAGCCGCTCCAGTACATTGTAACCATCTGTTACAGCCATGCCGATCCGCGACACATCATCATCGCCGTGCGCCCGGTAGAGCAGGCAGACCTTGTCCTTGACCCGGAAGGCAGCCGAGTTTAAAACATACTTGCTCTCCCACGGGTGCTCTTTGATTGGGCTCAGCACCGGATTGCCGGCATACCTGGTCAGGGGCTTCGCCGGCGGGTAATACTGAGATTCCTGCACCACCACATTCAGGTCTTTGTGCCTGATGCCCAGGAGGACATCCAGCAGGTTTTCACTGGCCCTGCCCTCACCGATAAGCTGGGTCACCATCTTCATGATCTCTTTCTTTTCGTAACCCAGTTCTTCGTATACTTCTTCCAGTAATTCGTGGTTGAACCACTTCTCCTCAACATGGCTGGAAAGCGGCGTCGGAACGCCCTTGCCGCCCTTGTAACTGTAGCTGGCCCAACTCCAGGCCGAGCACGGCAGAAAAGTGCCGTCGGCAAGGACCTGGCTCAAGCCGTAGCCGTCGCACATTATTTTTATCAGCCGGGCTTTTTCACTGTGACCGGCCTCAGCCAGCCGGTGTGACAGTTCGCGGAATTCACCGACCAGCATGCGGTGGTGGAAGTTCTCAAATATATTATGCGATGAAAAAGCAACATTTTCGTAACGCCCGATCAGGGAATTGCGGATCTTGGCGCCCAGGTTTTTTCTTTCTTTGTAGTAGGTCCGCCAGAGAAGGTCATAGTTTTCAGCCAGCATGATATGCCTGGCGATGAAAAGGCCAAAGCGCAATTTCGGGTAGTTGCCTCCCATCCCTTTATGCAGAGGTCTGACAACAATCCTGGAAGTAAGCTTATTGAGGTCGGAGATCTCCCCCAGTTTCACCGTGCCGCCCAGCACCTTCCTGCCCAGCACAAGCGGCTTGATTTCCACCTCGCCCATACCCTCAGGAGTCAAATTGTCCAGCATCCACAGCAGAGCAGCCCTGTCCCCGTATTTCCTGGTTTCAACCAGGTTGGCCAGGCTGACGGCATCCCTGACGTCCATTTTTCTGGTCAGTTCCCTGGCGGTCTTGTAGCCCGCCGGGATCATTACATTGAGCGGCGGGAACTGGAGAAGCATTTCCCGGAAAACCTCGTCTTTGATGGAAAAAGTCTTGGGAGAGTGAAAAGGCCGGAAAAGGTTCTCCACGATCTGCCCGGTTCCTTCCTCGGTGTACAGGTTCCCTGGCAGCAGCCCATCCATAGTTTTTTCCAGTTCGCTCATAAATTCCATCATATACCGGATGATCGTTCTGGAATCTGCGTTTTCCGGCACTTCCAGACCGTCGTATATAAACCGGTTGAACGATTCCTGGAAGCGCGAATGGAGCTGGTTGAACATTACTTCCGACGAAACGACCTTCCCTCTGCGCCCCTTCATAATTTTTGGCAGGACAATCGGTATGCCCGGTATAAATTCCAGGTAGTCAGCCGGGATGAGCGGCGGCTTCGTTTCCAGATCCTTTTGTTCCCACATCCTCGCAAACTGAACCCTCAAACAAAGAAAATCTTTTCTTTGTTCTTCTTTTAACGACTTCACCTCGCTTGAGATGATGGACTCCTTTTGTGCCGGTGATATCATAGCTGCATTTAAACCGGTGTCGATATTTATACCTTCCAGCTGTTCTTCCAGTGACTGGATGTACTCAATGAAGTTGATTACCCGCCCGCTGAAAGCAAAAGTCAGCGCGTCAAGGATGTCGTCACTGCTCGCACCGGTGACAAACCAGTACTTGAACAGCAGGCGGTATACAATCTCAGCCCATATTTTACC
>CAYNIY010000035.1:4983-8043 GCA_964397525.1 uncultured Eubacteriales bacterium
TTCCAGTGAATGGCCCGGCTTACCAGCCAGGGGTCGATGCCGAAATCACGCGTGACGTCGGTCCAAAATTTTATATCAGCGCAAAAGTCCTCCGCTGTGTCATGGGATATGGCATAAACACCGCCAATTGACCCGTTGATATTGTACCCGTAAAACACCTCCAGCAGCGGCGCTGTGAACAAACTTCCCACAAGCCCTTCAAAATATTGCCGCTGAAAAGATGTCACCACGAAGTCATATACTCCCCTGATGGGCTCTATGAGCCGGCTGATCCAGTCTGGCTGAAGCCCTTTGCCTCCCTCTATGACCAGGTCGGCTGCAAAAATAACTGCGTCCGCCTCGATGTTATTGGCTATCTCTAAAATAGCCCTGATGCTGGCTCCCCTCCCATTGCTTCCTTGTTTCATCAAAAAAGCCAGGTGGGGGACATGCAGTTCCAGCAGCCTGATTGATTCCAGTGTATCCGCGCCTATGGGGTCTCCAACGCAGACGATCAGAGATTTTTGCGGCTCCTGATAGGCGGTCAGCCCTTCATCCAGCAGCTTCAGTACTTCCAGCAGGATATCCTTCTCATTATAAAAAGGGATGCCTATTACCACATTCACTTTATTGTGCAATTTCGCCTGCTCAACCGCATCTCTGATGCTTTCGTTGAAAAGCACCTCTATATCCTGAACCTTCTCCACTTCCATTAAACAAAACCCCCGTTAAAAAAATAAATAATGTCATGTTAGTAACCTGCGGGTTTTTTATGCTTTTGCCAGGCCTGTCCTGCTCCTCAGGGCCTTGCGTTTGCTGACTTCTTTCAGGCATGTAACTGATCTTGCAAAAGCCAGTACCGATTCTGCGCCGCTGTTTTCGTTGGCTCCGTTCTCGGTCAGGCCGTCCAGGGGATAGTCGTCCTTCATGTTGTATACCGGCACGCCCAAGCGGTTTTTGCCAAAAAACCAGCGGAAGGCTGTCATCGCCAGGTCATGGTAGTTATTATCCTGGGTTAAGTACATGGCTTCACAATAAGCTTCGACGAGACAGCTGATCTCTACGGGCTGCTGATCAAATTCGGCCTTCTTCCCCCCGTAAACAAGCCAACCCTTGTTTCCCACCAGGTCAAAGTAAGCGCCGTTATACTGGATGCTGGTGAGGAATTTCAATGTCTCCAGCGCGACAGACAAATAATTTTCATCTTTAAGGATATTGTATGCCCTCATCAGGGCGAATGGCACTTTGGCGTTGGCATAAGTAACAGAGGGCTCGAACCAATCCCAGTCAGGCTTTTTATTCTCTTTATAAAGCTTGACCAGGTGGTCCGCCCCTGCCTTGAGCAGTTCAAGCGCTGCCGTGGCTTCAGGATATTTAAGCAGATAATTGGCTAAGCCACAAATGCTGTAAGATATCGCTTTGGTATATTTGGACAGCGGCAGGTCCGTTTGCCTGCCGGCTATGGCCCGGTCGAACATCTCTTTGGCCAGAATAACCACAGACGGGTCTGTGCTGAAGGCGATAGCGCGCCCCAAACCCATCAGAACGCGGCCAAAGGTGTCATCACCACCGTCTTCATCTAAAATCCGCCGGTCATACCCGACGAAATTATGGAACCGCCCATCCTCTTTCTGAACATAAAGAAGAAAGGCCAGGTATTTTTTCGCCAATTCATAACAGCCAGCCTCATTGTCAAAGCGGGCAACCTTGACAATAATCCCCAGCGCCCGCCCCACATCATCGGCGGAATAGCCGTGCTTCAAGGCAGGAATACCGTACGTGGCATGCTGGAAGATGCCGGTATCGTCAGTCAGATTATAAAACATCCGGTAGATGTTCCGGCTTCTCAGGTAATCCTGGCGGCTCTTGTAGATTACGCTGACTTTATGCAGTTTATTCAGCAGGAATTCCTTGTGCACTTCTTCAAACAAACCGTGATACAATTCGGCCACCCGGGGCCAGATCATCGAGCGCCCGTATGCATAAGCAGCCAGGCGGGTCTTCTGCATGCCTTCCCGGTGAGACAAGATCCCACCCAGAGTCCCGGCCAGCGCTTTCGGGTTATTGAAGGGCACCAGGTAGCCGCGGTCTTCAGCCAGCACTTCCTCGGCGTAACGGTAGGGGGTGGAGACCACCACTTTGCCCAGCGCCACGGCATAAGCCATCGTTCCGCTGGTAATCTGCTCCTGGGAGTGATAAGGGGTAATATACACATCGGAAGCACAGATGTAGTTGTACAGCTCTTCATTAGTCGCGAATTTATCAATAAACAGCACATTGTTTTCCAGTTTATATTCATGCACCAGTTTTTGCAGGCTTTCCCGGTATCTTTCTCCGTGGATCCTGGCCACTTCCGGATGGGTTTTCCCCAGGATAATGTACAGCAGATCCGGGTGACTGCGGACTACTTCGGGCAGGGCTTCCAGGACCAGCTCAAATCCTTTCCCGGGGCTCAGCAGGCCAAAGGAAAGCAGCACAAAGCGGCCTTCCAGGCCCAGTTCCTTTTTGAAAGGCTCCGTCTCGACAAAAGGAAGGTCAGGCACGCCATGCGGAATCATCACTATTTTTTCGGGGGGCACATAGTAAACCTCTCTGAGGATTTCTATGGCCTTGTTGCTCATTACAACTACCCGCTGGGATCGTTGGATAACCTCAATGAGGGAGGTATAATAGCCCAGGGTGGGCTGCTGCAGTACCGTGTGGACAGTTGTGACGACCGGTTTTTTCAGCTTTTCCAGCAGTCGGGCAATATGACGGCCCTCCGGTCCGCCGAACAGGCCAAATTCATGCTGCAGGTTAACCACCTGCAGGTCAGATTCATTGATGCGCGCGGCGGCCGTGGTGTAATTTGATTCTTTATTCTTATCGAAGACGAAATCGACCTCTGCTGGATATTTACCCTGGATAACTCCATTTACCGCAACAATTCTCCCGGCTGAGGCATACTGATTTTGGTAAGCAGTAAATAAATTGTGCGTAAATGTAGCAATCCCACACTCTTTTGGAATATACGAACTGATAAAACAAGGATTTATTCCCCTGCGATGCAAATAATATTCCCCTCTCATTACTGTAATTTTT
>CAYNIY010000035.1:8143-12035 GCA_964397525.1 uncultured Eubacteriales bacterium
TTGTCATCCTGAGCGCAGCGAAGGATCTCACCCCGGATTTTTCACTATCCTTAAAATTATATACTGAATTAAGCATTGAGACAACCGCTTGGCGGCACGGCAGGGCATTCAAGCCGCGTCAGCCTTGAGCCTGCAGCTTACAGCGGGCTCCTCTGGTTTTCCAGGCACATGGCGACAAGGTCGCTGATCAGAGCTGTGCCAACACACATCACTTTATCCGCCCCGCCCCAGTAAATCTTCACCGTGCCGTCCTCTTCCGGGACTGCGCCGCAGGTAAAGACCACGTTGTGCACATAACCCGTGATCTCCCACTGGTCTTCCGGCTGGAGAATCCAATTGTCAGCTACTCCCAGGATGCGCGATGGATCGTTCAAATCGTGCAGGATCACACCCAGCCTGTAAACAGCCCCGTCCATCGTGTCAAAAACTCCGTGGTAAATATTCAGCCAGCCGCTTTCTGTCCTGAAAGGCGTGGCGCCGGGCCCTATTTTCATTTCATCCCAGTGGTAGACAACCGGTTTCACAACAACCCGCGAGTCTCCCCAGTGGATGAGGTCCGGCGAGTAGGAAATCCACATCGACCAGGGGCTGATTTCAGAATGGGGTCGGTCCAGCCGGACATAACGCCCGCCGAATTTCTGCGGGAATATCGCTATGTTGCGCCGGTCCACCTGCGTGATCAGGGCAACCCGCTCGACGGAAGCAAAGTCTTTGGTCCTGGCCAGGCCGATCCTCACCCCGTGCCTGGAATAGGCGCTGTAGGTGATCAGAAACTCACCGTCGATGTGGCAGATGCGCGCGTCTTCAACACCGTACTCCTCGTACTCACCGAAAACCCCTTCCCGCGCCGGGACCATGAAAGGCTCGGGCCGCACTTTAAAAGAATAGCCGTCTGTGCTTTCCGCCAGGCCCAGGATGGAGCGGCCGTTCAGTAGGTGCGAGCGAAACAGCATCGTATAAAGGCCGTTTGCCTTAACAACACCCGCGTTGTGGACCGTGGCCACAGGGTAGGGCACATCTTCCCTGGTCAGGATTGGATTCCCGGCGTACCGCTTGACAACCGGCTCCCTCTTTGAGATCATCGCAAATCCCCCTTTCTCCCTGAAAATAGGCTTCAAGTAATTGTCATCCTTAACAAAGTATAAAATACTTTCTTCTTGTCATTCTGAACGCCAGTGAAGAATCTTGGTTTGAGATCCTTCGCTTACCCTCAGGATGACATTTATGCTTCTCATCCTCTTCTTCTCAAACAGTACCGGGGACAAGAGGGACAGGTACCTTGTCCACACCAATGATTTTTTGGTAGACTTTGATGTAATCATCCACCATGCGTTCCCTGGAAAACCTTTGCTCCACTGTCTGCCTGCATTTGCGGCGGGATATCGCCGCCAGGCTGCGCACTGCTTCTGCCGCGGCATTAATGTCGCTGACCAGGAAACCGTTGACCCCGTTTTCGATGAGCTCCGGCATGGAGCCCTTGCTGTATGCCACAACAGGAGTGCCGCAGGCATTAGCCTCCACTACGGAAAGCCCGAAGGGCTCATTGAAATTGATCGGGTGGAGCAGCGCCCTCGCTCCGCCCAGCAGCTTGTCTCTCAACTCCGGCCCCGCGACACCCACATATCTGATCCTTTCGTTGTCGAGATGGGGCTCGACCTCTGACCTGTAATAATCATGGTCCTGGATCACCCCGGCCAGGATCAGCTTCATCCCGGTCTCGGCAGCTATTTGAATAGCCGCCGCGGCGCCCTTGTCGTGGTGAATGCGGCCGAAAAACAGCAGGTAGTCTTCCGGTATTTCCTGAAATGTAAAGTTTTCCAGGTCGATCCCGTGGTAGACGGTATCGATATAGTCAAGCTCCGGCGAGCGGTCAGCGTCGCTGATTGATACGTAATAGGTCTTTTTGTTGTATTTTCTATATACAGGCAGGATTTTCGGTGATGAAAACCCGTGGATGGTGGACAGCACCGGGGTGTCAGTCAGGCCTGAATAAGAAAGGGGCAGGAAATCAAAGTGATTGTGGATTAAATCGAAATCCCCCGCTCTTTCAAACACCTCTGATATATGCAGGCACTCCCAGACTTTGGGATCTATGGTCTTGTCCTCTTCGTAGGGCGCAGCAACGATAGCGTGCAGCTTACCCCGCGTCACGGAGTTGGCCGTGGCGAACAAGGTGACGTCAATTCCTTTTGCAACAAGCCCTTCGGTCAGCAGGGACACCACCCGCTCCCAGGGACCGTAGCCAACTGGGGGCGTCCTCCAAGCTATGGGAGAAAGCATGGCTATTTTGATCATTTCCAACCTCCGCCAGAATTATCAGTATCCAAATTTAAATAATTAAACACCATTATTAATTCTTGTTAATGCCGGGAAATACCTCCGTCCGGTATGGTATAATTAATTAAATGGAAAAAGGAGGGATTGCCATGCCTCTCGCAGTTATAATGGCCGGCGGCCGGGGAGAACGCTTCTGGCCGCGGAGCAGAATGGCCAGGCCGAAGCAATTTTTGAACCTGATCGGTGAAAAATCCATGCTGCAGCTGACCGTGGAAAGGCTCGAAGGCCTGATCGGGATAACGGACACATATGTTGTAGCCGCTGCTGATTTCAAGGACATCATCCTGGAGCAGGTCCCGTCTCTGCCTGCAGAAAACGTCATTGTCGAACCTTTCGGGCGGGATACGGCCGCCGCTATCGGGCTGGCCGCTATGATCCTGGGGAGGAAAAATCCCCAGGAGGTGATGATCGTCCTGCCAGCCGACCACTACATCGGCAACGTCGGCGAATTTCAGAAAGTGCTGTGGAGCGCCGTCACTGCCGCAGCGCAGGGCGACAATGTCGTCACGCTGGGCATTACCCCCCGCAGCCCCGAAACCGGTTACGGCTATATCCATCGCGGCGAGCTGGAGGGCGTCACCGGCGGCATCTCCACCTACAAAGCGCTGCAGTTTATGGAAAAACCGAATTATGAACGCGCCCTGGAATTCCTGTCCAGCGGCGACTACTTCTGGAACAGCGGCATGTTTGTCTGGCGGATCGACCTGATCCGCTCCATGATCGACAAATATATCCCACAGCTGGCCGCGGGCCTGCAAGACATTGAAAGCAGGCTGGACACAGACGCCTACACAAAAACGCTGGAAGCGGTTTACGCGGTGCTGCCGAGGGTTTCTGTCGATTACGGCCTGATGGAACACGCGGACAATGTCCTGCTGATTCCCTGCGACTTCGGCTGGGACGACATTGGCAACTGGGCCGCCCTGGATAGGTATGCGGCAAAGGATGAGCTGGGCAACGTCCTGCTGGGGGAAGGCGTTATGCTGGATACGGCTAACACCTATGTGGTCTCAGAGGAAAGGACCGTGGCATTGGTAGGGGTCGACGACCTGATCATTATCAACGACCAGGACAGCCTGCTGGTCTGTCACAAAAGCCGGGTGCAGGAGATCAAAAGAGTCGTGCAGGCATTGAAAGAAAAGGGATTGGAACATCTGCTGTAAGGCAAGTGGGACAAGAGGGACAGGTAAAGCAAGTGGGACAAGAGGGACAGGTACCTTGTCCCTTTTTGCCAGGGAGTGGGACAAGAGGTGGGACAAGAGGGACAGGTACCTTGTCCCTTTTTGCCAGGTAGGGACAGGTACCTCGTCTCTCCAGCCTGTTTAAACTATTTCTTGCTAATATCCGGATGTCAAGTTGAAAAAAGCAGCAGCGCCGGAGGTTATCTCCAGCGCTGTTTTTATTTTTGACAGGCTTTGAAGGGAGCGAGTGGACAAGGTACCTGTCCCCCCTGTCCACCTAGCGAAGCAAAAGAACCGTCCCCCTGCTTCCCTGTGGAAGCTAAGCCTCATTTTGTTTGACTTTAATTATCTTTGAGGTATCAAATCCATAGGCA
>CAYNIY010000035.1:12135-14982 GCA_964397525.1 uncultured Eubacteriales bacterium
CTAAGCCTCATTTTGTTTGACTTTAATTATCTTTGAGGTATCAAATCCATAGGCAGCTGTAAATGCGATTAAATCATCATATAGCGTATCGCTGATCCGGGGTTCCCTGCTCAAAATCCACAGATAGTTCTTTGTACTGCTTGTGACTACAGCATAGCGATAATTTTCTTCATCAAGTTTTATAATATTGTACTCGCCTTTAATCGGCCAGAAGAAACTGACAAGCAGTTTACCGGTACAGCTTTTATCCGGGATCCACGCGGTTGCTTTTGCCATACTACTCTCCCCGTTTTTGGAGCCAGCATTTATTACTTCTATTTTCTTATCACTTCTAAGATTATAAGTCGCGGTTACATTATCGAGACCTCTTTCAAACGAATGAGGCAACCTGGCAATTTCATACCAGGTTCCAAGATAACGCTCCAGTTTCATATTGCATACCGCAGGGATATCTTTTGTGCTGTTTTCCGGTTTTCCACTTAATAGGCCCATCATTCATCATCCTTTTGTTTGGTTTCCCTTGAGAGGGCAGGTTCCTTGTCGCTCAAGTCTATTATACTATCTGTTATTAATATCTGGATGTCTATTTAATAAAAAGCAACAGCATTGAGGTTATCTCCAACGCTGCTGCTTTTTTTGGCGGGCTGCGACGGGAGCGAGTGGACAAGGTACCTGTCCCCCCTGTCCCTTAATACTCCCAGTGGACGACGTCTTCCGTGCCGTTAATCACATATCCGGGATACCTTACGCCATATGATGCGGCTATTTTTCTCAGGGTTGCGTCCGGGGGTGCTGAAGCGCTCTTTGATTTGGTGAAGGTATACTTATTGCCGTTATTATCGAATATAATTTTTGGATTTGTTTCAGATGCGTTCCAAAATATAAACATGTCAACTGCGTTTCTGGTTACATGGTAACTTTTTAAGCCCGGCCTGACATCCAATTTGAAACATTTGACCATCTCCGCCGCCGCGTTTATTGATGAGTTTAGATCATCATGGACCCAATTAATATCAATTTTATCATTTTGGGGAACAGCTGAAGGATCCAGGCCTTCCCTGGCAATTTTCCAGGAATAATACATCAGCCAATTTCTTTCTTCAGATCTCCACGTCTCCAGTATTATGTAATTCGGCGAGCCCAGGGCATTCAGAAATCCCCTCAAGGATGAGGCGAAGGCGGAATTCAGACTGCTGATACTCGCACTGCACGGATAAACAGAACACCAATCAGAACCGCTGCGTTTTTTAACTTTGATGTTTGCGCTTTTAGTGTCCGTTAATTTCCAGTCGGTTACATGGAAGCTCACAGTATAGTTTCCCATTTGGTCAGGGGCCGGTGTCCAGCTGAACGTCCGGGTAACAGGATCGAAAACGGCTCCTTTGGGCATTCCGGTGGCAAAATAATTGAAGAGCTCTGAATCAGGTCCAACAGTGCTCAGGGAAAACTGCAGCGGTATCCCTACATCAGCAGCTTTATCGCCGGGGATCACTAATACGGGAGGTCCAGCTTCCACGACATCAGGTCCTGTTGATACAGAACTCTCGAGTGTATTTTGCGCATAAGCTTTTACACTAATCAGAAGCAAAACAGACATAATCAATAAAAGCACTATTGGTATAAAATGATTCTTCTTCAATCTTTAATCCTTCTTATCATATAAATTAAAAAAGCCAACTCCTTAAAAGTCGGCGATTATAGGTCAATCCTTTATAATTTATTTTAATCAAGGAAAGCAGGGACAGGTTCCTTGTCCCACTACTTGAGCTGCAGGGTGATGATATTTCTGACTTTTTCCGGCAGCTGTTCGGTTTCTTCTTTGCTCAGGCCTGCGGTGGGGATCGGCTCAGAAATACACATCTTTACAACAGCCGGCTTGATCAGCCCGCCGTTGGCTTCCATGATCTTATAGGATCCGTTTATGGTTACCGGCACAATGGGCACGCCCGCCTTAGTAGCAAGTTTGAAACTGCCGGGCTTGAATTCTCCTAATTGCTCCCCCCGGCTCCTGGTGCCTTCGGGGAATATTATCTGGGAATAGCCCTGTTTCAGAAAGGCAACCCCTTCCTGTATAGCCCTTAACCCGGCACGGGCATTGCTCCTGTCAATAAAAACACAGTTCATATAATACATCCAACTGCTGATCAGCGGTAATTTCTTTAGTTCCTTCTTGGCTATAAAAGCTTTGGGCTTATTGATGTAACCCAATAATATCGGGATATCAAAGTTGCCCTGGTGGTTGCTGATAAAAACGACTCCCCCCTGGTTTGGTACATGCTCCTCTCCCGTCACAATAACTTTGGAGCCGCTTAAGTTAACCAGGGACTTTGCCCATTTTTTTACGATTCGATCTACCTCAAGATCTCTCTGCTCAATTTTTTTGGCGCGGTGCAGAGCCCTCACTCTTATCAAATTAGGCAGGATGATAATAAGATAACACCAAAAATATATGAACCAGATTATTGTTCTCAGCATAATGTTCCCTTCTCCCACATCCACATCAATCAACACCAAGCCATAACTGCGCCTAAAACAATAAATATTCTTTATAAATATTCTTTGTTAATTCCAAATGATATTCGACTATATCCATGATCTTCCCTTCCCTATAGCACCCCTTTACTAAAAATCACAGGAATGGACAGAGGGACAGGTACCTTGTCCCTGGATTTCTGTAATCATATATAAGATTCTTCGCTCTGCTCAGAATGACACAAAAAAACAACAGAGATAATGATCCCTTCAGCAACTGCAGTATCTAATTTTGGTGGGCGATAGCAATAGCTTGTGGACAAGGTACCTGTCCCCTCTGTCCCAAATACAAAAAGGAAGCAAAAAGAACGTCCC
>CAYNIY010000036.1:0-8694 GCA_964397525.1 uncultured Eubacteriales bacterium
TTTCTTTTTTGCAGGTATTCTCTGATGAAATACCTGACCACCTCGCCGCGGCTGACAACGCCGATCAGCATTTTCCCATCTACAACCGGCAGCTTTTTAAATTTATACCTGCTTAATAGTTTAGCCACATCAGCAAAACCTGTGTCTTTGGTAACTGTGATCACCTTCCTGGTCATCAGCTCAGACACGGGTTTTTCCAATACATCATATATTTCACCCATGATAATGGCATCAGTATCCAAAACCGCTATATAAATCATCGCATCAAAAAATGGCAGGGGTTTATGGATTCTGCTCAGCACATCACCAATTGTGATGATGCCGACAAGCAGATTTTTTTTATCCACCACCGGCACACCGCTGACCTTTTTTTCTTCGAAAAGTTTCAGTAATTCAAAAACACTCTGATCGGATTGTATCGCATAGACATCGGTGTTCATCAATTCTTTCGCGACAACCACTTAATACCCCCCTTAAAGCCAATTATTTTACTATCTCCTCAATTTCATGAGGCTGCGGCGCCAGCAGCAGGGTAGCCACTGTGCATACCAATGAAAGTAAAAAAGCTGCCATATATGCATCCTTTAATCCAAACAGGTAAGCATCTGCCTGTCCGGAATAAAAAGCCTGTCGTACCGCCAATACCGCTCCTCCGGCGGCAATTCCCAGGACCATGCCAATATTCCTGGTAGTAGATAATACACCCGCGGCGATCCCCAAGCGAAACTTCGGCACGGAACCCATGACAGCACTTGTAATCGGGGACTGGAACATACCGGTACCCATGCCAAAGAGACTCAGCCGCCAGGCTACATCCAGCGGAGAGGCGTACCGTTCCAGGGTTGACAGGGCTACAGCAGCCAGCGTACACAACAGCGAGCCGGTAAAAGCCAGTCCCCTCTGGCCGATCCTATCGGACAGCGCTCCTGAGACAGGCGCCACAACCAGTACCGTGAGCGGAAATGCCGTCATCATCGCGCCTGCCTGCCCGGCGGTATAACCCATGAGCTCCTGCAGTAAAAAGGGGGTCATGAAAACTATAATATACTGCGTCATAAAATTAAGCAGCGACGTATAGCACCCCGCTGAAAACACCCTGCTTTTAAATAAATTTAAATCAAGCATGGGATCGGATACGCGTTTTTCTACAAAAATAAACCCTGCCAGCAGAATCAGGGACATTATCCCGGTCAGCAGCACCGGCCATGACCAGTTTACCGCCTGCCCCCTGCTGGCAAAAAACAGCATGGTGGACAGTGCGGCAAAACCCAGCACAGCTCCCTGCCAGTCGAATTTCTTTTGTTCCTCCCTTACCTTGTCAGGCAGCACCTTCAAACACCAGAAATATGCGACAATGCCTATCGGAATGTTGACATAGAAAATCAGCCGCCAGTCATATATTTCAACCAGCAGCCCGCCTATGCTGGGCCCCAGCGCTAAACCCAGGGCTACCGCCATGCCGGTAATCCCCAGGGCTTTGCCCCGCTCCTCAGGCGGAAACGTTGCGGTGGTAATAGCCGGAGCCATAGCCATGGTTAAGCCGGCTCCGAGCGCCTGCAGCGCGCGTAAGGAAATCAGCCAGCCCAGGCTGGGAGCCAGCCCGCAGAATGCGGATGCCGTAACAAAAAGCAAGAGGCCGGTTAAATACAGCCTCCTGAAACCAAACATATCTCCCAGACGGCCAAAGGCGAGGAGAAAACTGCCCATTACCAGCAGGTAAGACATCGACACCCAGCCGACTGTTTGCGGGTCAACGCTGAAATGCTGTGCTATTGAGGGCATGGCAATATAAACGATGCTGGCATCGAGCGGCCCCATGATTACACCAGTCAACAACGCCAGCAATATATGCCATTTACCGTATATTTTGACTCTTTCCACTACAAACCAATTCCTCTTGGTTTAGTATAATTAGCGTTAATTATTTATTTTAGCCAGGTTAAATTTTTTATGCAGAGCCCGGACTGCCTTTTCTGAATCCTCCGTCCTGATAATGCAGGACACTTTGATCTCTGAAGTGCTGATCATCTCCAGGTTAATGCCTTCTTTAAACATTACCTCGAACATTTCAGCCGCTACGCCGGGGTTGCTGACCATACCTGCGCCTACAATGGATACTTTAGCTACACCGTCACCAAAGGTGTAACCGTCAGCGCCAATAACAGGCTGCAGCCTGTCAACAACAGCAAGCGCTTTTTTCAAATCTCCCTTGGAACAGGTAAAAGATATATCATTCCTGTCATCACGCATAGCGCTCTGGATGATCATATCCACATTTATTTTTTCATCTGCCAGTGCTTTAAACAGGGTAAAAGCAATACCCGGCTTGTCCATCACATTAAAAAGCCCGATTTTGGCAACATTATAGTCACAAACGACGCCGGTTACAACTTGCGATTTTTCCATTTTACTTACCTCCCTGACCAACGTTCCGGGATTGTCATTAAAGCTTGAACGGACGACGAGAGGCATTTTATACTTCATCGCCAGCTCAACTGCGCGTGGATGGAGGACTGCCGCTCCCAGGTTAGCCAGTTCCAGCATTTCATCATATGAAATCATATCCAGCTTTCGCGCCTCGGGAACCATACGCGGGTCAGTGGTGTAAACCCCGTCCACATCAGTATATATTTCACACAAATCAGCCTTCAAAGCCACCGCGAGAGCTACAGCGGTAGTGTCGGATCCTCCCCTGCCCAGGGTAGTGATATTGCCGGACTGGTCAACTCCCTGGAAACCTGCTACCACGACAATATTATTCCGGGAAAACTCTTTTTGGATTCGACTGGTATCTATATTAGATATTCGGGCCTTGGTGTGTACGCTGTCGGTTTTTATCCCAGCCTGTGCGCCGGTTAAAGAAATAACAGGCCTGCCGATCTCACTGATAGCCATAGCCAATAGAGCGATTGATACCTGCTCGCCTGTTGACAGCAGCATATCCAGTTCCCTTTCCTCCGGTGAGTCTGTTATTTCCTTAACCAGACCTACAAGTTCATCAGTAGTATCACCCATCGCCGATACAACAACCGCGATTTTATGACCTTCATCCCTTACAGCAGCAGCCCGCCGGGCCACACGGCGGATCCGCTCAGGATTAGCTACAGAACTGCCGCCGTATTTTTGTACTACTAACATGACATTCTCCTGCTTTCTACAGAAACACTGTGATATTAATTAGAGCTTATTTTACTTCAAGCGCCCTGGCGCCTATGGGGCTCGGTTTCAAAATCAGCACCCTGGATTTGATCCCGTTCTGCTGGAAAGTCTCACGCATCACCCTGGCGATGAGATCGAAATTTGAATCAGCAAAGGCAATCACTGAAGGCCCTGACCCGCTCAGGGTGACCCCGCGGGCTCCTGCAAGTTTGGCTGCGGCCAGCACTTTTTTCAGCCCCGGAATAAGGGGCGCCCGAAAAGACTGGTGTAGCCGGTCTTCCATCGCTGCACCCAGCAGGCTTAAATCACCCTGCTGCAGAGCAGCTACCAGCAGGGCCACACGCCCCACATTAAACACAGCGTCCTGAAACAGCACCTGAGCCGGTATCGCCTCTCTTGAGGTTTTGGTAACCAGGTTAAAATCAGGAACCGCCACAACACCTTTCAAACCGGCAGGCGGCTCTATCTTCAAATACCTTATTTCACCTTCAGCATCGATTGATACCACAATGCCGCCCAGCATTGCCGGCGCCACGTTGTCCGGGTGGCCTTCGATGGAGCTGGCCAGGGTGATCATGTCTTTTGCTGATAATTTTCCTCCGGAAAGTATGTTTGCGGCAATTATCCCCCCGACAATTGCCGAGGTACTGCTGCCTAATCCGCGTGCCGTGGGGATCTGATTGATCAGCCTGATCTTTAATCCCGGCATCGGAATGCCCACCAGCTGAAAAACACGTCTTGCAGACTGAAATACCAGGTTGTTCTCATCCCTGGGGATTTCAGCCGCGCCATCACCGCATACCTCTATCGCCAAGCCGCGTGGGGCCGGAATTATTTCAATTATATTATGTATTTCAAGGGCCATACCAAGGCAATCAAAACCAGGGCCCAAGTTTGCCGTGGTTGCCGGAACCTGCACTCGGATCATCACAGGCAATCCTCCTGTTAAACTCCTTCAACCCTGATTACATTCGATATTTCATTCACTACCGGCAGTTCTTTGATCCCCTTAAGCGCTGTCTGCAGGTTTTGCTCAAAAACTTCATGCGTAATCAGCACTAGTTCCGCTGACTTCCCGGAAGTATGCTGGATCACAGAAGCCAAGCTGACATTGTTATTGCCAAAAATGTAAGCGATACTAGCCAGCACACCTGGTTTATCGGCCACATCGATACGGATATAATATTCAGTAGCAGTCAGGCCCATTGCTTTAATCTGTTTCTCTTCAAAACAAGTGCAGCCTGTCATTCCGGGACAGTCATTATTCAAATTGCGGGCTGCATTCATGACATCAGCTGCAACAGCGCTCGCAGTTGGCATTTCACCAGCGCCCCGGCCATAAAACATGACGTCTCCGACAGCATCTCCGGTGACAAAAATGGCGTTAAAAACATCATTGACCGATGCCAGGGGATGGTTTTTCGGCAGCAGAGTCGGGTGAACCCTCACTTCGACACCCTCTGCACTCTCTCTGGCGATCCCCAACAGCTTGATCACATAATTAAGATTTGCAGCGTAAGCTATATCTTCGGCAGTTATTTTGGTAACTCCTTCAACATATACTTGCTCAAGAGGAATCCTGGTGTTAAACGCGATAGAAGCGAGAATAGCCAGCTTTCGGGCTGCATCATAGCCTTCCACATCAGCGCTTGGATCAGCCTCGGCGTAGCCCAAAGCCTGAGCTTCTTCCAGCGCCTGCCGGAAACCAAGCCCTTCCTTGGTCATCCTCGTCAGCATGTAGTTGGTAGTCCCGTTGATGATGCCGATCACCCGGGTGATCCGGTTGGCTGCAAGGCACTCTTTCAGCGGCCTGATAATAGGGATCCCGCCGGCGACGCTGCCTTCAAAGAATAAATCCCGCCTGACTGCCTCCGCCGCGGCAAACAGCTCCTGCCCGTGCAGCGCAATCATATCCTTGTTGGCGGTAACCAGGCTCTTGTTTTTACCCAGCGCCCGCAGTGAATATTCCAAAGCCGGTCTGATGCCGCCAAGCAGTTCAACAACGATATCGATGTCCGGATCATCCAGGATATCATCAATATTAGTGGTCAGCAGGCCATCGGGAATTTCAATGTCCCGGTTCTTTGCAGTATCCCGTACCAGCACTTTTTTAATTGCAATAGGGACGCCTGCTCTTTTCTCGATGATTATTTTATTATCATTTAAAATGCGATAAACACCGCGCCCGACAGTGCCCATGCCCAGCAGGCCAACACCAATTTCTCTTTGCGACACAAATACTTCCCCCTTTAAAACCAGGACCTCAAGTCATTATAGCATTTGCACATGATTATTTCAGCTGTATCTTACCCAGAGCGGCAGCGGCAAGAGCCACTTCCTCCATCTCGCGGGTCTTTCCCCTGGTCATAAGTTTTTTCACCGCAATACCGGGCGCCAGGCCTTCAAACAACACCTGGTGGATCTGTTCGGTAATGGGGATCTCCACACCCAAATTCTGTGCCAGCGCTCTGGCGGCACGGGTGGTACGGACCCCCTCAACCACCATCTTTACCTCAGCCAGTGCCTCATCAACTGTCTTACCCTTACCGATTGCGATCCCGGCCCGGCGGTTGCGGCTGTGCATACTGGTACAGGTCACAATCAAATCTCCCACACCAGCCAAACCCGCGAAGGTCAGCGGGCTGGCTCCCAAAGCCATGCCAATGCGGGACATTTCAGCCAGCCCCCTGGTCATCAAGGCCGCCTTTGTATTGTCTCCATAACCAAGACCGTCTGCGATCCCTGTGCCCAGGGCGATGATGTTTTTCAGGGCGCCTCCCAGTTCAATCCCGATCACATCGGGATTGGTGTAAACCCTGAAACACTCGCACATGAACAAATCCTGAACATATTCCGCGCTTTCCATATTTGATGATGCCGCGACAACTGCAGTCGGGACCAGCCTGCCCACTTCTTCCGCATGACTGGGACCGGACAGGACCACGTATCTGCGGGACATTTCCGGAGCGGTTTCCTGGGTAAAAACCTGTGATAACCGGCAGAGGCTGTCTTCCTCAATGCCCTTGGCAACATTTACCATGATGGCATGATCTGGTATGTATGAGGCCGCCTTGCGCACTACCCCACGGAAAGCGTGTGAGGGAACAGCGAACACTACCGCTTCAGTGCCGCATATCGTCTGTTCAAGGTCAGTTAGGGCCTCAACACCGGGCGGAATAACCACTCCAGGCAAATAGCTTTTGTTTATCCTGGTTTCACTGATTTCCCTGACCTGTTCCGGCTGGATTGACCACATCTTTACCGTGTAACCCTTTTTTGCCAGGATGACAGAAATAGCCGTTGCCCAGCTTCCGGCGCCGAGAATGCCGATTATTTTACTCACCAGCCAAACCTCCGTTAAAATTTCTTGAAGACGATCTTGGGTTCTTTCCCATTTAATAACCTTTTTATATTAGGAATATGTTTGTATACAACAAATACAGCGGCAAAAAAGCCCAACAGCAGGTATGGAAGTTCCAGATGATAGGCAAGCATCAGAAATGGGATAGCTACAACTGCTGTGATGGAGGCAAGTGATACATACCTCGATAATCCTGCCACCGCCAGCCAGATCAGCATTGTAATTATACCTACCGGAAGTGATATTGCCGTGATTACACCTACACCAGTGGCAACCAGCTTGCCCCCCTTAAACCCGAGAAATACGGGCCAGCTGTGACCGGCCAGTATCGCTGCCCCGGTCAGCGCCACAACCATGTCAGTGCCATAATGCCTGGCCAGCAATATGCCCAGCACGCCTTTGCCATAATCTCCGGCAAACGCCAGCAGGCCGGCCACCGGACCGGCATTGCGCCAGACATTTGTCATCCCTACATTGCCGCTGCCATATTGGCGGATATCTATCCCGGCCCACAAACGCCCCACGATATAGCTGAACGGTATGGCGCCTATAAAATAGCCGGCAGTAATAACCCAGTAATTATTCATATTCCTCTCCCTTAAACCAAATGCGTGCTAAAAGCCGCAGATGCAGCGCGCTTAGGTATCACGTTTCTCACTGGTCCTTTTACGCAGAGAAAAACGGATCGGCGTTCCTTCAAAGCCATATGCTGCCCGGATCTGGTTTTCCAGGTAGCGCAGGTAAGAAAAATGCATCAACTCGGGATCATTTACGAAAATTACAAATTTAGGCGGCCTTACTCCCGCCTGGGTAACGTATAGTATCTTAAGCCTTCTGGTCTTGTCTGTCGGGGGCGGGGTCTGCATAGTTGCTTCCTTGATCAGGTTGTTCAAATCCGGAGTAGCAATACGCGTGGCGTGCTGTTCAGCGACAAAATCAACCAGCTCAAGTACTTTGGCAACACGCTTGCCGGTAGTGGCCGAGATGAAGATCAACGGCGCATACTTCATAAATACCAGTTCCTGCCGGATATTTTCAGTATGCCGGTTTATTGTTTTTTCATCTTTTTCAACCAGATCCCACTTATTAACCACCAGTACCGAAGCTTTGCCGGCATCATGCGCATAACCCGCAATGCGCTTATCCTGTTCGGTCACTCCCGTGGAGGCATCAAGCAGCACCAGGACCACATCGCACCTGTCTACGGCTCTCAGTGTTCGGATCACACTGTACTTTTCCGTTGGCTCTTCGATCCTGCTCCTACGGCGCAAACCAGCTGTGTCTATAATGACATAATGCTTGCCTCCCAGTACAAATATAGTATCTATGGCGTCTCTGGTTGTACCGGGGATGTCACTGACGATGACCCGTTCTTCACCCAGGATGGCATTGACAAGAGATGATTTGCCCACATTCGGCCGCCCAATTACAGCGATTTTTATCACATCAGGAGAATATTCTTCCTCAGGGACTGTCTGCAGCAGCGCCACAATTTTATCAAGCAGGTCACCGGTATTCAATCCCTGTGCTGCCGATACAGGTATCGGATCACCGAGGCCCAGGCGATAGAAATCATACATATCAGCTTTAAAATCAAAGTCCTCTACCTTATTGGCAGCAATGACGACAGGTTTGCCGGAACGCCGGATGATTGCAGCTACTTCTTCATCGTCCGGATTCAGCCCAGCTCTGGCGTCCACTACAAACACTACAGCATCCGCCTCGTTAATAGCCTGCTCCACCTGCCGGTGCACACCCTCAATTATTTCGCCGCTCTCCTGGAAATCCAACCCGCCGGTGTCAACCAGGACAAAGCTGCGGCCAGCCCATTCCGCATCCAGGTACAGGCGGTCCCTGGTCACACCCGGCTGGCTCTCCACAATGGCCACCCGGCCGCCCACGATTCGATTAAACAGCGTTGATTTGCCAACATTCGGCCGACCCACTATAGCCACCACCGGCTTCGTCACCTGACCACCCCCTTATATTAACAGCACCGGCCCAGCCGGGTCTAGGGTCGGATTCATCCGACCATGTGCGGCATGTGGACAAGGTACCTGTCCCTGTGTCCACTCCCTGTGTCCACTCATCCGACCATAGTGCGGCTTGTGGACAAGGTACCTGTCCCTGCTGTCCACACGTTGTCATCCTGAGCGCAGCGAAGGATCTTATTT
>CAYNIY010000036.1:8794-12574 GCA_964397525.1 uncultured Eubacteriales bacterium
ACCTGTCCCTGCTGTCCACACGTTGTCATCCTGAGCGCAGCGAAGGATCTTATTTTGTCTCTCGCATCCCTTCATTACTGACTGTTCAGATATCAGATGCTTTGATCAATAAATATTTTTGCACTTTGCGGCCCTTTTATCAGGACGTCAGCCAGTTGTCTCGGGCCTGTGACAACTGCCACCTTCACTTTCAATTTCTCAGCCAGTGCTTCCAGGCTAAGGTTGTCCAGAAAAACCGCTTCCTCTGCTTTAAGCATTGCAGAAGGAAGCAGCAACATGTCACCACAGTCACCAGGCTGGATCTGGGCCAGGATATCACTGCCGGTCACCAGTCCAGTTGCTGTAACCTGTTTGCCGAAGTAGTTGTTTTCAACAGCTTTGACTTTGACTCGCAAACCTTTTATTTTATTTAACCCAGCTGCTACCGGTTTCAGGATGTTTTTTCCGAGCAGTCCTGTCAGCAGGACAACTTTTTGTTTCGGTACCTGGTCTGGCAGTCCGCTCTCTGTCTCAGCCCATTCGTCCATAAATATGCGTGTCAGGCCCACGCCGTTTTCAACCTGGGGGAAACCATCGTATCTTTTTGCATCGGGTATCGTTTTACCAGCCAGATGGTAAAACTCGTCTGAAGCAAAAATAAAAGGGTGTCCAAAGGTATCAATAAATTCCTCCTGCCGGGCACTAACCCAGCAGACGAGTTCACGGGCGGTTTTCCGTGTAAACAAATCAAGAGGATACAGGGTTTCCCTGAACCGGGTCAGCCCTACCGGTACAACTGCCAGCGATTTTACAGCAGGCCATAAAGCGGCAAGGTCCGACACTGTCCTTGCCAGCTCCTTTTTATCGTTAAGTCCGGGGCACAGCACTGCCTGCGCATGTATTTCTATACCGGCATCCGCCAGGTAGCGCAGCTGCTCCATAATCAATCCCGCCCTGCTGTTTCCCAGCATCTTCTCTCTCAGGACAGGGTTAGTTGTGTGGACCGATATAAACAGGGGGCTGAGCCGCTGCCTGGCTATCCTTTTCAGCTGGTTTTTGCCGAGATTAGTAAGCGTAATAAAATTGCCGCTCCAAAATGAAAGGCGGTAGTCATCATCCTTAACATACAATGTCTTGCGCATGCCCGGCGGCATCTGATCGACAAAACAAAAAACACACTTGTTGATACAGCGGATGGTCGGCCCAAACCCGCCTGGACCGAAATCAATTCCGAGGTCCTGGTCAAAATCCTTTTCTACCTCCAGGATCCATTCCTCTCCGCCAGCTTTTTTTATGTCAACAGATAACATTTCATCGGCTTCCAGGTAGCGAAAGTCAATAATATCCCTCACCGGCTCGCTGTTTATCGCTGTTATCCGATCGCCGGTTTGAAGTCCCATCTCATCCGCGATGCTTCCCTTTTCCACAGTAAATATTCTCAGGCCGCTGCTTTTCATGGGAGTTCCTCCCGCTTTTATCCTGACAACTGTCTAAAAAAATCGGAGACATTACCCCCTGGCGTTGTAGGATCGGTTTAAACCGACCGTGTTGTGCGTCAAAAAGCCGCACTTACAAGGGGTATATCCCCGTTTACTATCGCTATTATCTACTCTTCTTCTTTTTTCCCAAAAAGGTTCCCAACCATGTCGCCTATGGTTATAACATCATCAGGCTCTTTTACTTTTTCTGCCTTGTCTTCACGGTACTCACGCTCCTGCTTATCCCTCGTGACCTCCCTAATCGACAGGCGGATACGCTTTTCAGCAGTATCTATGCTTAATACTTTGACGCTGACCTCTTCTCCCTCGGTTACAACCTCATCCGGCTTGGCAATATGCCGGTCTGCCAGGTGCGATATGTGGACCAATCCTTCCACACCGGGTTCCAGCTGCAGAAAGGCGCCAAACGGGGCAAGCCTCACAACTTTTGCCGTGATCACAGAATCAACGGGGTAGCTCTGCTCAACAGTATCCCACGGGTTTGGCAGGACCTGCTTCAAGCCAAGGGAAATCTTTTCCTTTTCCCTGTCAATCCTCAGGACCTTAACCTCAATTTCATCGCTGACCTTGACCACTTCCGACGGGTGGCCGATGCGGTGCCATGACATTTCTGATATATGCAGAAGCCCGTCAACCCCGCCAATATCAACAAATGAACCGAACTGGGTCAAACGGCGGACTATTCCTTTAATTACCTGACCTTCCTCCAGGCTATCCAGCATTTCCTGGCGAAGCCGGTCATATTCTTCTTCCATTAATGCTTTGCGGGACAGGATCACCTTTTTCCTGCCTTGGTTCATCTCAATAACTCTGGCGGAAATGGTCTGTCCGAGGTATTTCGAAAGGTCTTCCACGTAACCTCTTTCAACCAGCGATGCCGGCAGGAAGGCGCGCACACCGATATCTACGAGCAGGCCGCCCTTAACAACATCCCTGACAATCCCCTCAACCGGCTCACCTGTGTTCATAGCTTCTTCCAGCTTAAGCCAGGCTTTTTCAGCATCGGCCTTTTCCTTGGAAAGGATCAGCCTGCCTTCATCATCTTCCGAAGTCAATACACATACTTCTATTTCATCCCCTATTTTAACAACATCCTGGGGGGAATTTACTTCGTAACAGGACAGTTCCCTGATCGGGATAACGCCCTCAGACTTAGCCCCAATATCCACCATAACTTCATCCGGTCCTATGTAAACTACGGTGCCAGTGATTATATCGCCGGGATGGACTGACTTTACATCTACAGAGCCTTCCATGGTCTCTTCCTGTTCCTGTTCTTTTTCTGGTTCTTGTTCTTGCTCTTTTTCTGCTTCTTTTTCAGGCTCTTTTTCCTGCTCTTGTTCTAATTCTTTTTCCTGATTTTGCTCCTGTCCTTGTTCCTCTTCTTTCAGGTCCTCAAACTCACTCATACGTCTCCTTACCTCCTCTATAATCCAGTCCGGTGTGGACGCACCCGCTGTCAACCCTGCTGTCTTAACTCCCTGAAACCAGGCTGGATCCAGTTCATCCGCTGTCTCAATGAGATAAGTGGCAGTACCGGACTTGCGGCAGATGCTCGCCAGTTTTCTCGTGTTGGCGCTGTTGGCGCCTCCAACCACAATCATCACACCGACATTCCGGGCAAGCTCCAGCGCGGCTTGCTGCCTCTGGTTGGTAGCGCTGCAGATGGTGTTGCAGACCTTTAAAACAACCCCTTTACTCCGGATAACATCTACAATAGCATCGAAGTTATCCAGCATCTGTGTAGTTTGGGCTATGATTCCATATTCAGCCTCGTTATCTAAAAGAGCCGCCTCTGCCGGGTTCTCCACAACCAAAGCCTTGCCATTCGTCCAGCCCACTATCCCCTGGACTTCCGGGTGATCCCTGTCGCCGACAACTACAACCTGCATGCCCTGCTCACTAAGTTCCCGGGCCAGGTTCTGCGCCCTGCGCACAAAAGGACAGGTAGCATCTACAATATCCAAACCCAGTTCCCTGGCTTGATCAATCAACTCAGGGCTCACACCATGGGATCTGATGATAAGGGTTCCTTTTTTAATATCTTCTAAATCATTAATTACCTTGACGCCCATTTTTTCCAGGGATGCAACTACCTGTGGATTGTGAATCAGAGGCCCAAGGGTGAAAATTGGGCCTTCTTTATTGCGCACGGTATCAGTGGCCATCTCTATAGCCCTCTTGACACCGAAGCAAAAGCCGGCTTTTGCAGACACCTGAACTCTCATTATAACACCACTCAACGAGTATTAAAAGAATCGCTCATTTGCTTTCAATTTGCTTTATTAATCCATCTTGATCA
>CAYNIY010000036.1:12674-14444 GCA_964397525.1 uncultured Eubacteriales bacterium
ACTTTTATCCTGCCAATTACACCCCTGGTTCCGATTACAGCAACAGGAATCATTGGCACGCCAACCCTGGCGGCAATCATCGCTGCGCCAAGATTTGGCTTGAGCAGTTCTCCGGTATGGCTCCTGGTTCCCTCAGGAAAAACACCTACAACTTCTCCTTCTTCGAGAAGTTTGACTGCGGTCCTGATGGCGCTGCGGTCTGATATATCACGCCGCACCGGAAAAGAACCGGCGATTTTCAATATAGTGCTAAGCACAGGAATATTAAAAAGCTCCGCCTTGGCCATAAAATGCACTTTCCGGTTGAAAGCACAGATTATAGCCACCGGATCCCAATAACTGATATGGTTTGCCACCAGTACTATACCGCCGCTGGCGGGAAGTTTCTCCCTCCCCTGCACATCCCAACGCCTGACCACTGTCAATGTCATCCTGGCCAGAAACTTAAACAGCCGGTAAATCATGGCCGCCTGCTCTGCGCTAAAACCAATGACATGATCATATCAACTACTTCTTCAGCTGAAAAAGACGTGCTGTCGATCATCACCGCATCAGCTGCCGGAGTGAGGGGATCAACTTCACGGGTGGAATCGATCTGATCCCTGGCCTGAATTTCTTTTTCCATCTGGTCCTGATCTATGATTTTACCTTTAGCCGCAAGCTCTTCCCTTCTTCTCCTTGCCCTTTCCTGGTATGAAGCGGTCAGGAATATCTTTACCGGCGCATCAGGTAAAACTACCGTCCCGATATCGCGCCCCTCCATCACCACTCCACCTTGCTGCGCCATTGCTCTCTGCAGCTCAACCAGGCGTTTTCTTACCCCCGGCACCATCGCCACCAGGGAAACATTATTCGTTACCTCCTGGCACCGTATTTCTTCTGATACATCTTCACCATTCAATAATACCTTCAGGCCTTTGTCCCCGTTGGGCAAAAGTACAATCGTCGATTTATCTGCCAGTTTGCTTAAACTCAGGTGGTTATTTAAGTCAGTGCCTTCCCGCAGTGCTGTCAGTGTCACCGCACGGTACATGGCTCCGGTATCTATATAGGTATAACCAAGCTTTTTTGCCACCATCTTCGCTACTGTGCTCTTGCCGGCGCCTGCCGGACCATCTATTGCTACGTATGGTCTTGAATTCATTGCCACACTCCTGAATGCCATGATAGATCACAAAACATTTACTGTAAAAAAATATTTTCGACACTGTAAATTATTTTTCCTTTATTTTCATGACAATCCAGCCAATATTTCACTGAAACCAGGAAACGAAACATCGATGCACTCCGCTCCCCGCACCACTGTTTTATCTTCAGCCAGCAAGCCGGCAATAGCGGCGGCCATAGCTATACGATGGTCTCCCTGACACTCGCAAAGGCATCCCTTAAGCATACTTCCGCCTCTGATCAGCAGCCCGTCAGGCAGTTCTTCTACAGCAGTCCCAAAACCGGACAGCAGCCTTGCTGCAGTGGCAATACGGTTGCTCTCCTTAACTTTCAGCTCGGCCGCGTCACGGATTTCTGTTTCTCCTTCCGCCAGCGCGGCGGCGACTGCCAGTATTGGTATTTCATCAATCAGACGCGGAATTATTTCTCCTCCGATACTAACGCCGCGCAGCCTGCCCGCATAACGCACGCGCAGATCCGCGACAGGTTCTCCGCCGTCTTCCCTGAGGTTTATTGCCTCAATATCTGCCCCCATCATTTCCAGGACTTCGATGATCCCGCTCCTGGTTTGGTTCACCCCAACGCCCGTGATTGTCAGATCTG
>CAYNIY010000037.1:0-9814 GCA_964397525.1 uncultured Eubacteriales bacterium
GCTTTTTCTTTCAGGTAGGCTGAGATAAAATTATCAATATCCCCATCCATCACAGCGCTGATGTTTCCCATTTCATAACCGGTGCGGTGGTCCTTCACCATGCTGTAGGGATGAAATACATAAGAGCGGATCTGGCTGCCCCAGGCGATTTCCTGCTGGTCACTGCGCAGCGCCGCGATATCGGCTTCTTTTTTGCGCAGTTCAAGGTCAACCAGCTTGGCCTTGAGCATTTTCATAGCTGCCAGCCGGTTGGAGAGCTGGGAGCGTTCGTTCTGGCAGGCGACCACGATGCCGGTGGGCAGGTGGGTGATCCGCACTGCCGAGTCTGTCTTGTTGACGTGCTGGCCGCCGGCGCCGCTGGAACGGAAGGTGTCAATTTTCAAATCTTCCTGGTCGATCTGCACCTCCACGCCTTCTTCCACTTCGGGCAGGACATCAACGGAAGCGAAAGACGTGTGCCGCCGCCCGGCAGTGTCAAAGGGAGAGATGCGCACCAGGCGGTGCACTCCTTTTTCTGCGATCAGGTACCCGTAGGCATTGGGGCCTATGACCTCGATCGTGGCGCTTTTAATCCCGGCCTCATCACCGGGCAGCATGTCCAGTATCTCGATTTTGAAGCGGTGGCGCTCCGCCCAGCGGCCGTACATGCGCAGCAGCATTTCCACCCAGTCCTGGGCTTCGGTGCCGCCGGCGCCCGCGTGAAGGGCCATGATGGCGCTGCCCCGGTCATAAGGTCCGTTGAGCAGCACCGCCAGTTCCACTTCATCCACCAGACGGGAGGCTTCAGCCAGGCCTTTTCTCGCCTCGGCAGCCAGGGCTTCGTCCTCTTCCTCCTGGCCCAGTTCAACCAGGAAGTTCAGTTCCTCGTATTTTTTCGCCAGGTCCATAAAAACTGATACTGGTTCGCGCAGGCTTGATACCCGCTGGAGTATTTTCTGCGCTGTACCCTGGCTGTCCCAAAATCCGCAGTCCAGCATTTGTTTCTCCAGCCTGCCAATTTCTTCTTCTTTGCCGGCTATGTCAAAGAGAAACCCTCAAATCTTCAATTCTTTTGCCAAGCGGCTCGAGCTCTCTTTTTAAATCTGCATACAAAGATCATCATTCCTTCATCTTAAACTTTATACTGTTTCTCCCCGGCCGCAGCACTTCTTGTATTTCTTGCCGCTGCCGCACGGGCAGGGATCGTTGCGGCCAACCCGGCTGTCTTTGCGGGCGGGCTGTTTGGCGCCTTCTTCGGCGTAGCGGTTTTCCACCACCTGGCGCTGCTGCTGTTCGGGCTGGACCAGACTAACCCGGAAAATGTAGCGTACCACTTCGTCCTGAATGGTATTGATCATGTTCTGGAACATTTCATAACCCTCAAATTTATATTCAATAAGGGGGTCCTTCTGCCCGTAAGCACGGAGGCTGATACCTTCCCGCAGCTGGTCCATGGCGTCCAGGTGGTCCATCCACTTGTCGTCCACGACGCGCAGCATCACGGCCCGTTCGACCTGGCGCATAGTGTCCGGGCTCAGCTCCTGCTCCCTGACCTCATACGCTTCGTGCGCTTTTTCGGTGAGGAATTCTGCCAGCTCGCCGCGGCCCATGTCCTCAAGGTCAGCCTGCTCCAGCTTGTGGTTCGGCAAAAACAGCTGCTCTGCGTGTTCCAGGAGGCTGTGAAAGTCCCATTCTTCCGGATGGACACCCTCCGGCGCGTAAGTAGCGACCGCCCGCTCCGCGGTGGCGTCGATCATCTCCAGGATGTCATCTTTCAGGCTGTCACCGGTCAGGACCTGGCGCCGCTGCCTGTAGATCAGCTCCCGCTGCTGGTTCATCACATCATCGTACTGCAGCACGTGCTTGCGGATATCAAAGTTGCGGTTCTCCACCCGCTTCTGGGCGGTTTCGATAGATTTGGAAATCATGGCGTGTTCAATGGGCATGTCCTCTTCAATCCCCAGGCGTTCCATGATTCCCGCGATATTGTCAGAGCCGAAAAGACGCATCAGGTCGTCTTCCAGGGAGCTGTAAAACTGGCTGGAGCCGGGATCCCCCTGGCGGCCGCAGCGGCCACGCAGCTGGTTGTCGATACGGCGGCTCTCGTGCCGCTCAGTGCCTATAATATGCAGACCGCCCAGTTCAACTACCCTGGCATGATCGTCTTCCGTCTGCTGGCGGTGCTTTTTCATCAGGGGCTGCAAGAGGTCTTTTTCGGCCTCAGCCGTGATCTCAGTTTCTTCCCCGGGTGGCTGCTGCTGCTGGATCTCCCGCCGCATTTCCTGGCGGGCAAGAAATTCCGGGTTGCCGCCCAGAAGGATGTCAGTGCCGCGGCCGGCCATGTTGGTAGCAATGGTCACCGCGCCGTAGCGACCGGCCTGGGCCACGATTTCAGCTTCCTTGTCGTGGTACTTGGCGTTCAGCACCTGGTGGGTCACACCTTTTTTCTTGAGCATGCTGCTTAACACTTCGGATTTTTCAATGGAGATGGTGCCTACCAGCACCGGCTGTCCCTTGGCGTGCCGGGCCGCAATCTCATTTACTACCGCCCGGAACTTGGCTTGTTCGGTCTTGTAAATCACGTCCGGCGCATCAACGCGGATCAACGGCATGTTGGTAGGAATGACCACCACATCCAGACCGTATATCTTTTTAAATTCCTGCTCCTCGGTTTCGGCCGTGCCGGTCATACCGGCCAGCTTGTCGTACATCCGGAAATAATTCTGGAAGGTGATCGTGGCCAGGGTCTGGGACTCCCTTTCGATTTTCACATTTTCCTTGGCCTCGATCGCCTGGTGCAGCCCTTCGCTGTACCGCCGGCCGAACATCAGCCTGCCCGTGAACTCGTCCACAATGATCACCTGGCCGTCTTTGACCACGTAGTCCCGGTCCCTTTTCATCAGGGCATTCGCCTTGAGGGCCTGGTTCAGGTGGTGGGTGAGCTCAATGTTTTTGTCATCGTAAAGGTTTTGCACACCGATCGCTTTTTCCACCTTGGCCACGCCGGACTCGGTGATGGCGACGGTATGCGTTTTTTCGTCTGTGGTATAATCTGCCTCCGGGGTCAGGCGGGGCACGATTTTTGCAAATGTATTGTAGAGATCGTTTGACTTGGCAGCCTGGCCGGATATAATCAGCGGCGTCCGGGCCTCATCGATGAGGATACTGTCCACCTCGTCAACAATGGCGTAGTTCATCTCGCGCTGCACAAGCTGGCTGGGGTGGTGAGCCATGTTGTCCCGCAGGTAGTCAAAGCCAAATTCGTTATTGGTACCATAGGTCACATCAGAGCCGTAGGCCTGTTTTTTCTCTTCCCAGTCCAGGCCGTGCACGATCAGCCCGACGCTCAAGCCCAGGTAGCTGTATATGCGGCCCATCCACTCACTGTCCCGGCGGGCCAGGTAATCGTTGACCGTGACTACGTGAACCCCTCTGCCGGTCAGGGCATTGAGGTAAACCGGCAGGGTGGCCACCAGCGTTTTGCCTTCACCTGTTTTCATCTCCGCGATGCGGCCCTGGTGCAGGATCATCCCGCCCATGAGCTGGACGTCAAAATGCCGCATGCCCGTGACCCTTTGTGAAGCCTCGCGCACCACCGCAAATGCTTCCGGCAGGAGATCGTCAAGTTCTTCGCCATTGTCAAGACGCTCCCTGAAGACTGCGGTCATGCCCTTGAGCTCTGCCTCGGACAGGGCTTTTATCTCTGGTTCCAAATTATTGATCTCATCGACATGGCGCTGTAGTTTTTTCACTTCGCGGGCGTTATCATCAAGCCAGTTTTTTATAAACCCGAGCATTTGTTTTTACACCTCATCAATTTGTACTGGAAATACAAACTCTTTACCACGATATATTATACTGTACTTTCGATTATACCGTCAATTATGGCACAATTTGCCAGAGATGGCCGGCAGACGCTGTCCGGGCATAAAAAAAGGCGCCTGCAGTAAATCGCGGCGCCCTATCATTGCTGTAATTCTAAAATTCGGGTTCAATCAGGCCGTAATTGCCGTCCTTGCGCTTGTAGACGACATTGACCAGGTCTGTTTCCGCGTTGGCGAACACGAAAAAATTATGACCCAGCAGGTTCATCTGCAGCACAGCCTCGTCCACCGGCATGGGCTTATAGGCGAAACGCTTGGTCCGCATGATGCGGGGCGTTTCTTCTTCAGCAGTGACTGACGCCGCTGCCCTTGCCTCACCTACATACCTGGCGCCCCTTTTCTGCAGCTTGCCTTTATACTTCTCAATTTGTTTTTCGAGCTTTTCCACCACCAGATCAGCAGAGGCATTTATATCTTCAGTGCTTTCTTCCCCTCTTAAAATCATCCCGTTGATGGGGATGGTCACTTCGATACGATGAAAACCTTTCACAAAAGAAACGGCAACCTGTGCTTCTCCTAAATTATCAATATATCTATCGAGTTTTCCCAGCCTTTTGGTTATATAATCCTTCAGGGCATCGGATACTTCCATGTTTCTGCCGCGGATCTGTACTTTCATACGAACACTCCTTCCATGATATCTATTCTAATCCTATAATTCCCGTTAACAACACAAAATCCTGCATAAACCATTTTACATTTAAATACCCCAGGCTGTGCTGGGGTATTTCTAATTTATACTTTTGTCACGTTGGCCGCCTGCGGCCCCCGGGCGCCTTCGACGATATCGAATTCAACCCTCTGCCCCTCGGCCAGGGTCTTGAAGCCCTCTTCCTGAATCGCCGAGAAGTGCACAAAAACGTCCCCACCGTCATCTCTCTCGATAAATCCGTAGCCCTTCTCCTGGTTAAACCATTTTACCTTGCCAAACACAAGCATACCTCCTAAAAACATGATCTTGGGTACCATGAAATCGCGTATCAAAATGTTATCATAAGCGGGTTGAGCTTGTCAAGCATTCGCGGGACAGCAACTGCCGGTCCGGCTTCCCGTAGTAGGTTTCATTTATGAATTGTGTATACAGTATTAATATTATAAGCGCTTTTTATATGTCCAACTATGTCGAAAAATTCCTTTTGGAGCTGTTGATCCTCAGAAATTCCTGTGGATAATGTGGATAACGCTGTTAATAACTTATAAAACGAGAGTTTTTAATGTGGGTAAAATATTTTCCGGAAATTTTCCGTGCCAAATACTGTAAAACACTGGCACGATTTTTGTATGAGGATTAAAAATACCTTCCAGCGGCTGCGGTCAGGCCGAACACATGTCTGGCTCCAGCATCGCGCAAAGCAAGTGCCGCCGTCGACATGGTGCACCCGGTGGTGAAGACATCATCGATGATCATGATGTTTTTGCCCTGAACGGCATTGGTGTTTGCTACCCGGAAGACGCCGCTCAGGTTGCTCTCACGCGCGGTCCTGGTCAGCCCTGCCTGGGCGCTGGTCTCATAGTCCTTGAGCAGCACCCGGCCGGATATGGGCACCTGGAGCAGGCGGCCGATTTCTTCCGCCAGCAGGGCAGCCTGATTGAAGCCCCTGGCGCGAAGCTTTTCATCCGCGAGCGGCACCGGCAGAAGCAGGTCAACTGCGGTAAACAATGGCTCCTGGGATATTGTTTCGGCCATCAATCCAGCCAGGTAGGGTGAAATGCCACGGCGGCCGAGGTACTTGAAGCGGTGAATCGCTTCCTTTAAAACACCCTCGTAAGGCCCGGCAGCCCGGACCTGCTCAAAAGGCCAGTCCTGTTTGCGGCAGGTGTAACAAAAATGGCCGGCAGCTTTAGGAATGACTGAACCTTTCCCGGTAAAGCGCCCGCACCGGCTGCAATAAATTTCCTCGTTGTAGCCCCTGATTTCGTTGAGACAGGGGCCGCATAAATCTTTCCCCTGCCGCGCACCGCCGCAAAAAGGACAGTCCGCAGACGGCGGGAATACAATGTTGAGCAGTTCTTTCCAAAGAGAAAGCAAAACAGCAGACCTCCGGGGTATGATCATGATATTTCTATACTAAAAACATTTTCAATTAATATCGTCCTTAAACGTCATCCTGCAATGTTATCCAGTGTTATCATCCAGTGTTATCGTCCGTAAAATCGTCCTGTAATGTTATCCTGAGCGCAGCGAAGGATCTTACACCAGTATTCTTCACTATTGTTAGAATGATATAAATAATTGCTTTTCATCCTTCTGTTGGACCGATCGGTGACCTGTGTGTCTAAACTGAGATCAGTTCTGGCTCCAGTCAACAAGGGGCAGCGCGGCAGGCACCGCCCTGTCGCCGCCGTTTTCCTTGGCCTTGTCCAGCGCCTTCTGCGCAGCCGTGATCAGGCCCGGCGGATCGCCGGCGTCCCGGGGGAACTCAGCCATGCCGATACTCACTGTGATTCTGGCTGATCTGCCTTCGCCCTGGAGGAATACCTGGCTGCGGATCCTTTTCAACAAGGTTTCCGCCAGGTCGGTCAGGCGCGTGCCGCCAGCCCTGGGCAGCAGCATGGCAAACTCGTCACCGCCATAGCGCGCTGCCGCGTCGCCCTTGCGCACACTGCTGCTGATTAAGGTTGCCAGCTCCACCAGCACCATTTCCCCCGCCTCACGGCCGTAGCGCTGGTTGAATATTTTAAAACGGTCTATGTTCACTAAGATCAACCCTAATGGCGACTCTTCCGCCAGAGAGCTTTCACACATCTCGGCGGCGCTGGCGGAAAAAGAGTCATAATTTTGCAGCCCGGTCAGCGTGTCCATGGAAAGCGCCTGGCTCAGCCGGCGTTTGAGCACATAGTTCTCCAGGTTAACCGCTGCCTGGCCCGCCAGGACGGTCATGATGTGCAGATGCTTATCCTCAAAAACCATGGGCCGCTTTTCACCAAGGACAATCACTCCCAGCGGCTCACCGCCGGAAAACATCGGGATAATGATCAGGGAACGCAGCACCTGGCATAAACCCTGCTCGTCCTTGGCCAGGGCGTGTGTCTTGGTGTCAAAGATGATTTCCGGTTCCCTGCTCTCCAGGGCAAGCCCGACAACCCCCTCACCCGGCTGGACAGCGGTAGCCATGAGTTCTTTCGAATAAGGCCCTGTTACAGCGACTGGCAGGTGGGGCGGCCCCTCCTCCGGGCAAAGGTAAGCCACGCCAGTGCTGAAGGGTACTGCCTTCATGGCATTTTCCAGGATTTGTTCCATTATTTTTACATTGTCAGGTTTGCCTTCAAGAATTTTAGCAACTTTATAGAAAGCGGTCAATTCCCTGTTGGTCACCTGGAGACGAACGTAGAAACGAAGAATCAGCTGGAGGGCCAGGATGGAGAAAAACAGCAGCAGTATTCCTGTCAGCCCGATATAACCATATATCATGGCGATCAGCAGGCCCAGCGGGACAGCAAAGAGATAAGTCAGCAGATCCCACTTGATACTCTCCAGCCAGGAAGTGCGCCCGGCCATGCTGTGCCTGTTCGGCAGCAGGTAAATATAAACCAGGATATGGTTGACTGCAATGTACACTGCTGTAAAAACGAGCAGGGGCAGGATGTTGGCGGGCTGCAGCAGGCCGGGGAGGCCGCCGCTGATCCTGAACAACCAGTCAGCTACTACCAACGCCAGCACATACTGGCCGGCGTTGAAAAGGACTGTGCGTACCGGGTTGCCGCGGTTGGCGATGCCCTGTCCGAACATTGTGGCCAGGCCGCTCACCCAGGCTGCGGCAGCCGGGCCGTAGATCAGGAATGTTGAAAGGACCAAAACAAAAGCGCCGGAAAGCCGGCCGTAGGTAAAGGGCACCGCTAGGCATTCGGCCATCACGCCCAGCAGGACGAGCACCAGCAGCTCGCGGATGCTGTCAAGCTCCAGCGCAGGCAGCAGGACAGCCAGCTGCCAGACAGCCAGCCCCGCGACTATCCAGGTATAGATGATGTGGAGTGCGCCCTGTTTCGCCCGCATGTTTTTCACCTCAATTAAACTGGTAAATTTTACTTCGACAAAAATTGGATTTTACCTTCTGAGACTAAGGGGACGGCTTTCAGTCAATAATTCAACAACTGGCGCCAAAAATCTTATATAATTATATAAATGGAGGGTTTAACATGCTTACTTTAGAGCAGTGGGTTGTTTTTAGCACCCTCATAGCTGCACTTTTCCTGTTTATTTCAGGAAGGTGGCGCTATGATCTCGTTGCGCTTACCGCCCTGCTGGTTGTCGCTGTTGCCGGAATAGTACCCGGCGGCCAGGTTTTCTCTGGTTTTGGGCATCCCGCGGTGATTACGGTAGCTGCTGTGCTGGTAATCAGCCGCGCTATTCTGAATACTGGTGTGGTTGATTCTGCTGTCGGGCTGCTCTCCCGGATCGGGGACAATCCTGCCGCAATGGTCGCAGCTTTAACTTTTTTGGTAGCACTCTGCTCCGGGTTTATGAACAACATCGGCGCGCTGGCCCTGTTCCTGCCCGTAGCCCTCCGCATGGCCCGTAAAACAGGAAATCCTCCATCGATCTTCCTGATGCCGATGGCTTTCGGCTCGCTTTTAGGGGGTCTGACAACGTTAATCGGCACTCCTCCCAACATCATAATCGCCTTGTTCAGGGCACAGACAACCGCCGCTGCCCCTTTTCGCATGTTCGACTTTATGCCGGTAGGAGCAACAGTCACCGCTGCCGGGTTGGTTTTTATTGCCCTGGCAGGATGGCGCCTTATTCCAAAGAGAAAGAGCCCGGTATCCAGAGAAGAATTGTTTGCTGTCAATGATTATAATACCGAGCTAATGATACCGGGAAAATCGACAATGGTTGGTAAAAGCCTGGGCGAGGTGGAGAAGATAACCGATGGCAGCATACTTGTGACGGGCGTCATACAGGGAGGACAGCTGCAGCAGGATCCTCCTGCCGGCTTGGTTTTGCAATCCAACAACGTGCTTATGATCAGAGCTGGGATGCAAGACCTGCAGTTATTGTTGAATTCAGCGGGTTTTGAGCTCGTTGGGAGCAAAAAGATCCCGGATAAAGAACTGCGGTTGGACGAAACCTGCGTCCTGGAGGTTGTGGTGATGGCCGATTCCCTCCTGGAAGGTCAATCAGCATGCAGCTTGAAACTGCGGCAGAACTATGGAATCAATCTGCTTGCGGTTGCCCGTCAGGGCAGCTGTTTGCAAGCAAGAATCAGCAAAACAATCCTGCGTGCCGGCGATATCCTGCTGCTGCAGGGACGATCCGAAATATTAAACAGTGCGCGGCCGGTACTGGGCTGCCTGCCGCTTGCCGAAAGAGGCATTCAAATTGACAGGCCGCGCCGGGCTGTCTTCACTATAGCCCTTTTCGCGGCAGCCCTGGTTTTCACTGCAGCCGGCTGGCTGCCTGTTGAGGTAGCCTTCATAGGCGCTGCTGTGATCATGGTGCTTGCCGGTTCAATCTCCCTCAAAGACGCTTATGAAAGCATCGACTGGCCGATCATTGTTCTGCTGGGTGCGATGATCCCATTCAGCCAGGCACTTGAAAGCACCGGCAGTGCCCAGCTGATTGCCCACACCCTCCTGACTGTCTCCGGTCAAATGCAGCCGTGGGTGTCCCTGGCCATTGTTTTCATAATGACAATGCTGCTGACAAACATTGTTAACAATGCTGCGGCAGCAGTGCTGATGGCCCCCATTGCCATTGACACCGCCGTGGGCATCGGTGTTTCCGCGGACCCGTTTTTAATGTGCGTGGCGGTCAGCGCCTCGAGCGCCTTTCTCACCCCGATTGGCCACCAGTCCAACACCCTGGTGCTGGGACCAGGGGGCTACAGGTTCGGTGATTACTGGCAGATGGGCCTGCCCCTGAGCATTGTTGTCGCTGCCGTTTCCATACCAGTGATCCTGCTGGTGTGGCCGCTATAAAAGAAGCAGAGGGACGTTCTTTTTGCTTCCTT
>CAYNIY010000037.1:9914-14185 GCA_964397525.1 uncultured Eubacteriales bacterium
AGAAGCAGAGGGACGTTCTTTTTGCTTCCTTGATCAATGAAGCCGGGGGTTTCCCCCCGGCTGTCGCTTTGCCAGATTATAATCCTGCTGATTTTCTTAATGCGTCGATCTTGTCCGTTGCCTCCCACGACAGGTCCAGATCATTCCTGCCAAAGTGCCCGTATACCGCCACCTGCTTGAAGATGGGTTGGCGCAGGCCCAATCCGTCAATGATAGCGCCGGGACGCAGGTCGAAGTGCTCTTTCACCAGCTTCACCAGCAGCTTCTCGTCAATTTTACCGGTGCCGAATGTATCAACCATGATGGAGACCGGGTGCGCCACCCCGATGGCGTAAGCCACCTGAAACTCGCACTTGTCAGCCAGCCCGGCAGCCACGATGTTTTTGGCGACGTAACGGGCGGCATAGGTAGCCGAACGGTCGACCTTCGTCGGATCCTTCCCGGAGAATGACCCACCGCCGTGCCTGGCCATACCGCCATATGTGTCAACGATGATCTTCCTGCCGGTCAGCCCGGTATCTCCCTGTGGCCCGCCAATAACAAAACGTCCGGTGGGATTGACAAAATATCGTGTTTCCTTGTCTATAAATTCCGGCGGAACAACAGCCCCGATAACATTTTTAATCACATCTTCCCGGATTTCCGCCAGATTCACCTCGGGAGAGTGTTGGGTTGATACTACGATGGTATCCACACGCAGGGGCCGCCCGTTTTCGTACTCAACTGTTACCTGAGTTTTCCCGTCCGGCCTCAAATAAGGGATCAAACCGCTTTTCCGGACCTCGGCCAGCCGCCTGGCCAGGCGATGGGCAATGGATATAGGCATCGGCATCAGCTCTGGCGTCTCATTGGAAGCATATCCGAACATCATGCCCTGGTCGCCGGCGCCGATTAAATCATATTTTTCGACTTCCTCTGTGCACTCCCTGGTCTCCAGCGCCCGGTCCACACCCTGGGCAATATCGCAGGACTGTTCGTCGATAGAGGTAAGGACAGCGCAGGTTTCACAGTCAAAACCGTACTTTGCCCTGGTGTAACCGATGTCGCAAACTGTCTGCCGGACAACCTTTGGTATATCGACATAACAATTAGTGGTAATCTGGCCAGCCACCAGGACCAGGCCGGTTGCGACCATGGTTTCGCAGGCCACACGGGCAAATGGATCTTTTTCATAGATCGAGTCCAGTACCGCGTCCGCAATTTGGTCAGCAACCTTATCCGGGTGCCCCTCTGTGACAGACTCTGATGTAAATAACCGCCTGCTCATAATGATTCCTCCTCGTATAACCAGTAACCAACCACGTGATAAAAGGCTTGCATGAATTAATATATTCTAACAAAACCCCGGCGTCAATGTCAAATTCCGCGGTTTTTGCGAACGGCAAGAAAAATACCCGCCTCCGTAATGTCCGGGGCGGGCCGTATCAGTGCTGCTTAGTTGTTCAGGCTCTTAATAATATCTGTCCTGATCGGAGTGAAGATTTTTTTCTCAACCGTTACAGTATACTGGCTGCTTCTGGCCAGCTCCTGGCCGCTGCCGTTTTCATAGACAGCGAAATAGGCTGCTGTCTCAGAGGGAGCAAGTTTAAAATAGTAATATCCCTGGCTGTCGGTCATGGCTGTGCCCAGCACTGCTTGCAGGGCACCGGTATCTGTCTCGGTTACCTTGTAGATAGTGATCCCGCTGTCATCGGCCCCGTTGGGGATGTTCGATAATGCGGTGGTATAGGTGAGATAGCCGTCAAAGGTCACCACTTCATTTTCCTGCAGCGCAGCCGGCTCCGCCCGCATGGTCAGGGTATAACTTCTTATCTTTTGCACAGCAGGCTGCTTTATGATGCTGCTAATCGAACCAGGTTCTATCCCGTCGTCCCACTCCACTTCACTGCCAAGGCCGTCCGCCAGCCCATCGTCATCAGCGGAATTGATGTCTACCATGCGCCGCGCCCCGTCCCAGTTGACCTTGTAGCCAAAGGACTCGCCGATAAAGCGCGCCGGGACCATCGTACGGCCGGCAAAGATGACGGGCGCCGCATCGAGCGGTACTGCCAATCCGTTGACAAGGGCATTCGTTTTTCCAATCCATAACTGAATTGTCATCTCTCCCCTGCGGGCGAACACGCTCTGCTCTATGCCGTCCCAGGTCACGTCAGCTCCCATAGCTTCAAAAATTATCCGCATGGGCATAAAAGCGCGGTCGTTAATGATCATCGGCTCGACGTCCGAATCCAGTTCGTCTCCATTGAGAAATATACTGATTATTCCCGGTGGTTCCGGCTGCGGGTCAAAGGATTTCGGGGCAATGGCGCCGGGAGCTGCAGCCAGAGCTGTGCCGCTAAACACCAGGATGAGCACCAGAGTCGCGCAGGCTGCCAGAAGTAAACGCTTGGTTCTGTCCATAATACCACTCCTCTCTTTTTAAACAGATTTAATTTAATTGAGCGCAAACGTAAAAAAACCGCATTTTAATTCCAACATTTTTTGGGAGGCAACAGCATCTTCCAGGCATATCAGGGCGCCGGGTAGGTGATCGTCACTTCCTGGGCGAGAGCGTTCCAACCCACCTGGCAGCCGAGGTTCTCGGCGATAAAGCGCAGGGGCAGCATGGTTCTGCCCGGGGGTACGATAATAGGGGCAACGCTCGCGTTCAGATCATCGAGGCGTTTGACCTGGCCGTTGACTTTGGCCTGGTTCCGGCCGATCCACAGCTCAAGCAGCTTGCCTTCCATAGAAATGGTCACTTTCTGCTCCGCGGCGTCCCAGCCCATGGCCGCTCCCAGCGGCTCAGCCACATAGCGGATAGGCAGCATTGTCCGGCCTTCCATGATCACCGGCACCGCGTCCATGCCTTTCAGGCTGCCGTTGACATAGTACTCATTACTGCCGATGTAAAGGCGGATGACAGTCTGGCCGCCAGGTTCAGTTGTCCCGGGATCGTCCTGGTCCGGGGCAGTTTCCTGTTCTGCTGGTTCCTCAGGTTCTGCAGGCGCTTCCGGCTCTGCGACCTGAAACAAGGTGGTGGCCGTAGCCTCATTGGAATAGCCGATGCTTACATCCGGGTGATCAAAATCAATAAATCCGATATATGCCTCAACTCTATATTTGTATGTTCTGTGGGCAGACAGGCCGGTATCTGTGTATGTCTCCACATTGGGATTTACCTGGCCGACAATCACACCCCCCCTTTCGATCCTGAAGAATCTTTCAGTAGCAGAGTTGTCTTCCCAGGTGAGCTTGATCTCGGAGTCGGAAAGTGCTTTGGCTGTTAGAGCGGTGGGGGCGCAGCTGCCGGACTCAGCATTGCATACGGCGTAAGCTGAATTTCCATAATTATTATAGGATCTAATCCTATATGTATAATAGTATCCACAATTTAGCCCGGTATTGGTATACGAAGTGGTGTCGGCATCCACCTCGGTAACCAGTGTAAAGCTGGTGCTGTTAAGGCCCAGCCCGCGCTCGATCCTGAAGCCGGACTCGTTGCCGGAGTTGTCCTCCCAAGTCAGCCTGATGGAATTGGGCCCCAGGTCTTCAGCCGCCAGGCCGGTAGGCGCTGCGGGCAATATTGTTGTTTTTATCGAAGGGCTGTCAGGTATTTTAATCAAGGCAAAAGCTGCACTGCTGAATATAAGTGTGAACAATGTAAATATAGCGGTTACAAACAACAAACGTTTAAGATTATTCATTTAGCTGCTCCTTCCTAAAATGCGATAAAAACCAGGCAATTGGTGAAGGTTCCTACCTGCCGCGTTTTACAAAAGTCAACTATATCGTTTTCCCGACGGTCTACTTAAACAGACCGCCCTTTACCGCTGCAGGCATAGCAATGCAGAGCCCAATAAAAAAGAAAGCCCACACCCCATAAACAACTTTTTTCTCGTTCTGCTGCAGCCACTGGATGACAGGGAGCCCGCTGTTGCCGATCCGCGCCTGGCCGTTGATGAAAAACCTGATGGCCAGGGGCACAAGCGCAAATGCCATCACGAAGAACAGCCCGAGATATACCAGCACTACGGCGGTAACCCCTGCGGCGCCAATCACCTCCTCTGTCAGCAACCCGTTTGATTCGAGCATGCTGCCAATGACGGCGCTCACTATAATCAGGCCCAAAGGCACCAAAAAAGCGATCAAACACTTTTTTTGATCCATGCCTCTCCTTCTGTCCTTTTTCTCGTAACAGACGCCGCAGACAGTTTCTTAACAGATATTATAATTCGTTTTTATTAATATTTCCTTAAGTTTTCTTCCATTGTAATAATATAAAACCTCGC
>CAYNIY010000038.1:0-2376 GCA_964397525.1 uncultured Eubacteriales bacterium
TAGTTGCGGGAAAGGGCTTTGGCCGTAACGGCTTCCAGAGAGGTGAACTCTGCTTTTTCGAAAAAGGCATTATCAATCAGCTCGGGCCGCGGCACATCGCTTCTGCCGATCAAAACCGCCAGCTGTGTGTAGCCCTGGTCGAGGGCGTTCTGCGCGGCGGTGAGACTGGCAACGGCGCCCTGCATTTCTGTTTCAATACCCAGGAGTTCAGCCTGGGTACTCATCCCGATCTGCTTCTTCAGCCTGGCCTGGGCCAGCTTGATCCGGGCTAACTTGAGGTCGGTTTCCGCCTGGATAAGATCACGCTTGCTGCTTAAAATATTGTAATACTGTTCCTTGACACTGACAACCAGCTGCTGCCTCATGTTTTCCAGGGCTCTTTTGGCGATGCGTTCGCCGGTCTCCACCGACAGGTAACCGGAATAGACGGCTGATATTTCCGGCACATATACATTTGGCGCGGGCACATGCTCGATGCTGTCTCTCAGGTCATCCAGCTGTTCGTTCGTGACATCGAGGTTCAGCTGCTGCAGCTTGAGATCACTGTTATGCTTCTGCGCCAGGATGATGGCTTCTTCCAGGCTGAGGACGGCATCATCTTCGGCCGCTGACAACGCCGGGGCAGAACCGGCCAAGGCAGTAAATACTTTCACCTGTCTGGTTTTCTCATCCCAGGATACGTCGCTGCCCAGAGCTTCGGCAGCCCAGCGCAGGGGCAGCATGGTGCGGCCGGGAGCGGCAATTTCCGGCTTGGTATCCATCCGGATCTGCGCGCTGCCCAAAGTCATCACATCACTGCCGATGACCAGCTTCACAACCGTACTGCCCTTTCTGATCTCGACGCTCTGGCCTTCCCGGTTCCAGGTGATATTGTCATCGGTTACCCCGACAGCCCGGGCAAAGTAGCGCAATGGCAGGAAAACCCGGTCGTCTTTAATGTACGGAGCCACATCCATGGTGTTTTTTACGCCGCTTATTTCAAATTCAGCCAGGCCGACTGTAAAGACAGCGGCGGGCGGTATGATTTTTGCCACCGACAGTTCTCCTGCCACACCGGACGGGGCGTCCAGGTCCGTCTCATCGGCAGCCGCGGCCAGTAGCGGCCCGGCAGGTAAAAACATCACCGCAGATAAAAGAATTATAACCGCGGCAATCAAAAATATGCTCCTGTTTTTCAAAGGCTCTCCCCCCATCACATGGTTTAAAATCACTACAAGCTTTTTTCTTAATACCAATCATAACAGAAAAAGCGGAAATTAAACAAGCAAATTAAAAAAAGGAAGCAGGAGAACCGTCCCCTTGCTTCCTTAAAAAGCATGGAAGCCCGGGCACGGGGCCCGGGCTTCCACAGAACTTATTCTTTTACAGCTAAACTGCTTACTGCTATTGGTAAACCACGGTCACACACTGGGTTGCAGCATCCCAGGTGCAGCTTGCGCCAAGAGCTTCGCAAGCATAGCGGAAGGGAAGCATTACGCGGCCGGGGGCCACGTTCTGCGGGGCGACGTCCATATTTACAGGCACGCCGTTAACCAGCATTACTGTGCTGCCTACGGTCATCTTGACAACGCGCTCGCCCTTGATGATCAGGACGCTGCTGTCAAGCGGGTTCCAGCTGATGTTGGCATCCGCCACGCCCAGGGCGTTGGCCAGGAACCGGATGGACAGGAAGGTGCGGTCGCCGCTGAGGAACGGAGCCACGTCAGCAGTCATTTCCTTGCCGTCTACTGTATAGGTGGTTGCACCGATGCAGAATACAGCGTTGGTCACTTTGCCGCCGGGAGCCGGGTTCATAACATAGCCTACGATGACATCGGTGACGTCCTCGTACCATTCATCGTCGATGGCTGCATCGAAATCGTCATCAAAATCTTTATCGTCTAAGGCATCACTGGTGGTCATAAATACTTCGAATGTGATGTCGCCGACAGGGATAGTACGGTCAACGTTGAAGTTGAGGTTGGTGATCTTGATTTCGCCGGCTTCTTTATTGCTCTGGTCTATTACCTGGAAGGCCAGGTAGCGGCCGTCGACATCGTCGTTGTCGATTTCAAGCTCAGTCGCTTCGATGTCATAGCTGTCCTTGAAGGTGAAGCCTGCAGGCGCTTTCAGGATGATCCACTTGTCTTCGTCAATCGCTTCGTCCTGGGTTTCAGTGATGGTGATGTCACCAACCGCCTGGTCCTGCAGGCCGATGAATACTTCCGGTGTTTCCGCAGTTACGGTGAAGGGCTTGATAACCTTGGCGATTACCAGTTCGCCTTCCACGCCTGCGCTGCCGCTGAACTTGACGACCAGGTCGCCTTCAGGGGCGTCAGCATCGATATTCACGGTGAACTCTTCAAATTCCGCTTTGCCGTCATCGCCGGATGCGGT
>CAYNIY010000038.1:2476-14105 GCA_964397525.1 uncultured Eubacteriales bacterium
GTCGGCACACTGCCGTCAACGTCGACCTTGAAGCCGAAGTCGCCGACTGTGGCAACAACGATGTCTTCTTCGGTGACTTCGTTGCCGTCAACGTTCATTTCGACGTCGCCTTCGTCAGCGTCGTCGGGAACCATGATCTGCAGGCCTGAGATGGAGATGAAGCCAGCCTGGCCTGAAGTCGCAGTGCCGCCAACTGTGATGAGCAGTTTTTCCGGATCGTCATTGTCAACATCCAGATCCGCAAAAGTCACTTCTAAGCCGGCAGTAGCGGAAATATCCACTAAGCCTGCGTCAAGTACCCACTCGAAATCGTTGGGCAGTTCTAGTACTATCTCCTCCCCACCGGGATCAAGAATGCCGGGTACGGTTTCCTTGATCTTGATGGTTTCGATTTCGTCTGTGCTGTCAAGGGCGATCGCCTCAACATCAGCGATGGTGGTGATGGTGTCGCCTTCAGTTATGCGCGCCACACGGACGGATTCGGAGGTGATGGTGGTGCCGGCAGCGTCGATTGAAACCGAGATGTCGCCGGTTACATCACTGTCGATGTCCACAGTGCTGTCAAGCAGAGCGCCTTCTTGATCTTCGCCATAGTAGAAATAAATGATCTCGCCTGTTGCGGCTTGTCCGTATACTACGATGGTGATTGAGCTGTCAGATGATGTTACAAAATCAAAGTTAGCCGTGCCGCCAACATACTCATCTATGTTAGCATCAGTGGGCCGGACCGAATATTCAACGCCACTGGGGAGATCCACCGTGACGTAATCGCCGAGTGCCCTGAAATTTGAATCGTCTTCACGAATTTTGAGCGCGCCCATGGTCTGATCATCTTCGCCAGACTGCACGTAGGGAATTGTTACTGCAGTATTGTCCGTAGCTGCGGCAAATGCTGTGGAAATCGGAACCAGCAGCATGAGCAGCATGGACAGTGTAACCATAATTGATACTGCTTTTCTTTTAGCTTTCAATTGCTTACCTCCTTGAAAAATTTTTTAAAACCTGGACAGCCTCCGGGCACAGCCCTTCAGCCACCGCTTTGCAAAACCTTTTTATCGACCCCCTTTATGTAATAGTTGAGAATCTTACTGCTTCAAAGCTTCGGATACTGCTGAATCCCGAGCTTGCAGCCGTGAAAAACGGACAACAAGTAATACATATTCTCCGCGGACAGATAATTTCCTGCCCGCAGATTATACTTTCCCGCTTTGTTATCTGTTTAGTTAGACAGCCTTGACGCCAGAAAAGTTCCGTCCAGGCAAAAATTTTTATTAATTATCTTAATTAATTTTTTATTCGGCAGGAAAAGTTCAAATGTTTATACTTGTTTCCTTATTAATATACGGTGTTTTTCCGACCGCCGCCGGCAGCAGCTGCACCCGCATTGCGCCCGCCGCAGCACTGTGTTATCATCTAATATATAAAAATTATGATATTTAGAATAACTTGTCAAGAACCTCCCGCTGCCGGAACTTTTCCGGGCTACACTGTGTCTAATTGTTTAACGGGAGGTTTTCAGCACTGTCAGGAGATGCTTCCCGTGGACAACACCAGGCTGCTGGTTAAGAGAGCACAAAAAAACGACCGGGCCGCATTTGAGAAGCTGGTGGAAATATACCAGAACAAGGTCTATACCCTCTGTGTGCGCCTGGCCGGCAACCATGCCGACGCCCAGGACGTTGCCCAGGAAGCTTTCATTAAAGCCTACCGGGCGTTGGACAATTTCCGCAATGAGGCCGACTTCGGCACCTGGCTGCACCGCATCACCGTCAATGTCTGGCTTAATTTCAGGCGCAAAGACGGCGGGCGGCAGCCTGTTTCCCTGGATGAACCTTACCCGGATGAAAGCGGCAGCGGGATGCAGCGCGAAGTGGCGGCGCCGGATGGTGATCCGCTGCAGGCGCTGGAAGAAAAAGAGTTTCGCAGCCTGGTGCGGTCAGCGCTGGACAGCCTGTCCGGGGAACACCGGGATGTACTGGTGCTGCGGGAGATTGAGGGCTATAGTTACGAGGAAACGGCGCGGATGCTGGGCTGCTCGCTGGGGACGGTAAAATCCCGCCTCAGCCGGGCACGCGAGATGATGCGCCGCAGGATGATAGAAATAGAGAGAGAGACCGGCGAAAGATATATTGCCGGCCGGGAGAGAAGGTGACGGCAGATGGATTGCCGTGAAGCGGGACTATTAATCCAGCCCTATTTGGACGGGGCGCTTAATAAAGATCAAACTGCCGGCCTGGCAGAACACCTGGCGGGCTGCGAAGCCTGCGCCGGTGAGCTGGCGCTTCAGGAGAGGCTCTCCTTTGCGCTGCGCAAGCTGGGGCGGGAAACGGAACAGGCGCCGCCCGAGCTGTGCACGGCAGTGATGAGCAGGCTGCAGGGAGAGCGCCGCAGCATATTCACACGCCTGCCGCTGACCTGGCGCCAGGCTGTTGCCGCAGCCGCCGCTTTCCTGCTCCTGGCAGGGAGCTCCGCGGGCATTACCGCTGGGCTGAAGATGGCAGGCACAGGCAAAATGCTGGGCTACGACACCCCGGCTGATGTGAACACCCCGGATGGCGGGCAGGCGCTGCCGGACAACGGAGGCATAGCGCCCGGCCCGGTGGACATACCTGGCAGCAGCAGGGATGACAATAATTTCTCATCTCCCCAGGGCAGCAGCCCTGTCAGTCAGCTTGCTGACGGATCCGGCATTGTCATCAGCCCCTCCGTGACATCACCCCTGCCGGATGGAACCAATGTGCTACTGAGCAGCGGCATGGAGATCATCACCACGACCCTCAGGGTATCATCGGCAGACCTGGCCGCGGACGGCGCCAGGGTAGTTGCGGTGGCGGCTGAACTGGGAGCGAAGGCACAGACCTTTTCGGAGCAGAATGTTGATAAAAACAGCTTGATTATGAGGATAACGATAGCTTCAGAAAAAGCGCACAGCCTGATCGCCGGGATTCCCGGCACAGGGACCTTGATCACCAGGCAGGACGAGAGCCGTGACATTACCAGCCTGTACAACGACACCCTGATCAAGTACTATGACTTGCAGGCCAGAATCTGCACCTCCCAGGACAGTGTTGAGCAGCAGCAGATGGAAACCACGGCATTGTCTTACAAACAGCAGCTGGACGCCTGGGAAGCTGAAGCCGGCAAGCGGATTATCATCCTGATCCTGGAAAGTAATTAAACGGCGTAACTCTTAAAAAACCGGATTTCATATCCGGTTTTTTTTATGCCCCTTATACTGTCTGCCGCATGAAATTAAAAAAAGGAATTATCAGGTTAAAGTGGTATTTTAATAATAAAGATAGTAAAGCCATGGCGCTTCTTTTCTGAATAAAATAACATGAGAGGGGGCTGGATTCACCGGGTAATATTCATAAGTCGTTATATCAATTGTTAACGAAAGGAGTGATCACTTGAAGCGTTATCAGATATTGATAATTACAGCCGCGCTGCTGATCAGCTTGTGCATCACCTTGCCGGCGTGGGCCTTTACCACCACGCTCTGGAAGTTCCCGGAAACCCTGAATCTCGATGAAGCCGGCTTCAGGCTGGAAGTACCCTATGATATCAGTTTCAAGCGTGTTGAGCTGAAAGTAGAGCCCCTAGACTATGAAAAAATCACCCCCGTCAACGACTATTTCGTGGTCAGCGCCGTCGATGTTAAAGCGGGCGATACCGGTACGGTGTCAAAACCGGTGCGGATGCTGTTTTCTTTCAAGCACCTGGACTATTACCGGGCCAGCCGCCTGAATATGAACCTGCCGGTGGGATCGTTCCGCATCGGGTACTGGGACAAGATTGAAAAGAACTGGATTGAACTGCCCTCCCGGGTGTACTGGAACGGCAGCACCGGGTTGGTGGAAGCAGAAGAATATATTAAGACCGGTCAGTACGCTCTGCTGTGGTCTTACAAGCCGGACGCCGTCCTGAGCTCTTCCGACAACAAGATCCGCATCATGCTCAACCTGGTGACGATCAAAACCGATGTCGATCCATATGTTAAAGCAGGCCGGACAATGGTGCCGGTGCGGTTTGTCGCGGAAAACCTCGGCGCGCGCGTGGAGTGGAACGCGGACAAGCAGCGCGTGGAGATTTTTAAAGGTGTCGACTCAATCCAGTTGTGGGTCGGACAGCAAAATGCCCAGGTAAATGGTAATGCCGTCTCCCTGGACATGGCGCCGGAAATCGTGAACGGCAGGACATTCGTGCCGCTGCGGTTCATAGCCGAGTCTCTTGGGGTCAAAGTACACTGGGACGAATCCATAAAAACAGTGAAGCTGTCAACCTTCCTGTAAAAAGCTAAGGAGTACATCCCTTTAGGGCCTGTCCACAAACATACTGCCATACCTCAAAAGATAAACGGGGACATACCTCTTGAGGGAGGAAATGTCCCCGTTTTGTGATCAAGCCGCTAAGATTGGCGGGTTAAAACCCGCCCTACAGGTGGCCAGCGACCATAGATGATTACATGATTTACCGACATCTGCCGTCTGTCGGCCAACGACATTTTTTGTAGGTGCGGCTTCAGCCGCACATTGTCGGGCTAAAGCCCGCCCTACAGGGGGCCGGTGTCCTTAAAATTGTTTATTTTAATCCAACAATGTTTCGCAGGCCTGCAGGAAACGGGTGAGCAGAAAGGCCAGCTCTTCCCTGGTAACCTGCTCCCCGGCAGCAAAGCTGCTTTCTCCCCGCGCTCCGAAGATGCCGGCAGCGGTGGTTTCGGCAACTGCCCCGGCGGCCCACGGCGGGATTTCTGAGGCATCCAGATAAGGCAGCGCAGCATCTGCTTCCATGTCTACGCCCAGATCTTTTAACAGGGCAGCAAGCACAACCGCGGTTTCGGCGCGGGTTATAGCAGCTGTCGGCAGGAAGCTGCCGTCGGGATAACCATTAAAAATGCCCCGCGCCCTTGCCTCGGCCACAGCAGGACTGAACTTTGCGGGGATATCAGCCGTGTCGTTAAACGAAGGAGTCCAGCCGCTACCCGCCGGCCAGCCCAGCAGGCGTGCCAGGACAGACGCCGCCTGCACACGCGATACCGGGGTACCGGGCAGGTACGCATCCCCGTTTTGTACTGTCACCCCGGAAAAGGCGTCTTTTACAGCTGCCTCATAATCGCCCCGGTTAATCCCGTCAGCTGCAAGCCGGCGGCCGGTAATGCCTCCGTCCTGATCGTTTATGGCCACTAGATACAAATTGTACCCTTCATTGTCTTCCCGGGGCAGGGTGAAACCAAACCGCCCTGAAATATCGACTGGCGCCTGGCGCCTGGTGCTGCCTTCCCAGAGGTAAACCATGCTGCCGGCGCCGGTCCTGCCTGTTATTATCAGCCGGTCCTGAACGGGGACGGCGGAAGCCAGCAGAAGCGGCTGCGGGGCATATGAGGTGGCGTTTACCGATACCAGCACATTGCCAGTAGGCGGCGGGGCCACGGCATATTCCAGTTCAATCTTTTCACCCGGCAGCAAATCATCCGCCATGATCCTGTACCCGTTCTTAAAAAAGCGGGTTGTCTCGGAAATACGATACTGCCTGCCTTCCGCCGCAGTGATCAGGCCTGTGTTTTTATTGTATCCCAAAAGAAGATCCTCAGTAAATAATGTGTCCGCTATATCCAGCTGCCAGACCACTTCCCCTGCCGGATCCGTGGTAACCCTGATCCGGCTGTCTGAGGTGATGACATTTGCCGTACTCCTGACGCCCCAGCGGTAAACGACGGCATCCGGCGGCAGGTAAAGTGACAGGTAGCGGCCGCTGTCGTCCAGCATGTAAATAGTCCTGTTACTGTTGGTATAATCTATCGCCCTGCCGTAGAAAACGCTGCTGTAGGCCACCAGGCCGACTGCTTTATCGGTGCCTGGTATAAGCACGGCTGAGATGTGGTCACCGGGCAGGATGTCCTCCAGGCTGGCATCAACCATGTCCCTTTTAACATAAGCCCATGGAAATACCTCGCAGACAAACCCGTTGTCCAGGCTGATCTTTCCGCCTGCATCAATTGTTTCAAGCACCGTGCCGAGGGCCACACTCCGCTTTATGGCCAGGTACTGCACCCCGCCGCTGGAAGGCGCCAGCCGCAAGCGCACAGGCACTCCCGGCAGGGCCTCTTCAAGCACATCCAGGGCGCCGGTGCCGAAAGGCGCATCAGCAGTATCGGTGTTGACATAAGTATCCGCATAGGAATACAGGGCGCCAGGCAGGATCCGGTAGGACCCGCCCTCACCCGCAAGGTTGACAGTTTTCCGGCCATTTTCAGATTTTATGCCGGATATAACTCCTTCAATTTCAGTGTAGTCAGCACGCACCTGCCGTATTTTCTGGTCTAGCGGGTTAACAACCGCGGTGATCTCCACGCCGGGCGGGACCTGCTCCGGCATGGTCTGTTTATTATTCAGCATGAGGCTCCCGGGCTCAGGCGCCAGGCTGTATCCTCCCGTCCTTATGTCCGGGCTGCTCTCCGTAAACACGGTGCCATCAGACATCTTAAGCACAATGACACCGGCTGCGCGCCATAAGCGGCTCACGATATATGCCCGCTGCGGCGCCTTGTAAACCGCCGCGCCGGGGAAAAGGTGGGCGCTGTCCGCAGGAGCTGTTACATCATTAACCAGGTTCACCACTGCGGTATCCGTTAATTTGAAGGAGCCGCCCCCGGCCAGCTCAACAGCCCTGCCGTCAAAGCTTTCCACCATGCCCTCTGCCGGCGCCTGGCCCCAGACCAGGGCGAAATCCTGCCGGGCTGCAGCCCCTCCGCGCAGGGCGTTCCGGCTGATACCGGCGCCAACAACCTTGACAGTATAATCTCCCGGCGCGGGAGCCGGCAGGAAAACCTGCTCCACATTATTGATCCTGTCCGGAATGTTGGCGCCGAGGAAATGATTGCCATTATATACCCTGCCGTCAGGCGTCCTGACGATCAAATCGAGGTCATTGACCAGGGTTTTGATGCTGCCTGCCGCCGCGGGCGGGTCAGTCCAGGCCAGGGTCGCTTTAAATGGCGATGCTGGACTGGAAACATGGAAAGTATATGTGAGCTCTTCTCCCTGGGACACGCCGGTCCACACATCAGCAAGGGAAAAAGTATGTTCTTTCAGCGCAATAACCGTACCCGCCAGGTCTATGGTGCCGAATCCTTCCCGCGAAGGACCGCCTGCCGCAGTCCGGGCGCCGTTGACCAGCGCGGCCTTGAACAGGGCAGCCGAGGGAGTAACCAAATCCATTTGTTCCTCAAAATATTGCCGCAGCAGGGCGGAAGAGCCGCCGGCAACAGCCGCGGCCATGCTTGTGCCCTGCAGGCGTGTGTATTCCTGGTAGGCCGGCAGGTTTCCTTCCACCAGCCGGGATCGGGCCGAGATCACTGCTGAGGCGGGGGCCAGGAGTTCCGGCTTAATCCGCCCGTCCCCGGAAGGGCCGCGGGATGAAAATTCAACCGCTGCCGCGGTGTCCTGCTCCCCAGGCGCGAAAGCCGGCCGGGGCAGGTTGGAAGCGCCCACTGCCAAGGCGTTTTTACTGTTTGCTTCACCGGTGATGGAGCTTTTTAAAGGTCCGCTGTTGCCCGCGCCGAAAATGGCCAGGAAATCAGGGTAGCTGCGCACAAAATTGTCCACCTGTGAGGCCGCCCCGGTATAAGAATCAGGCCCGCCGCCCCACCCGTCCACGTGGATGCGGGCACCGGCAGAGTATGCCGGGTAGAAAAGTTCTGCCAGGTCCGCCGGCAGCTCCGGATCACCATCATTGTTAAGGATGGCCTGGAAATAAATGCTGGCGCCTGGGGCAATGCCGTGGAATTTACCGTCAGAGGCAGCGCCCGTCCCGGCGATGGTGGCGGCCATGTGTGTGCCGTGGCCGTCAGGGTCATCCGGTACCTCCCGGTCAGCCCATGACTTCAGCAGCACCACCTTGGGCATTTGACCGGGAGCGCTCTGCAGGTCGGGGTGGATATCGTCTGTCACCCCGGCATCCAGGCCGCTGTCCGCCACTGCGACAATCTGCCCCGCCCCGGTGAGACCGGCGGGTGTGACATATTGCGGCGCGTTTAAGGCCGCGGCGCCGGTAATGTCCCCGGCGCGGTCATTGAGAAAAGAAACCGGGTAGGCGTTGGAAGCCCCTGCAGATGCTGCCGTGGCTGAAGTGTCGTATCCTGCCTGGGCAGCCCGGCTTGCCGCGGGTATTATAAACACAGAAAAACAGCCTGAAAATACCAGCAGCCAGGCTAAGATGGTCAGCGGCCTCAATATACTTAGAAAAGAACTGCTGTGAAACTTTTTAAATAAAAAATGCATAAGTAGCCCTCGATAAACACTGATATCGGTATTTTACATATTTAGGTTAATAAAATTCGACAAGCCTTTGCCTTTTTCCTGTTAAAATAGTTAATCTGGTTAATCAATATTTGTCCATATAAAAAACAACAGACCGGGCTGTATAACTTTCCCGGTCATGGGTACCTGATTAAATTACATAATCATGAGCACTGATTTGCTCACAATACGTTTATCTCTGCCTGCTGCCGCCTTTGCCCCTGCTGGCAGCGCTGATAATGCCCATGTTGTTGAGCGCGCGCCCGGTCCCCTTGGCAACACAGGAGAGCGGGTCATCTGCCACGTAAACAGGCAGGCCGGTTTCCAGGCTGATGAGCCTGTCCATGCCCTCAAGCAGCGCGCCGCCGCCGGTCATGACGATCCCTTTATTGACAATGTCAGCGGCAAGCTCGGGGGCTGTTTGTTCAAGTACTTCTTTTACACCATTGACAATCAGGTCCAGTGTTTCTTTAATCGCGGTATGGACCTGGCGTCGGGACACGACGACCGCCTTGGGCAAACCGGAGAGCATATCCCTGCCCCTGATCTCCATATCTTTTTCAGCCGCCTCCTGCAGGTGGGCGGTGCCAATTTCTATTTTTAATTCTTCGGCAGTGCGCTCGCCGATAGCCAGGTTGTACTCTCTGCGGATGTATTTGACAATAGCCTCATCAACTTTGTCTCCTCCTACCCGCAGCGATTTACTGCACACGATTCCGCCGAGCGAAAGGACAGCGATATCGCTTGTCCCGCCACCGATATCAACGACCATTGTGCCGCTCGGCTGGGAAATATCCAGCCCCGCCCCGAGGGCGGCAGCAAGTGGTTCCTCAATCAGGTGGGCTTCTTTGGCGCCGGCCTGGATAGCCGCTTGCCGGACCGCCCTTTCTTCAACACCGGTAACCCCGGAGGGGATACATACCATGATGCGGGGGCGAAAAAAGAATTTACGGCCACCGTCGGCTTTGCTGATAAAATACCGGAGCATCTTTTCCGTTACGTCGTAATCTGCTATTACCCCGTCGCGCAGCGGCCGGATGGCAATGATGTTACCGGGGGTCCGGCCCAGCATCCGGCGGGCTTCAACGCCCACAGCGATGACCTGCCCGCTCTCCTTGTCCATGGCTACAACTGAAGGTTCATGCAGCACTACCCCTTTACCTTTAACAAAAACCAGCACATTAGCCGTGCCGAGATCCACCCCGATATCACTTCCGCTAAACATTGCCTGTCCCCTTTCAACATATCAAGAATGAGAGGCCCGCCGCTCTGCATTTCTATATTACCATCAAATTTTCTTTACGGCAAAAGTTTCCTGCTGCCAGACTATATTATATTCTATCTCTGATATCAAAATCCTGTTAAGCTCGGCTCCCCAGGACAAATCTTTATGTAACTCCCCGACAGCTTTGAAATAATGAAGTAATATCAGGGAAATACCACTAAACAAAACCTGATTGGCTGCTTCGGACAGTTTTGGCTTTTGACAACCGGAAAAAGATTGGTTATATTTATTAAAATATACTGACTGGTCAGTACAATATAAGGAGGCCATATGACTGCAATACCATTTTCCTCTGCATTCAGAGGAGGGGCGGGCAGTAGCAGGCATAACCTCAAAACCGCCGCCGGCATGTTCGCAAAAAAAGGATATTACCAGACTACGGTTGACGATATGGCCAGGGCATTAGGCGTGGCCAAGGGTACAATCTACTATCACTTCAAGAATAAAGAGGAGCTGTACCTGGCCATAATCCAGGAGGGCATCTCCCTTTTTGAGAAACAAATAATGCTGGACATGTCCGGCGCAAATACCCCTGCGGGAAAAATCAAAAATATAATCAGCGGCATGCTTGTCTTCGTTGAGGAAGAAAAAGACCTTGTTTTTTTGTTTATTAAAGAGCTCTGCGGCACAGATTTGCAAAGAGAAGCCCTGGCCAAAATGCTCTCTGTCAGCATGGGAATGATCCGCGGCATCATTGAAGAAGGGGTACAAGCGGGTGACTTTAAAAATGTCGACACGGAAATGACCACCAGCACGCTTTTCGGCATGATCATTATACCTGCGCTGCACTTCATCAGCTACACAAAAAAAATACCCCACGACCAGGTCAATGCAGTGGTCGAGGTGCTGTTTTTCAATGGAATCCTAAATCCGGATACCAGGGAGGGGTTACAAACATGGATGTGATCAGCGCCATGAGAACCAAAAAGATCCTCACTACAGCATTATTTTTAATCATTATCGTCCTTACATTACTTGTGTTTTTTTCTCTGCAAAGAAGCAGGGCCGCGGCAATCAGAGAACAGGACAGCCTGACCGCTACAGGCTCATTAGAGGCGGTGAGAGTGACGGCTTCCTTTAAGGTTGCCGGTAAAATTGAGGAAATGCTCGTTGACGAAGGCAGCAGGGTTGAACAGGGACAGGAACTGGCGTATCTGGAAAGCCGCGAACTGAACGCCAAGCTAAGCCAGGCCAGCGGCGCCTATGACGCGGCTTCGGCCCAGGCCCGGCAGGCCGGAGAGGCTGTCCCGCTGACCAGCCTGCAGGTTGAAGCAGCCATCGAGCAGGCCCGGGCGAAAGTGGCCCAAGCCGAGGTCGGGGTGAATACCGCGCGGGACCTTTATGATAGGATGGAAAACCTCTATAGCGGCGCGGCAATTTCTGAAAAATCTTATACCGATGCTGTAAACAATTACGACCTGGCCCAAAATGTCTTGTCAGAAGCGCAGGCCGCCCTTGAACAAGCCCTTGCGGCGCGCCTGAAAGTTAACATTGCCCAGGCCCAGTATGAAGCCGCCGCGGGACAGAGCAGCCAGGCCGGCGGAGCAGTGCAGGAGGCCTTGGTTTACCTGGACAACACCCACCTGCTGGCGCCCATAGCAGGCTTTGTAACACAGAAGAACCTTGAGCAGGGAGAACTGATCGGCGCGGGCACGCCGGTATTTGAAATATCTGACCTGAAACATACCTATGTAAAGGTTTTTATCAGTGAAAAGAAGATCGGCAGAGTCCAGCTGGGCCAGGAAGCGGAAATAACCGTGGACTCATACCATGACAGGGTCTACCCGGGGAAGGTGGTCTGGATCAACAATGCCGGGGACTTTGCAGTACACAAGGCGGTTAATGAGCAGTATGACCATGATATAAGGAGTTTTGAGGTTAAAATAGATGTGCCCAACGAGGATCTGAGTCTGAAAACCGGGATGACCGCGCGGGTAAAGCTTATTGAATAGACACTCCCGTTCCGCTAAAGCAGCGCTGCCAGAGGATGAAAAGCGCTTTATATTGTAGGTGCGGATTTATCCGCACTTGGTCAGCTGAAGCCGAC
>CAYNIY010000039.1:0-3749 GCA_964397525.1 uncultured Eubacteriales bacterium
ATTACTAGCCTTGGTGTGGCCATGATTAACCTCCCTCGTGAGATGTGTGCCGTGCCGTTAGATTTACAAAGTAATTAAGATGAATGGAACACTCCAATTGGCTCCCGTTTTATAAGAAGGCAGAAAGTCCCGGTTTAAAAAGAAACAAGAGAAACTTGCCTTTGTTCCCAAAGTGTAAAGATAGGGTTAATTTGTATTACCGCATAATGAATCAGTGTATATGGACATTCCTCAGCTGTAAGTGCGACTTCAGCCGCGCTATTGGCCGGATAAATCCGGCCCTACAAAAGAGCCAATGTCAGTTCATGTGCTCAAAAACCGTGACACAAGAACCGTCCCCTTGCTTCTGCACTTGCTTTATGCTTCAAGCGATGTCATCCTGAGCGCAGTGAAGGATCTATCACCGAGATTCTTCAATAGCATTCAGAATGACATAAAGAAACCATCTACAGGTGCCCTATTATCATATCAAGAGAACCGTCCCCTTAACATGTTTGGGTTAACCAACAATTCAACAAGTCAACAACTGGCACCTTATTTTTCGGCTGCGAGTTTGTTTTTCAGCAGATCGATCACTTTGACCGGGCCGGGGTCCAAGCCGTAGAGCGCGGCCAGGTAAAAGCTGGTGTAGTCACCCGTATAGATCAGGGAGAAAAGCCTGGATAGGACGCCATTGCCTGTTGCCCAGACCTCAGTGATGCCATCCACTACGTCTTCGATCACGCCTTTGGTAATCTCGATGCGCTTCTGCACCCGGGGGTGATCCCGCTCGTCCCTGAGGATGATCACGTGAATTTTATTCAAAATTTCCAGGGGGAACTCGAAGCCGACGATTTCATTGTGGTTTAATTCGGGAAAAACGTTCCAGTAAGCCGGCGCCTTGGCGTTCTCATTAATCTGGCCTTTCCACCTCTGCGCGCACACTTCCGTTGTGCCGGTGGAAGCCCAGATCACTGGTATTTTTCCATATAGCTTCTGGGCAAGCCGCTTGGATAGGTTCTCTTCAATAGATGATTCCGGCCCGATTTTCTTTTGCAGTACCTTGATGAAGCCGGTCATTTCGCTGATTTCCGCAGATATATCGGGCAGCAGCCCCAGCCGCTGCAGGATGCCCAGGGTGGGAATAAATAAATAACCGGTAGCGGCCCTGGGTGCGAGGCCTGAAGGTATTTTCACAATGGGAACGCTGTCCCGCAAGGCCAGCTCGGCCAATTTGCCGCCGGTCGTGACGGCAATGACGGAGGCGCCCCTGACCCGGGCTTCTTCATAGGCGCTCAGGGTCTCTTCGGTGTTACCGGAATAACTGACGGCAAAAACCAGGGTGTCAGGGCCGACAAAATGGGGCATGCCATAGTCCCTGTTCACTGTGATCGGCACCGGGCATTTGCCGGCAGCGTAGACCCTGAGCAGGTCTCCGCCTATGGCCGAACCGCCCAGCCCGGTTACCACGATATTGGATATGGCATCAAATCCCGGCAGATCCACATTTCTGCAGATGTCCCCGCCGGCCAGCGCGCACTGGGCCGCCAGCCCCTCGAGGCCGGGGATCATGCCGGTGGTATCAAGTTTGCACAGGCCCTCATAATTATTTAAATCGAAATTTTGTGCCACCGCTGTTTCCTCCTTCCAATTCCTTGTGTTTATATGGCAGGCGCCGGTACCTCATAACGCCTAATTATAGTTCGCTTAACACCTGATCGTGCATTGGCTCTAATGAAAACCGGCACCCGACTACTCTGTCCTTTTATTGCTATGATAAAATTTTTTGTCCAGGACAAACTTTTCCAGCGCCTCCACTACGCCATCACCATAAGTGGCTTCGGTCACGTAGCCCGCCTTTTCCTTGATTTCCTCCCTGGCGTTGGCCACCACCACACCCAAGCCGGCGTATTCCAGCATGTCCAGGTCGTTGTAGCCATCACCCACGGCCATGATTTCTTCCCTTTTGATGCCAAAGTGCTCGGCCAGGCAGGCCAGAGCGAAACCTTTGGTGGCCTGGAGGTGGGAGAACTCCAGGAAATGCGGCTTTGATTTGGTAATGGTGATCTTCCCGGCAAAATGAGGGCTTATATCGGCTTTCAGCCTGTCGATTAAGGGCTCTTCCGCTATCGCTATTATTTTCATCGGATCACGGTCCAAAAAATTTAGGAAATCACCCACTATTTCGTGCTCCACGCCGGATAGGGCAGCATACCTGCGCCCCTCCGGGGTGTCGCGCTCAAACAGGAGCCTGTCGTCCAGGTAGGTGTTGAGGTGGTAGCCATACCGGTGGACCCTGGCGATAACTTCCCTGGCGTATGCCAGCAGCAGCGGTTTTTCGATTAATACTTCTCCCGACAGTGAGTTTTTCACCAGTGCGCCCTGGTAGGTGATCAGGGGGATGTCGATGCCGAGCTCTCCTGCAAACCGTGCCGCTGATTTGTACATGCGGCCGGTGGAGATGGTGAAATGCACGCCCGCGGCCTGCACCTGTTTCACAGCAGCCTTAACCCGCTCGGTTACGCTCAGGTCCTGGGCCAGCAATGTGTCATCCAGGTCCACCGCAACAAGTTTGAATTTCAGTATAACCCCTCCGTAACTTTGGTGCCAGTTGTTGACTTGTTGACTTATTAAATTTACAGGATTTTAACCCGAATATCTGCCTTAAAATTCCCCGGATGTTTTATACAGATTATACCATAGTATATTATTTGGTGCCAATTGTTGAGTTGTTGATTTGCTTAATTATAGAATTTAAACCAAAAAAAGGATATCTTTAAGTTTTGAAGAATAAGTAGTATTCAGGTGATTATTATGAGCAGAGACCTTCGTCCGTTTGCAACCAATACAATATATCATGTAACAGCCCGTGGCAATAACCGGGATGACATATTTTTATCCGATAAGGACCGCGAAACATATCTCAGGTTGTGGCGCAAATATAGTCAGGAGTTAGGGTGCGACGTCTATGCTTATGTTTTGATGACAAATCATGTGCATTGGCTTGTTCGCATTGGGCGTGTGCCAATTTCCGACGTCATCCATAGTATCCATAGTGTCTATGCACGGATATTTAACCAGGCCCATGAACGAGTGGGTCATGTTTTCCAGGGAAGATTCGATTCACAGGTTTGCCTGGATGACAGATATATCTTGTCTCTTTGCCGATATATCCACAGAAACCCCTTTAAGGCCGGGTTGGTAGAAAATTTATCTGAATACCCGTGGAGCAGTTACCCGGACCTGTGTGGCAAAAGGAATGATACTCTGGTAACCCGGGAATTCTGGTCTGTGTTTTTTAATGACCCCGTAGTTAAGGAGCTTCGCGAATTAGTGGAGGGAAGCGTTTATGAACCTGAACCAGAGTTAGAGTCGCACATTAAGCATAATTCATTTGCTATCTCAAATGACGACAAGAAAGAAAAGCGTCCCGATCTTGATAAGTTGGCTGGTATCATAGCCACTGGCCTTCAAACAAGCACCGAAGAACTTCAGGGAAATGGCCGCATGCAAAACTGTGTGCTGGCACGGAAACAATTTATTATAGAAGCTGTTCGAAATCATGCGTATAGACGTTCAGAGGTAGCTCGTTATCTAAAAAAGGACCGGGCTTGGGTGACTAAAGTGCTGCAGAAACCGTTATAATCTTGCTGCCGAGAGAGTTACTCAACAAACGATAAGTCAACAACTCAACAACTGGCACCATTGTGGAAGAGGGCGTAGACGGCCTGGGCAGCCTTTTTGTTCATGCCTTTTACCGCGGCCAGCTG
>CAYNIY010000039.1:3849-12177 GCA_964397525.1 uncultured Eubacteriales bacterium
GGGATGCCGGCAAAGCCCAGTTCGCGCATCACGTGGCGGGCGGCGGAAAGCTGTCCCTTGCCCCCGTCGACAATCACCAGGTCGGGGAGGTCGTTGAATTTGGCCTCCCGGCTCGAAATCAGGCCGGAGCTCAACAGCTTCTGCTCAGCCGCGGCCCGCTTGAAGCGCCGCCGCAGGGCTTCCTGCATTGAAGCGAAATCATCCGGACCCTCCACCGTGCGGATTTTAAAGCGGCGGTACTGTTCTTTGGCAGGCCTGCCATCAATGAAAACTACCATCGAGGCGACGCTGTCAGTGCCCTGGGTGTTGGAAATGTCGTAGCACTCCATGCGTTGGGGCGGAGACTCCAGAGCCAGTTCCTGTGCCAGCCCGGCCAGGGCGTCTGCCGCGTCTTCCCGCCTGGCGGCTTCTTCCGAACGATGCTGCTCCAGGGTCAGCCGGGCATTTTCAGCCACCATTTCCACCATTTTTTTCTTTTCACCGCGCCGGGGTACTTTCAGAGTAACTTTTGAGCCTTTTTTGCCTGTCAGCCACTGCTCAATTACAGCCCGTTCATCTTCCACCTCTGCGGCCAGCAGCACTTCCCTGGGTACAAATTCAACATCGCTGTAATACTGTTTGAGAAATGAGGCGGTAACCTCCGCCAGGCTCAGGCCTTCCACCTCACGCAGCATAAAATGCTCGCGGCCGATCAGCTTGCCGCCGCGGACAAAAAACACCATCACACAGGCGTCATCGAGGGACTCCGCCCCGGCGGCGGCCACCACGTCCTGGTCCTCAAAGCCACAAGAGATGATTTTCTGCCGCTCGACTACCTCGTGCACAGCCTGCAGCTGGTCGCGCAGGGAGGCGGCGCGCTCGAAGTCCAGGTTTTCCGCCGCTGCCGCCATCCTTGCCGCCAGCACTTTAGCCAGGTCTTCCTGCCTGCCTTCGAGGAACAGGCAGATCTCGCTGATCATCGCGCGGTAACAGTCCCTGTCGACCTGCCCGCTGCACGGCCCGAGGCAGCGCTTGATATGGTAATTCAGGCAGGGCCTTCCCCTCAGCACCGGCTCTTTGTGTTTGCAGGAACGGAAGGGGAAAATTTTTTTCAGGAGGCGCATGGTCTCATTCAACGCACCTACGTGGGTGTATGGTCCGAAGTACCTGGAGCCGTCTTTCACATGGCGGCGGCTGACGAACACCCGGGGGAAGTTCTCCGCCAGGGTCACCTTCAGGTACGGGTAGCTCTTGTCGTCCTTATACATGATGTTGTAGCGGGGGCGGTGCTCCTTGATCAGGTTCTGCTCCAGGATCAGGGCCTCCACCTCCGAGTCGGTGACAATGATATCGAAGTCGGCCACCTTACCCAGCATCACCCTGGTTTTCGGCGGCTGCTGGACTCCCGCCTGAAAATACGAGCGGACCCTGTTCTTGAGCGAGAGGGCCTTGCCGACGTAAATTATTTTCCCCTTGTAATCCCGGTAAAGGTAGACCCCCGGCCTGGCCGGCAGGAGCTTCAGCTTTTCTTCCAGCTGCATTTAAGGCACCGCTTTCTGATGTAATCAATTGTGTCAGAAGAAAACAGCCAGGGGGACGGTTCCGTTGGCCGTTTTTTTTGTTGAACGGTCAGGGGCACAGTCCTCTTAACTTGCTGCCAATCGAGATCGCTGCAACGTCCTCATTAATCACGTAATTTCCTCTGGCTTCAGAGCAGAATTACAGGGAAAGATCCGCCCCCGTTCTATTGAATGAATGTAATAGTGCGCCACGAGAACCGTCCCCTTGACCAAATCCCCTGACCAGATTGCTCCGAGTTAGTCAACAATTCAACAATTCAACAACTGGCACCATTTAAAGTACCTTTTTTAAATATTTGCCGGTGTAGGAGCCGGGGACGGACGCCACTTCCTCCGGAGTCCCGGCGGCGAGCACTTCCCCGCCTTTGTCTCCGCCTTCCGGGCCCAGGTCAATGATGTGGTCCGCTGTTTTGATGACATCCAGGTTATGTTCGATCACCACTACCGTGTCGCCTTCTTCTACCAGGCGGTGCAGCACCTGCAGCAGCTTGTCGATGTCGGCCGTGTGCAGGCCGGTGGTCGGCTCGTCCAGGATATAGAAGGTTTTGCCGTTGGAGCGCCGGGACAGCTCGGTCGAGAGTTTCACCCGCTGGGCCTCGCCCCCGGAAAGCGTGGGCGCCGGCTGTCCCAGGCGAATGTAGCCCAGGCCCACGTCCTGCAGCGTCTTCAGCTTGCGGTATATTTTGGGGATCGGGCGGAAGAAATCCACCGCCTGGTCCACGGTTGAATCCAGCACGTCGGCGACATTTTTGCCCTTGTACCTGACCTCGAGTGTTTCCCGGTTATAGCGCAGGCCCTTGCATACCTCGCAGGGGACATACACATCCGGCAGGAAGTGCATTTCGATTTTAATGATCCCGTCTCCCCGGCATGACTCGCAGCGCCCGCCCCTGACATTGAAGCTGAAGCGCCCGGCTTTGTAGCCGCGCATTTTGGACTCCGGCGTCTGCGCGTAGAGCTCACGGATGTCGCCGAAAACGCCTGTATAGGTGGCCGGGTTCGAGCGCGGTGTCCGCCCGATGGGGGACTGGTCGACATCGATCACCTTGTCCAGCTGCCCGATACCGCGGATTTCGCGGTGTTCACCGGAAGAGGCTTTTGCCCTGTGCAGCTCGTGAGCCAGCCTGCGGTAGAGGATGTCGTTCACCAGGGTGCTTTTCCCTGAGCCGGACACACCGGTAACACAGGTGAACAGGCCCAGGGGAAAGGAAACATCTATGTTTTTTAAATTATTTTCAGCAGCGCCCAGCACCTCAATCACCCGGCCGTCTGGTGTGCGGCGGCAGTCCGGCACAGCAATAGACTTTTTGCCGCTCAGGTACTGGCCGGTAATCGATTCCGGGTTTTTGGCGATATCCTGGTAAGTGCCGGTCGCGACCACCCGGCCGCCGTGCTCGCCCGCGCCTGGTCCGATGTCGATGATGTGGTCTGCGGCCAGCATGGTTTCCTCGTCATGCTCAACCACGATCAGCGTGTTGCCCAGGTCGCGCAGGTGTTCCAGCGTCTTGAGCAGGCGCTGGTTGTCGCGCTGGTGCAGGCCGATGCTGGGCTCATCCAGGATGTAGAGCACGCCCATCAGGCCGGAGCCGATCTGGGTGGCCAGCCTGATCCGCTGCGCCTCGCCGCCCGCCAGGGTGGCCGCGCCCCGGTCCAGGGTCAGGTAATCCAGGCCGACATTGATCAGAAATCCCAGGCGCTCGTTGATTTCCTTTAATATCTGCTTGGCGATAGTCTGCTCGCGGCTGGTCAGCTCGAGTTCCCGGAAAAAGTTTTGCGCCTCAAGCACGGAGTAACGGGTGAGCTCGGATATGGACAGGCTACCTATCTTCACTGCCAGGGCCTCGGGCTTGAGCCTGGCACCCTTGCAAACGTGGCACTTCCGGCTGCTCATGTACTGCTCCAACTCCTCGCGCTGGCGATCGGAGGCGGTCTCCCGGTAGCGCCGGGCCAGGTTATTGATCACACCTTCAAAGGCAATATTCATTTCCTGCCGGCGGTCGAAATAATCACTTTGCACGACAAAAGGGAAACGCTTGCCGCGGGTGCCGTATAAGATCACATCCAGGTATTCCGGGGCCAGCTCCTCTACCGGCGTATCCATGCTGAAGCCGTAATGCCCGGCAATCCCCTCCAGGAACTGGTAGTAGTAACCGCCTTTGGGCCAGCCGTCCACGGCTCCCTGCGCTAGTGACAGGCGCCGGTCCGGGATCACCAGGTCGGGGTCGATTTCCCGTTTGAAGCCCAGGCCGGTGCATTCCGGGCAGGCGCCGTAAGGAGTGTTGAAGGAGAAGAGGCGCGGCGAAATTTCGGTGATGCTGATGCCGCAGTCCACACAGGCGAAATTTTGGCTGAAGACAATTTCCTCCCCGTCAGCCACGACTGCCATCGCCACGCCCCCGCCCTGCTTCAAGGCGGTTTCCAGGGAGTCGGCCAGCCGCCTTTCGGCGCCGGGGCGCACAATAACCCGGTCCACCACGACTTCGATGGTGTGTTTCTTGTTTTTGTCCAGTTTGATCTCTTCCGCCGCGTCCAGCACTTCGCCGTCAACCCGCACCCGGACGAAGCCGCTGCGGCGAATATCTTCAATCACCTTTACATGCTCGCCTTTTTTACCCTGCACCACGGGCGAGAGGATCTGGAGGCGCGTGCCCTCCGGCAATGATGTGATCTGGTCCACCATCTGCTCCACTGCCTGGCGGGTGATCAATTTGCCGCACTGGGGACAGTGCGGGCGCCCCGCCCTGGCGAAAAGCAGGCGCAGGTAGTCATAAATCTCAGTCACCGTACCCACGGTGGAGCGGGGGTTGTGGCTGGTGCTCTTCTGATCAATGGAAATGGCCGGGGAGAGCCCTTCGATGTAATCCACGTCCGGCTTGTCCATCTGCCCGAGAAACTGGCGGGCATAAGAGGAGAGCGACTCCACGTAACGGCGCTGGCCCTCGGCGTAGATGGTGTCAAAAGCCAGGGAAGATTTGCCCGAACCGGACAGGCCCGTGATCACCACGAACTTGTCCCGGGGAATCTCCACATCTATATTTTTCAGGTTGTGGGCGCGGGCGCCCTTAACCAGAATCCTGTCCAGCATAAATATTCTCCTCAGTATGGTGCCAGTTGTTGAGTTGTTGATTTGTTGAGTAACTCCCTCGGCAACAATCGTGACAAGGGGACGGTACTTGTGACACGTTTCTATCGGATTCATCCTGAATGCACTTGGATCGTGTCACGGGACGGTTCTTCTGTCATGTATCTGGCGGATTGACCTGGAATTAACTCGGGATTCACCCAGCCGGACGTGCGAGCAATATCGCACCTAAGGGTCGGGGATGTTCCCCGCTTATGTTGCTGGGCGGGTTCAAACCCGTCATGTGCGACTGAAGCCGCACCTGCAATTAGAAATACCACAATTCCGCTGATTAAATTCAAGTCAACAAGTCAACAACCGGCACCAATTATTCCATTGCGCTGATTTAGCATAAGTCAACAAGTCAACAACTGGCACCAATTACTCGTCGGGGATGGTGGGGCCGAGGCCCTTTTCTCCCCGCAGCTGCAGGCGGAGCTCGATAATCGCGTCCCTGAGCTGTGCTGCCCGCTCGAAGGCCAGCTGGCGCGCTGAATCGCGCATTTCTTTTTCCAGGGTGGCAATGGCTTTCTTCAGTTGTGACTTGGTCAGCTTTTTGCCTGTATGAGGCAGGGCTTCGTACAGCGCTTTAGGTTCTGCGGCACGGGTGGCCTCGATCACAGCCCGGACAGATTTGCGGACCGTTTCCGGCGTAATGTCGTGCTTCACATTGTATGCCAGCTGCACGGCGCGCCTGCGGTTCGTCTCGCCGATGGCCCTGCTCATGGAGTCCGTGACTTTGTCAGCGTACATGATTACTTTGCCTTCCAGGTTGCGGGCCGCCCGGCCGATGGTCTGGATCAGGGAGCGCTCCGAGCGGAGGAAACCTTCCTTGTCTGCGTCAAGGATAGCCACCAAACTCACCTCGGGCAGGTCCAGCCCCTCGCGCAGCAGGTTGATCCCCACCAGCACGTCAAACACCCCCAGCCTCAGGTCACGCAGTATCTCCATACGCTCGATGGTCTTGATGTCCGAGTGCAGGTAGCGCACCTTGATGCCGATATCGCGCAGGTAGTCTGTCAGATCCTCGGACATCTTCTTGGTCAGGGTAGTCACCAGGACCCGCTCCTTGCGCTTGACCCGCAGGCGTATTTCCCCAAGCAGGTCATCGATCTGGCCCTGGGAGGGGCGCACGTCAATGTCCGGATCAACCAGCCCGGTGGGACGGATAATCTGTTCAACCACCTGGACGGCGTTCTTCATCTCGTAGGGCCCCGGCGTGGCAGAAACATAGATCACCTGGTGTAAGTGCGTAGTAAATTCCTGAAAAGTCAGCGGCCGGTTATCAAAAGCTGATGGCAGCCTGAAGCCGTATTCCACCAGCGCCCGCTTGCGGGAGCGGTCACCTTCATACATACCGCCTACCTGGGGCACAGAAACGTGCGACTCATCGATAAACATGAGAAAATCATCGGGGAAATAGTCCAGCAGGGTATAGGGGGGCTGCCCGGGCGCCCTGCCGGTCAAATGGCGTGAGTAGTTTTCAATGCCGCTGCAGAAACCCATCTCGCGCATCATCTCCAGGTCAAAGTTGGTCCGCATCTCCAGGCGCTGCATCTCCAGGAGTTTATCCTGGGACCGCAGCTCCGCCAGGCGCTCTTCCAGCTCCGTCTCGATGGTCATGATCGCGCGCTCCATTTTTTCCCCGGAAGTAGCATAGTGGCTGGCCGGGAAAATGGAAACATGCTGGCGCTCGCCCAGGATCTCTCCCGTGAGCACGTCAAACTCCAGCATCCGCTCCACTTCATCCCCGTTGAAGTCCACACGGATCGCTTTTTCCGAAGCTGAAGCCGGGAAGATCTCGAGCACATCGCCCCTCACCCTGAACTTGCCCCGGACAAAGTTGATGTCGTTGCGGTCATACTGGATGCTCACCAGCTTGCGCAGCACGCTCTCGCGGTCGTAGGTCTCCCCGCGGCGCAGGGAGAGGACCAGGGTGCTGTACTGCTCGGGATCGCCGAGTCCGTAAATGCAGGAAACGCTGGCCACGATGATCACGTCCCGGCGCTCAAAAAGAGCGCAGGTGGCGGAGTGGCGCAGCTTATCAATCTCGTCGTTGATCGACGAGTCTTTTTCAATGTAAGTGTCGGTATGCGGGATGTAGGCCTCCGGCTGGTAGTAATCATAATAGCTGACGAAATATTCCACCGCATTGCCGGGAAAGAACTCCTTGAACTCGCTGCATAGCTGCGCGGCCAGGGTCTTGTTCGGCGCCAGCACCAGGGTCGGCCGCTGCACTGCCTGAATCACGTGAGCCATGGTAAAAGTCTTGCCGGAACCGGTAGCGCCCAGCAGGACCTGTCCCTGCTGGCCCTGCTTCAGCCCGGCCACAAGGGCGGCGATGGCTTCCGGCTGGTCCCCTTTGGGAACGTATTCAGACTCAATTTTGAAAGCGCGCATGGGCTCCACCTTTCCGTTTTTCATGGTATAAATAGTATAACACAAGGAACGGCGCCCCAAAAGTATGTTCTATTTAAAACGTGTCAGGGCCAGGGGGACGATTCCGTTGACACGTTTTTATAATGAAGGAGCACCTCTACTGCCAGTGAGATATCATCTGCACAGTTTTGCCTGCTAAGCTGCTTCCCGGGAAAGATATTATACTCCAATAACAGTAACAGGTAAACACCCTGGTACATCTCCAATAAAAAAGAGTGTAGGACTACAACGAAAATGGCCGGAAGAACCGGCCAATAATTGGTGCCTGTTGTTGACTTGTTGACTTGTTGAATTGAGCTAAATCTGCGGAATTTTGGTATGTCTAGTTGTAGGTGCGGCTTCAGCCGCACATTGGCGGGTTGAAACCCGCCCTACATCAGTGCACAGCCAGGGGGACGGTTATCATGGCCGTTTATTGAAAAACAAGCCACGAGAACCGTCCCCCTGGCTGTTTTATGCTTGTCACGCTTTGTGGTATTCGTCGCGCACCAGCTGGAAGTCCTCCCAGACAGGGCGTTTCTTGCCCGGGTCCCGCAGCAGCGCCGCAGGGTGAAAAGTCGGCATTATTTTGATGCCGCTCTTGCTCTCCAGCCACTGGCCGCGCATCTTGGTAATCTTTGCCTCGGGATCAATCAGGTTCTGGAGGGCTGTCCCTCCCAGCAACACGATAATCGCCGGTGATATCAGTTCAATCTGCCGGTACAGCCAGGGCAGGCACTGCCTGGCCTCTTCCGGGTGCGGCGCCCTGTTGCCCGGCGGCCGGCATTTGACCACATTTGCAATGTAAGCATGCTCAAATCTTTCCATACTGATGGCGCCCAGGATCTGGTCCAGCAGCTGTCCGGCCTTGCCGGCAAAAGGCCTCCCCAGCTTGTCCTCTTCCGCGCCTGGCCCTTCGCCGATCAGCATCAGCCTGGCTGTCGGGTTCCCCTCGCCGAACACCACGCCATTGCATTCCGCCCGCAGGCCGCAGCGGGTACAGGTTAACGCCATCTCTTTCAACTCGTCCAGGCTGTTGACAACACTCAAATCGTGATCCGGGCTGTATGTCACCTTGTTCAAAGCTTCCAACCTCCTGCTGTCAGATGAAAAAATGAAAAACCAATAAGCTGTTTAGCGTTCTATGTTTCATTATCCACCGCCAATTGCTGCAAGTAAACGGTTCCAGAAAGTTACTCAACAATTCAACAACCGGCACCAACTTTTGCA
>CAYNIY010000039.1:12277-13932 GCA_964397525.1 uncultured Eubacteriales bacterium
GGCACCAACTTTTGCAGCATTTTAAGGATTAAATTTGCTCTTGAATTTCTTGAGCCAGCGGGCCAGGAGACCTTCTGTCACCAGCTCCACGTACCTGCCCTCGCTGCCCTCCGGCACCGGCAGCAGCCCCCACGTTTTGCCATGCTCCGGTTGTTCAACTATTGTGCTTTTGGACAATCCGGCGGCCTGGCTGAAGTAATCAAGCCTCGGCGGCGACTGGGAGCCCAGCATCAGCACGTTGAATTCTTCCCGGCCGGTAAACTCAGCTCCGTTTACAGCGGTAATAACATCCCCGCGGCGAAGACCGGCACGCCAGACCGGGCTGTCCGGCAGCACCTCCAGGGCCATCATGCCCTGCGCGGGTGAAACATACAGGGGCTTCCCCCTGAATTCAATCCACCGCCCGATATAGATAACCGCCTCATGCCCGAGCGGGGAAAACACCGCCGCCACGAGCGCCGCTGCCCGGTAGTGCCCGGCCAGCACTGCCAACGCCAGCAATAACAAGCTGTATAAACCAAGAAAGAGCGCGGAAATCCGGCTTTTTTCAACAGGGCTCCTGGCAAGGGCGATGTCACCATAGCCCAGTCCGGCCACCAGCGGTAGCAGCGCAAAAGCGATATTCTCCGGGTCCTCCGCTACTCCGGCATTGACCAGCGGCCACCAGTCGGGCATCGAGACGCCCGGCTCCGCCATTGCCCCTGTGATCACGGCCAGCACCACGATGGGGATAGGCCAGAACCGCTGCATGGTAAAGCCGCCGGTAATTTTTCCTGCGGAACCCTTGATATAGGCCGGCACTGCCCCCAGATGGCCGCTGAAAAATATCAGAAAGCTTTCCACCATGTGCAGTACAGCCACCAGGGCCAGGAGCGCCGGCACATTGATCTGCGGCACGCCGAGCAGCAAATTGGATAGGGCCAGGATCCCCCCGGCATAGGCGAAACAAATGAAGCGCATGTTGATCATCATTAATAAAATTGCCACGGGCCACAGGTAGTACAGCTCGCCAGAGATGGTGAGGCCGATGAAAACCGCCAGAAAGCTGCCGAACAGCCCGCCCAGCAGGCCATAGCCGGCCGAAGACAGGAAATCGGCCCTGGCCAGCCCCGGCTTGAAGCCAAAAAATTGCTCTCTCATCTTGTCCATCTGCCTGTACTGCCGGACAATGATACCGCACACGATGACGAAGAGAATAAGAAACGGGGGATAGATAAAAGACTGCAGAAAGATCTTTAAGACTACAGGAATTATTTCGAAAAAGGGAAACATCAGGCTTCACCTCGATCCTATCATCTCTAGCGCGCCGTGTGGCAAAGGCAAACACCACAGGGGGTAACCTGACACGGCAAACAAGATGTTTCAATAACCTCGCCAACGGACATTTCAACTCTGAAAGCGCGCTACTTCCTGCATGGCACCCAAACTTAGCGGAACTGACATATCAAAACCATGCCTGAAAAACCTTCCCATTGGCAGTCCAAAAAATGACCAATGTTGACCCTGCAACAAGGTGTTAAACATCTGTCATCTTATAATGCACAGAGCAGATACTGAAATAATCCAACTTGTCTATAATAATTTCAGCTCAATTTCCTTTAACAAAGTTTTATAATTCATGAAAATACGCTAAAACCGTGTCACAAGAACCGTCC
>CAYNIY010000040.1:0-13160 GCA_964397525.1 uncultured Eubacteriales bacterium
GGATTTTGTTTCTTTGTTTGGTGCCAGTTGTTGACTTGTTGACTTATCAACCACCTAGCGCAAGAAGATGGTCCTCCTGGCCGTTCTCAAAGAAAACTTGTCACAAGAACCGTCCCCTTGTCACGCTAAGTTAGTCAACAAATCAACAAGTCAACAACTGGCACCAATATTGACAGCGTGGGGTATTTTGGTTATAGTAAAAATGTTAAAATAAAATATTTCTTCGTTAGGTGAGGCTTCTACACAGACACATGCCACTGCCCGGAAATGTCGAGAGACGCCTACGGGTTAACAGGTACTACCGGCTTAAGGTTTTACTTAATGTGGCTGGGATTTATCCCTAGCTGTGTACGTGTCAAAACTTTCACGAGTGGAGAAGGTTTATGAACTATGTTCTAGGAAAAACCTTCTGATTTTGGGGGTTTTTTTTGTTTACTTTGGCGCATGCAGGGGAGGGGGGATCTTAATATGGCTGTGATCAATGAAAACCTGGTCGATGAAATTCGCGCTGCCCTCCAATCCGAGGAAACGAGGGAAAGCCTCCCCACCATGCTGGAAGACCTGCAGCCGTATGACCTGGCCAGCATCCTGCCTGAATTCGAGCAGCCCGAGCAGCTGAGCTTGATGTCTGTGCTGCCGGCCGGCATGGTTGCAGATGCGCTGGAATACATGGAGCCGGAGCAGCAGTACTGGTTCTTGTTTCACCTGGGTGAGCCGTTTGCCCGGGAAGTTTTAAACGGCATGTCCAGTGACATCGTCGTCGACTTCTTTGCGGCGATCCACCCCCGCCAGGCCGATCGCCTTTTCCAGTGGCTGCCGGAAGAGTACCAGGCCAAGGTCAAGTCGCTGATGAGCTACCCTGAAAACACCGCCGGTAGCCTGGCCACCATTGACTATGTGGCTTCCCGGCAGAACTGGACAGCGGAACAGACTCTCGCCCGTGTGCGCAAGATTGGCAGCGAGGCTGAAATTGTATCTTACGTGTTTGTGTTGGACGCAGCCGGCAAGCTGGTGGGTATCGTGTCCTTGCGTGATCTGATCCTGGCGGCTCCCAAGACAAAACTGGCGGATTTCATGAACAGCAATGTGATCTCCGTTACCGCTGACACTGACCAGGAGGAAGTGGCCCGGTTATTTGGACAGTATGACTTTGTAGCGCTGCCGGTGGTGGATGTGAGCGGCAGGATGGTCGGTATCATCACGGTCGACGACGTCCTTGACGTTGTTGAGGAAGAGGCTACCGAGGACATCCAGCTCCTGGGCGGCAGCCAGCCGTTGGACGAACCTTATATGCAGGCCGGTTTTTTCTCACTGTACCGCAAGCGGATCTCGTGGCTGCTGGTGCTCTTTGTCGCCCAGGCTTTTACCAGCAACATCCTCAGGCATTATGAGGGTGAGCTGAGTGAAGTGATCGCGCTGGCTCTGTTTATCCCCCTATTAATCGGTACCGGCGGTAATGCCGGGTCGCAGGCTTCGACGCTGGTAATCCGGGCGCTGGCGGTAGGCGAGATTACTGTGCGGGATTTTGCCAGGGTTGTCTGGCGGGAATCGCGCCTGGGATTGGCGCTGGGCCTGACAATGGCGGTGGCCACATATATCAGGGCGATCGCGATCGGCGGGTCACTGGAACTGGGTATCACAGTTGCGGCGACCATTGTGACCATTGTAGCGGTCAGCTCGACGGTCGGCGCGGGCATACCCATCATCGGCAGGCGGCTGGGCATAGACCCAGCAGTGCTTTCTGCTCCTGTGATCACCACCATCATCGACTCTGCCGGGCTGTTCATCTATTTTGAATTTGCCCGCCACATCCTAAATCTCACCAAATAATGGTGCCAGTTGTTGAATTGTTGAGTAACTTTGTTGACTTACGGTGCCTGGCACAGTTTGTTGACTAGGTCCAGCTTCAGCTGATTACGTTGTGCGGATAAATCCGCACCTACAATCTTTGATATTTCCTGGTCTTGGGTGTGTCCTAACGCTGAGAGCGCCAAGGGGACGGTTTTCTTGCTTATGGGGGGATTAGATAGTAATATGTTAGTAATTATAGAGCGTCAGAGGTGAGGTTTATACCGGAACTCGCGCTTAATGGTGGTGAAAAAGCTTGTCAGCGGAAAACAAAAAAATTGTCAAAACGCCTATATCATCTTACAGGGATGGGCGCTTCACGGAGATTGAAGACTTTGTGGTCAGGGAGGTGCCCGTCACGGTGCACCTGAATGGCAAGGAGTTTGTCACCCTGGTCTGCTCGCCGGTCGAACTCAAGGAGCTGGCGGTAGGCTTCCTTTATTCGGAGGGGGTGCTCCGGCAGCCGGAAAGCCTGAAGAGCATAAAGATCGACGAAGAAGAAGGCCTCATCTGGGTGGAAACAGTTGGTGAGCCCGCGCCGCGGGAGACGCTGCTGAAGCGTTTTGTCACTTCCACTTCCACCAGCGGCAGGGTCCGCGCCTCTTTTTACTCCGCCAAAAAAACCGGGGAGATACTACGGATTGATTCCAACCTGCGAGTCACAACACAGGAGATATTACACCTGGCCGGCCAGCTCGAACAGCTCTCCGGCGTCTTCAAAATAACCGGCGGCACGCACAGCGCGGCCCTCTGCACACACGACAGCGTTATTTACTTTTACGAGGATATCGGCCGCCACAATGCTGTGGACAAAATGTTCGGCCGGTGCTTCCTGGACGGTGTCACATTTGACGATAAGTTCCTCGTCTTCAGCGGCCGTATTTCTTCGGAAATACTGATCAAGGTCGCCAAAATGGGCATGCCGATGATAGTCTCCCGCTCCGCCCCGACCGAGCTGGCGATAAGCATGGCGGAGCAGCTGAACATCACCGTGGTCGGCTTTGTCCGGGGTAGCAGGCTCAGCGTTTACGCCCACCGGGAAAGGATCGCGGATTGGAGTCCGCCAAATTAAATAGTCGAGATCATAATTATATTTCATACTGTTGACAAATCCCGAGTGTTTCAATATGCTATTATTATAATTCCGATGGAATTGCTATGATTACTATAAAGATAATGTTGAGTAGGGTTTAGGGGGTAACTTTAGTGCGGCATATTTATTTTGATCACAGCGGGACTACGCCCGTCCATCCCTTAGTAGCCGATGAAATGTACAAATACCTGACCGGGGACAATTTTGGCAACCCATCCAGTGTCCACCATTACGGCCTGCAGATCTGCAATGAGATGACTGAGGCCAGGGGAAAGGTAGCCCAGGCCCTGGGCGCCAATCCCAGGGAGATCGTGTTTACCAGCGGTGGGACGGAGTCGGATAACCTGGCTATCCACGGGGCGGCCCACACTAACAAAAAATGGGGCAACCACATAATCACCAGCGCCGTGGAGCACCATGCCGTGCTGAACACAGTAAAGTCCCTGGGCAAAGAGGGTTTTGATATCACCATCCTGCCGGTGGACCGGTACGGGATGGTAAGTGTTGATGATGTGGCTGCGGCGATTACTGACAAGACCATCTTGATCACTATCATGCATGCGAATAATGAGGTCGGCACGATCATGCCGATTGCTGAGATTGGGAAACTGGCCCGGGAGCGGAAAATAATTTTTCACGTGGATGCGGTGCAGAGCTTCGGCAAAATCCCGGTGAACGTGGATGAGCTGGGGGTGAACCTGCTGTCCATCTCCGGGCACAAGATTTACGGGCCCAAAGGAGTCGGCGCCCTATATGTCCGCAAGGGGACGCGCTGGCGGCAGACCCTCTTTCATGGCGGCGCGCAGGAGCACCTGTGCCGGGCCGGCACCGAGAATATTCCCGGCATCATGGGCCTGGCCAAGGCCGTCGAGCTGGCGATGGAGAACAGGGAGGCAGAAAGCGCCCGGCTGAAGATCCTGCGGGATAAAATCATCAGTGGGCTCACCGCCATCGAACACGTCAATCTGACCGGTCATCCCACGCAGCGCCTGCCCAACCACGCCAGTTTCCTGTTCAGGTTTATTGAAGGCGAATCGATACTGCTGAGCCTTGATATGAAAGGGGTAGCGGCATCCACCGGTTCCGCCTGCACGTCCGGCTCGCTCGAGCCCTCCCACGTGCTGACGGCAATGGGGGTTCCGCCCGAGGAAGCCCACGGGTCGCTGCGCATCACCCTCGGCAGGAGCAACACCGAAGAGGACGTCGACTATTTCATTAGTGTAATGAAGCCGATCGTGGACAAACTGCGGGCCATGTCGCCGCTGAAGGAATAAGGCAGAATGGATCAAAAAACTATCCGGGAATATTCTGAGAAGATATTAAAATTGAAAAAAGAGCGCCGGGCAGTCATCCTGGCGCATTTCTACCAGCGGCCGGAAGTCCAGGATGTGGCTGATTTTATTGGCGACTCACTGGGCCTCTCGCAGCAGGCAGCGGAAACCGACGCCGAGGTGATCATTTTCTGCGGCGTCATGTTTATGGCCGAGAGCGCTTCCATCCTCTCGCCCGGCAAGATCGTAGTCCTGCCGGATGAAAACGCCGGCTGCCCGATGGCCGACATGGTTGATGCGGTGCAGCTGGTGCGCAAAAAGCAGGAGCTGCCCGGCGCCCAGGTGGTGTGCTACGTGAACACTTCGGCTGAAGTAAAGGCTGAGTGCGACATCGCCTGCACTTCTGCCAACGCGGTCAAGGTCGTGGCGTCATTGCCGGCGGACAGGCCGATATTGTTTGTGCCAGACAAAAATTTGGGCCATTACATAGTTACCCAAACTGGCAGGGAGATGACCCTCTGGGAGGGCTTCTGCAGCACCCACAACAACCTGACCGCCGCGGAGGTGCTGAAAGCCAAAGCAGAGCACCCCAAAGCGCTGGTGATGGTGCACCCGGAATGCCGGCCTGAGGTAGTGGACCTGGCAGACAAGGTGGCCAGCACCGCCGGGATGATCAAATTTGCCGCGGGCAGCGACGCCCGTGAATTTATCGTCTGCACCGAGATGGGGATACTCCATCCCCTGCAAAAAGCCTGCCCGGACAAGCAGTTTTTTATGGCATCGAAAAAGTTATCGTGCCCGAATATGAAGAAGACCACCCTGGACAAGGTGCACCAGGCGCTGGTGGACCTGGAGCCCAGAGTGGAGGTGCCGGCGGAGATCCGGAAGCGGGCTGTCGTCTGCCTGGAGCGGATGCTGGCAGTCAAGTAGCATTGGGAAGCAATGGGACGGGGAAGCAAAGGGACGTTCTTTTTGCTTCCTTTTTTATTGCTCTTTTGCGTTATTGGGGTCAGCTCTCTGGTGAGGGAAGCACGGGGGGATTAAACAAGGGACGTTCTTTTTGTTTGCTTTTTTAATGTCAGTTGGGGAGCTCTCTGCTGTTGTATTTTTATATATGTGGATATAAATATTAATAAATTTGTAAGAATATATTTATAAATCAGAAACACTTTGCCTGTAAAATGAGTAATTGGGAGAAGTGGGTACACTGCAATAATTGTGTTCCGCCGCGGGAGGCTGGTATTGATGGTTGATGCAGAAACGGGCAGGGTAGTGCCTGTTGAGATAAAAAAGAAAATTAAAGTGAAAATAAAGGGCATGACTTGTGCGGCCTGCTCGTCCCGCATTGAGCGGGCGCTGGTCAAAATGCACGGCGTGCAGTCCGCCGTGGTCAACCTGGCGGCCGAGAACGCCACCGTGGAGTACCAGCCCGGTGCGGTCACGCCGCAGATGATCCTGGACAAGATACAGGAGGTCGGCTACACGCCGGTAATGGAGAAAGCCGAGCTGAAGATCACCGGCATGACCTGCGCGGCCTGTTCGGCCCGGATCGAAAGGGTCCTGGAGAAGTTGCCGGGCGTGGCCCGGGCGAATGTCAACCTGGCCACGGAGAAAGCAGCAGTTGAATATAACCCCGCCGAGATCGGAGAGGCGGACATTATCAAGGCTGTGGATAAGCTGGGCTACGGCGCTGCGCCGGTTGGCGGCCCCGTCGTAGAGGACACGGAGCGGGCGGAAAGGGAGCGGGAGTTCAGGCGGCAGCGGAACCTGGTGATCTTTTCCGCCGTTTTATCCGCGCCGCTGTTGGCCGGTATGGTAGTGATGCTCCTGGGCCTGCACCACCTGGTGCCGGAATTTTTCATGAGCGCCCTGTTCCAGTTCCTGCTGGCTACACCGATCCAGCTTGTAGCCGGGGCCGGCTTTTACCGCGATGCATACAGATCGGTACGCGGCGGCAGCGCCAACATGTCGGTGCTGGTGGTGCTGGGCACTTCTGCTGCCTACATTTACAGCGTAGTGGTCACCTTTTTCGGCAGCCGGATTGGTGTTTCCGAGGTCTATTTCGAAACCAGCGCGGTGATCATTACCCTGGTTTTACTCGGCAAAATGCTGGAGGCGGCGGCCAAGGGCAGGACCTCCGAGGCCATTAAAAAGCTGATCGGGCTGCAGCCCAAAAACGCCCGTGTAATAAGGGACGGCAATGAAATAGAGCTGCCGGTTGATGATGTGCAGGCAGGGGATGTGGTGGTGGTGCGCCCGGGGGAAAAAATCCCCGTGGACGGCGTGATCCGGGAAGGCTATTCGACGGTGGATGAGTCCATGCTCACCGGGGAAAGCCTGCCGATTGACAAAAAGACCGGGGACAGCGTGATCGGCGCCACTATCAACAAGCTGGGGACGTTTCGCTTCGAAGCCACCAAAGTAGGCAAAGACACCGCCCTGGCCCAGATTATCAAGATAGTGGAGGAGGCCCAGGGGTCCAAGGCCCCCATCCAGCGCATGGCAGACATCATCGCCGCTTATTTTGTGCCGGCGGTGATCGGGGTGGCCGTGGTAACGTTCCTGGCTTGGTATTTCTTTGGCGCGCCCGGCGACTTTACCCGGGCGATGCTGTGTTTTACCGCCGTGCTGGTCATTGCCTGCCCCTGCGCTCTGGGCTTGGCCACGCCAACATCGATTATGGTGGGCACCGGCCGGGGGGCCGAGTTCGGCATCCTGATCAAGGGCGGCGAGTACCTGGAAAAGACGCACCTGCTCACGGCCATCGTGCTGGACAAGACCGGTACGATCACCCGGGGCGAGCCGGCTTTCACAGATTTGATACCAGCGTCGCGCTATAAAGGGCACGAAAGTGAGCTGTTGGAAATGGCCGGGCGGGCGGAGAAAAATTCCGAGCACCCCCTGGCCAGGGCCATTGTCAAATACGTTGGGGAAAAGGGCGCGAGGCTGGCGGACCCGCAGCAGTTCGAGGCTGTGCCCGGACATGGTGTAGCGGTGGTAATGGAAGGCCGCAAAATATTGCTGGGCACGCGGAAATTGATGAAGGACAACAGTGTCGACATCGACAAGCTGGCCCAGGAAGTCGAAAAGCTGGAAGAAGAGGGCAAGACCGCCATGTTTATGTCCGTGGACGGACTGCTGGCGGCGGTGATTGGCGTGGCGGACACGGTCAAGGACAGCTCGAAAGAGGCTGTGGACCGGCTAAAGAAGATGGGTCTCGAGGTCTGGATGCTCACCGGTGACAACAAGCGCACCGCTGATGCCATCGCCAGGCAGGTGGGTATTGAAAATGTGCTGGCGGAAGTGCTGCCGGAAGAAAAGGCGGGTAAGATAGAAATGCTGCGGAGTCAGGGCAAGATCGTCGGCATGGTTGGCGACGGCATTAATGATGCCCCGGCGCTGGTCACAGCTGATATCGGCTTTGCCATCGGCACTGGTACCGACGTGGCCATCGAGGCTGCGGACATCACCCTGATGCGTGGAGACCTGAATGGCGTGCCTGATGCCATCAGTCTCTCCCGGGCTACCATCAGGAACATCAGGCAGAACCTTTTTTGGGCGCTGTTCTACAATTCGGTGGGCATCCCGGTAGCCGCCCTGGGCTTCCTGAACCCGGTGCTTGCCGGCGCTGCGATGGCCTTCAGCTCAGTATCGGTCGTGAGCAACGCCCTGCGCCTGCGCCGCTTCAAACCATAGTGCGCCAAATGCGCCAAGGGGACGGTTCTCCTGGCTGATTAATAAATATTCTGAAAACGCGCCACAAGAACCGTCCCCCTGGCCGAATGGACTGACGTCCCCCTGGACTGAAAACGGGCATATTAAATGTCATTCTGAACGCTAGTGAAGAATCTTGGTATTAGATCCTTCGCTGCCGCTCAGGATGACAAGAGCGTGACAACAGAACCTTAACCCTGACAAGTTTTAGTCTTGTTATGTGCATAATAAAAAGGAAGCAGGAGAACTGTCCCCCTGCTTCCACCGGTTACAATAGGTTGAAGACCAGCACCAGGAATACACCGTATATCGCCACGGGGTAGAGCATGTGCTTGGCGTGGAGCACATTTTTCCTGGCTACGATCATGTAGATGATGATGCTTGAGAGCAGTGCCAGGCCGGCGCAGATGGCCGCCAGGGTTGAGATCGACCACGGTGTCAGCAGGATGCCGATAGTCGGGATGATTGAGCCCTGGAACACCATTGCCCCGGTGATGTTGCCCATTGCCAGGGTGTCCTTGCCGCTTTTGACCCAGATCACGCTGTTGAATTTCTCCGGCAGCTCGGTAGCGATGGGCGTGATGATAATGGACAGGATCAGGGCCGGCATCATAACGGTCGCGGCCACCTCGCCAAGAGCGCCCACGAAATAATGCGCGCCGACGACAATCAGGCCGAGGCTGATCGCTACCTGTAGTATAATTATCGACAAAGGCGGATCTTCGCTTTTTTTCCAAAGATACAGTGCTGGTATATCCAGTTCGGACAGCGTATCCCCGTCACCCAGGGTCTTGTACACGTAATAACCATACCCAGCAACCAGTGTCAGGGCGATGGGGACTTTCATGAACATATAGGGGATAAAGGCCGCCGCCACAGCCAGGGAGTAAAAGAGAATAAAATATTTCAGATCCCTCATTAACAGGGACCGCTTGACATCAATACACCGGCCGCTCGAGGCGCTGCAGAAGAGCACTTTGGAGGCTCCCACCACGCCGAAGGCCAGGGTGCTCAGCATGAACGGCGCGCCCAGGATGGCCCCTATCCCTATGTCGGTGGCAATCCCGACGGGAGCGAACAATATGGCGATCAGGGGGACCATTGTCTCCGGCAGCGCTGTGCCGATCGCTGCCAGAACGCTGCCGACCGCGCCTTCGGAGAGGTTGAGCTTCTTGCCCATCCACTCGATGCCGTTGGTAAAAATTTTTGCCCCGGCCAGGATTGTGAGTAAACCGGCGGCTAGGATCAGGATACTGGATTCCATTATTGACAGCCCCTTATCAGGATTATTGACAAACAAAAAGACCTGCGCATTTTCTGAAAACCTGAAAATACGAAGGTCTTGCCTAACCGCTGCGGGTTTACAGGAACCGGGCATTGCTGCCGTGATGACGGCTCCTGATCCGGACTGTTACAGCCCGGTGGCTACTCCCCTTGTCTGGTTGTTATCTTAGTGTATTATCACTCTATTTATAGCCCAAGTCAAGCGTTTTCTGCGATGAACGGGTCCAAAAACGTGACAAGAGAACCGTCCCCTTGCCTCCCTCCCTTTACTGGGAGGCGAAGTTTACGCCCAGATCATATGCCTTACGACAGTCAAGCGGGAACTGTACATCATGGATTTTCTTTCTTGCCGGTTCATCAAACCTGTCGGCTTCATATTTGGCATAGTCATCAAATTGGTACGCGTCAAAGCTGTACAGCACTTCCAGCGGGCCAATCATGTGGCTGATCAGGTTTTCAATGCTTTGCAGTGTTTCCTTTAAGGCCCAGCTTTTCATCATGGACTCACTGATGCCCATAGTATATATGAAACCGGCGGGAATCTTTTTGGGGAAGAAAGTAGTAAATTCCTTATTGTACAGGAAATTAGAAAAAAGAAATCTTTCCAGAAAAGCGCGCATGCCGCTGCTGATGCTGCCGATATAAATCGGGCTGCCAAAGATAAGGGCATCTGCCTGTTTACCCTTTAGGAGCACATCTGTTAAATCATCTTTCATGGCGCATACGCCATGCTCGCCGCCTTTTCTCTTGCAGGCGAAGCAGCTGGTGCAGCCCTTGAAATCAAGATCATACAGGTTTACCAGTTTTGTCTGGGCGCCGCACGACTGTGCACCCTCCAGTGCTTTTTTGAGCAGCGTTGCTGTATTCCAGTTTTTACGGGGGCTGCCGTTAAACGCCATAACATTCATGCTTTACATGCCTCCTTGTTTCAGATGCTTTACAGGCGCCAGTCAACCATTTATACTAAGTATATGAAAAAGGAACAAAACCACAAGTACGCACAAATTTGTGCCTTAAAATATGAGGTGTTTTTATGAGCAGAAAAGCAGTAACAAAACCGATACATTTTCAAAAATGTGCGGTTATTCATGCACTTGAAATAATCGGGGGGAAATGGAGGCTGCCGATTATCTGGGAACTTTCCACACAGGAAAGCATGCGCTACAATGAGCTGAAACGGCATCTGGACGGGATTTCCAATATCATGCTCACGCGCGCCCTGCAGGGCCTGGAGAAGCACAACCTTGTAATTCGTGTTGAACGCAGGCAAATACCGCCGCATGTTGAATATTCCTTGACTGAAAGCTGTAAGCGTCTGCTGCCTGCCCTGGAAATCATAAACACATGGGGCAAGGAACAAATGCTGACTACCTGTGATCATGACAAAGCTGTGCCAGTGGGGCAGGACTGCTGACAATAAATACATATGCAGATGAAGCGGTACTATCTGAAGACGGGAAAATTGACTATGAAAAAGCCAGGCCGGTTTTATTTGAAATGCCGAACAGGCAGTATCTCAGCGTGGGCAAAGCGGTGGGAAAATGTTGGAGTATCGGCCTGAAATATAACAAGTAAATTTAAGGAGAGGTGGAAATGTACAGAATGCTGAGAATTAAGGACAAAGCGCTTTTGGCCGGGTTGATTCTGATTGTGCTCATTTTACTGCCCGCGGCGGCGTCGGCAGAGGCTCCCCTTATGGATATGAAGATGGAGTCATCGATTCAAAGAACAGCCCCGGATATGCTGCCCCCGGCTGACCCGGGCGGGCAGCAGGGATCGGTCAGCCTGGAGCAGGCGATCGGCATCGCCAGGGAAGCTTTTGTGGTGCCGGAAGGTTTCGATGAGTTTTCGACAAGCTTTGACCAGAGTGATTACGGTGCGTTCTGGGACCTGCGCTGGTATCGTTCCGGCGAACCCGGCGGTGATATGACCGTGCAGGTAAATGCCGACACCGGTGAAATCTGGAACATGTGGCTGTGGGATCCGCCCGCCCCCGGCCAGGAATACCGTGGGCTGCCCGTCTATACCAGGGAGCAGCTTACAGAGACTGCGGCGGCGCTGGCGAACAAGCTGCAGCCGGAGCGGTTCAGGCAGACCAGGCTGCAGCCGGCGGAAATTAATGTTTACCAGCCGCGCCCGCTCGAGAAGCGCGGCCAGCTGGAGTACCTGTATGAATACGCCAGGACTGTCAATGGCATGCCTTTCACGGAGCACGGCATCAGCATCTCGGTAAGCGGTGATACCGGCCAGGTGACCAGGTTCGAGCTGCGCTGGGATGATAAAACGGTGTTCCCCGCAACAGCGGGAATGATCAGCCTGCAGCAGGCTGAACAGATCTTCCGCACTGAAGCCGGCCCGGAATTGTACTACTTCCGGCCTTTCACCCCGGGCGGCAGGGAAGTGCCCCTGAAGCTGGTTTACCGCCTGCCGGGACAGCAGGACCGGGCGGTGATTGATGCCCTGACCGGGGAAGTGCTGAGCAAGGAAGACGAGTTCAGGACGTATTACGGTTTTGCCGGGGCTGGCGGCAGTGATGAGATGAAAATGTCCGACGCCCAGGCGCCCATTCCGCTTACCCCGGCAGAAGAAACTGCTGTTGAATTGGCGAAGAGGCTGATCTCCAAAGATCAGGCCCTGGAAATGGCGCAGTCAGCTGTCGCTGTGCCCGGGGAATTTGCCCTGAAGAGCAGCAGGCTGGAGCAGGACTACCTGTTCAATGAATTAAAATTATGGCATTTTTACTGGGAAGCCGGGAGCGGCGAGGAGCAGAAGGCGATGGACATCGCTGTTGATGCGGCTGACGGCGAGCTGATTTCATTTAATACTTCTTCCTACTATCCTTTTTATGGCATGGACACACCGGCGACAGTAAAATTCGGCGAGGCAGAAGCGCGCAAAATTGCGGAGGACTATATTAAGACAGCCCAGCCTGCCAAATGGGCCGAGGTGGTTTTCAAGAACGCAGGGAGGGATTACTATCCCCTGGCTGACGCGGCGGGGAAAATGCAGTCCCGCGCCTATATTTTCAATTGGGCTCGTGTGGCCGATGATGTGCAGTTCCCTGATAACGGGTTCAGCGTGACCATAGACAGCGACACCGGTGAAATCACCGGCTATCGCATGACCTGGTGGGATGTGGCATTTCCCAGCCAGCAGGGCGTCATGAGCCGGGATGATGCCGCGGGCAGATACCTGGCGGAAGCGCCGCTGGGCGCGGCCTACCTGCGGCTGTGGCTGGGGCAGCTTTACTACACGATGGCTGGGGAGGGCACTGTTTATCTGGTCTATGTCACTGACAGGGCTGACTTCACCATGCTGGACGCCTCAACCGGCGAGCTGCTGGATTACAACGGTAAGGTTGTTACTCCTTCCTATATAAAACAAAAGTTTGTTGACCTGGACGGCCACCCAGCTCGTGAAGCGGTGGAGCTGCTGGCAGATACAGGCATTATTGCCGCAGTCGGGGGCAATTTCCGCCCGGATGACGCGGTCACCCAGGCTGAACTGATCACGATGCTGGTCAGGAGCAGCATGCAGACAGACGTCTATGTCACCGGCGCCGCGGCTGACGGCAAGGAGCCGTGGTACCAGAAGTATTATGATAAGGCGGTGCTCCTGGGCATCATCCAGGCCGGGGAAAACCCGGATCCGGATCTGCCGGTGACCCGCGAGGTCCTGGCTCGCCTGACCATCCATGCTATGGGTTTATACAAAGTGGCTGTGCTGAGTGATATTTACGTGCTGGATTTCGGTGACGCCGGAGATATCGCACCTCAACTGAGAGGGCACGCGGCGCTGGCCGCCGGGTTGGGCCTCATCGAGCCCGTGGACGGGCGCTTCGGACCCCAAACGGCAGTCACCAGGGGCGAGGCCGCGCAGACACTGGTCAGGATGTTAAACAGCTACTAGCTGACAGAGCCGTGGACACCGGGGACAGGTACCTTGTCCAC
>CAYNIY010000041.1:0-1991 GCA_964397525.1 uncultured Eubacteriales bacterium
CAGGTAGCCAACGGGGCAAACAAATACGGCCTGACCTTCCAGCGCTTTGTGCTGGGGGCGCTGCTGGACGATGTCACCATCGCCGCCACCGAACGCCTCAAACTGATGAGCCGCGGCCGCTATCACCTGCAGCGCACGATGGACCGGGCGCGCAGCAACGCCGCCGGCGGCCTGGACCTGGAGGTCTTCGACACCTATACCGGCGCCGCCCGCAGCGTGGCCACGCTTTCCGGCGGGGAGACCTTCCTGGCCTCGCTGTCGCTGGCCCTGGGCCTGGCCGACGTGGTCCAGGCCTATTCGGGCGGCATCCACCTGGACACCATTTTCGTGGACGAAGGCTTCGGCTCCCTCGACCCCGAATCCCTGGATTTCGCCCTGCGCGCCCTGCTCGACCTGCAGCAAGGCGGCCGCCTGGTAGGGATCATCTCCCACGTGCCGGAGTTGAAAGAACGCATCGACGCCAGGCTGGAGATCCTGCCGACCGACAGGGGCAGCGCCGCCAGTTTCAGAATAGTTTAAGTTGTATCAAATTATGATGCGGGGGTGTATGCACTGGACAAATTTACCTTAAACCGCCAGGAGGCTGTCCTGATGGTGGTCGACATCCAGGAACGCCTGGCGCCGGCCATGAAATACGGCAAACAGGTGATCAGCAGGACCAACACCCTGCTTGCCATCGCCGCGGACACAGGGATCCCGGTGATCGTTACAGAACAATATCCCCGGGGCCTGGGCGGGACGGTGGCAGAAATAAATACCGGGCCCTGTGCAGCAATATATGATAAGACAACTTTTTCCGGGTGCACGGCGGAAGTGACCTCAGCTCTGGACGGGCTGGGCAGGAAAAAGATAATTGTAGCCGGCATGGAAACCCATGTTTGTGTACTGCAGACGGTAAGGGACCTGCTTGCCCGGCATTACCAGGTTTTTGTCGTCGGGGACGCGGTCTGTTCCCGGACTAAGGAAAATTTCCGCAGCGGCCTATCCCTGATGTCGCAGATGGGAGCGGTCGTTACAAACACGGAAACGGTCTTTTTTGATCTGATGAAGGAAGCAGCCACACCCCAGTTCAGGAAATTATCGCCCCTGATCAAATAAAAGCCAAATATATTTAGCTTTTATTGTGCGGACTTCTGATATAATTTAGGAGAGGTGATGCGATTTTGAACTGGTACCTGTATGTCTTAAAGAAATATGCCGTGTTTGAGGGCCGGGCCAGGCGCAGAGAGTACTGGATGTTTGTGCTGTTCAACATTATTTTCAGCATAGCTGCCGGGATCCTGGACGACATCCTGGGCCTGGAGTTTAGATCCGGGAATGGCCTGATTGGCAACTTGTACGGCCTGGCTGTTCTGATACCAAGCATCGCGGTGATGGTGCGCCGGCTGCATGACGTGGGCAGAAGCGGCTGGTTCTTCTTTATTAACTTAATCCCGATTCTGGGCTGGATCTGGTTCCTGATTGTGCTGTGTACAGATGGGAACACCGGCCTGAATAAATACGGGCCAAACCCCAAAGAAAGCGAACCGGGTGAGCCGGACCTCAAAATAAAAGATTTAATCAACAGCCCGAAGGCCGCCTCGGACGGTGTAGCCTACGATACCGCCCAGCAGATCAAGAAGCTGGCAGACCTGAAAAACGCAGGCGTCCTGACAGAGGAAGAGTTTACCGCCAAGAAGCAGGAACTGCTGGACAGGATGAAAAAATAAGGAAGCAGGGGGACGGTTCTCCTGCTTTCTTTTTGTTTCACGCCAGACCATGGGAAGCAAAGGGACGTTCTTTTTGCTTCCTTTTTGATTTACGTCAATCCATTCGTAGCTTTGGAAAACAGTATAAACCTAAAAAAATAAAGGCACCTCACGAATTATCTTATTGTTGTTCATCCCATATTATGGCATAATCTATAATAAATAACAATTATTGCTACATTAAATTAAACGGTATCAATTGATACCAATTTAATTGACGGTAAATTTTTGAGGTGCTATAAT
>CAYNIY010000041.1:2091-5661 GCA_964397525.1 uncultured Eubacteriales bacterium
AACAGAGGTGTATAAAATGAAGACTTTAAAAAGCGCACACAAACTCTGCCTCAGTTGTATGGAAGAACACGAGACAGCTACAGTTGAAGTAATTGAGCAGGAAGCATACAAAGGGGTGGATCTTGAATTTACCGCAACCTACGAATACTGCTCAAATACAGACGGATATTTAGAAACTGAAGACATGATCCGGGCTAACAGCCTTGCACTGAAGGATGCGTATCGAAGAAAGGCTTGTTTGCTGACATCAAGCGAAATCAAAGGCATCAGAGAAAAGTATGGGATCAGCCAGAAAGATTTTTCCGAGATTCTCGACTGGGGAAGGGCTACCATAACAAGATATGAAAACCATCAAGTCCAGGACAGAGCCCACGACGATATCTTAAGGAAGATCGACATAGATCCAAAGTGGATTTTGGAGATGATAGACAGAGCAAAGGGCAGGTTGTCTCCGAAGGCATTTTCCAAGTACTGCCTTGAGGCTAACAAGCAGTATAACCAAAAAAAGAACCAGTACCTTGTTGATGCGATCCAGGCAATTTATGCCGGTTTCAGTGAGGTAACTGCAACAGGATTCACGAAGCTAAATCTCGATAGAATATTCGAAGTCATTAATTACCTGGCAAAAAGAGTGAGCGCCCTGCATAAGGTGAAGCTCATGCAGTTGCTGTGGCAGGCCGACTTATTGCACTTTCAAAGACACGGGAAATCCATCACCGGTCTCGCCTACAGGTCTTTGCCGATGGGAGCGTTTCCGGAGGGGTTTGAGCAGATCATTTTATTGGATGGGATTAGTTTTGACATGGTCCTGTATGATGAAAACATTGGATATAAGTTCAAGCCAGCGCCGGGGTTTGAAATCAGAAACCTTTCGGAAACTGAAATTGAAACAATCGATCAGGTCATCAGTGAGTCTGGAGAAATAAGCGCGGGACAGGCGGGACAAACTGAAAGGCTCTGGCCCTGTTCTTCATAATCATGTGAGGAAGCAAAAAGAACGTCCCTTTGCTTCCTTTTTTCTTATCTTCCGCAGCAATGCTTGTATTTTTTGCCGCTGCCGCAGGGACAGGGCTCGTTTCTGCCTGTTTTTTGCGGGCTTGCAGGGTGGGCGGAGGGAAAGGGCAGCAGGTTGGAATTCCGCACGCCTGAAAGCTCGCGTGGCGTGTGGCCGTAATTGCTCCAGAGCCTGGTGTTGTTTTTCACATCAATGATCAACTGTATGACCGCATTTGCCTGCTCCATATTGTCAAACACAACGCCTGCCTCATCCAGCAGATCGAAGTATTCCTGCATTTTCACCTCAGCGGCACACATCTCATGGATTTCGTCCAGGAGATCCATGACTTTTTCTGGATCAGAGATCATCTCTGACAGGCGCGCTTTCAGGGCGGTGAGCGGCGGTGTCATCTCGTAATAATCCCAATCGGCATATTTCAGCAGCTCTTCCCGCGATGGCGTATACCTGGGCTTGCCTTTCCTGTCCGCCAGCAAGCGGGGCACTTCCCGGAAATCATCCTCCTCAAAGCCAGAACCAACAATGTATTCTTTCCAGAAACAATATCCCACATCCGTGAACACGTGGGACAGCAAAATGGGGTAAATCTCATCGATGCTGGTTTTCCTGGCGTTTTGGCTGTTAAACAGCGCGACGAAATCATCCTGGCTGATGGCGCCATAGAGCGAGACGGCGGCAACAGCATAATTGTGCAGCAGGTCGCTGAAACGCTTTTCCTCCGGGAAACCGGTTTTGACCAGCTCCCTGTAAGCGGCCTTGATCTCATCCGGCACTACGAAGTACAGCTTGTCCTGGAAATAGAAGGACTGGAGCAGGCCCAGGCTTTGGCAGGTACCATAGTAACTGATGTAAATCTTATCGGTCTGCAAGTGTTTCTTGGCGGCGACTTTTTGAAAGAAAGTCCATTCTTTTTCATCAGCAACATAGAGGAATTCGCGGAGTACCTTCACCTGCTGCACTATTTCGGCGATGGCGGCAGCCAGCAGCGGCTTCGGCAGCTTGCTGTAGTTTTTGACGTGCAGTGGTTTTCCCAGCTTGCGCAGGGCAGTCACATTTTTCAGCGCGAGTATATCAGTCAAAGAGTGCAGCGGCGCAGTATGGGCGGCTTCTTCTATGTTTATTTTTCGCACTGCCTCAAGGATTGCTTTCTCCAGTTCATCCCTGCTCATTTGATTTGACATCATATTCCTCCTCGCATGGAAGCAAAAAGAACGTCCCTTTGCTTCCGGTTACTTGCGTGAGCTTTTCCAGACCTTGTATTCTTCGAGATTCTGATTGACCTGGTTGATGATAAAACCCAGGACGGCAGCATCGTCCAAAAAACCCAGCGATATGATCCAGTCCGGGACAATATCCACCGGCATCACGAAATACAGCAGTCCGAGGATGATCATCGTGATCGACTTTTTGGAAATATCTTTATAGCTGCCGTTCAGCCAGTCCTTTACGATCGAAAAGAGCAGCTGCAGCTTTTCCCAGAGCTCGCCGATCGGCCCCGCTTTCTTGTCGTCCGCTTTTTTCATCGCTTCCTGCAGCAGGCCGGCAGCCTTTGACTTGTCCTCGACGTATTCCTTTGCTTTGGATTCCCACTTTTCATACTGGTTTTTCTCAAACTCCTGCTTTACATTTTTCTTCAGGTCCTGCTCCTCTTTTTTGGATATCATGCTGCAGACCTCCCTTAAATTAAACTTTCGGGGAAACGGCCAAAAAACCTGCACGCGGCAATTAACGAGCAGGTCTCTTCATTGTTTATAAATTATTAAGCTTTTATTAATCAGTCTGTAACCTTATCACTATAGAGTGAATTAATGAAAAACCTGAAATATGAACAAATAGAGGGAGGGGCAGGAGTCATGAAAAAGGCAGACGACGATACCGGAAAGGTTTGTGAGGACGTTTGTGATGTCGTGAGAATAATCTTTGATCGCTGGGGCGGGGTCACTCTCCAGCTGGGGAACTACGGCCGCTATTACGAGGACGCGGAGCTGGCCGCCAGGGACTACACGGCATGGCTGCGCGAGGGCAGTGCAGAAAACCTGGAAGACAGCGAACCTGAAGCCCTGGAACTGGATCCGACACCGGAAGAAATAAATGACGGCAGCTACAGGATATTTACGGCCGAAGAAATCGAGCATGAAGTCAGGAGTGAGGAATATTCCGGGTGGAGCAACTTAGATACCTTCTGCGACAACCTGAAAATAGCCAGGCTGGACGGGGGTTTGTACCCGTTGCAAGGAAGGGACAGAGAAGCGACAGTTGACCAGGAGTTATTGGATCGCATCTTGAGAAATGAAAGTCTGGAAGACTTTGCCGGCAAGAGCTACCAGGAAATATTTGATACTCTGACAGACTTAAATGAAGAATTACTGAGAGAAGGAAACGGCTTGAGCGCAGAGGAACTCAGCGAAGCAGCCGCCGATATTTACGATTTTAATAATATTAACCAGGAGGAGTAATCATGTCACCTATTTTCAAAACCATGCTCAACCTTGCCATCTGGATATTGTTTTTCAAGGGCATAGTATTAATTCCAATTACCATCTATATTACAGGCC
>CAYNIY010000041.1:5761-12643 GCA_964397525.1 uncultured Eubacteriales bacterium
TAGAATAATAACCTGCACACTGCGCAGCTCCCTGCGTATATAATATAATTGTTGCAACATATACAAAAAGGGGTGTGCTGCTTTGCAGGGGAGAACTACGCCGGCGGGATCGTCACGGGCTTTCAACAACAAACTGCGCCTGCTGTTTCAAAATCCCAAAAAAATACTGGGTGGCTACGTCAGGCGGGGAGACACAGCAGTTGATATCGGGTGCGGCCCGGGCTTCTTTTCACTGGCGCTGGCGGAAATGGTGGGCGAAGAAGGCCGGGTCATTGCGGTTGACATCCATAAAGAAATGCTGGATGTGGTGGAAGCCGGGGCACAGCGCCTGAAGCTCAGACCGCGCATTATCCTGCATCAATGCCGGACAGACAGCCTGGGTATTTCTGAAAGTGCTGATTTTGTCCTGGCTTTTTGGGTGGCCCACGAGGTCCCTGATATGAAAAGGTTCTTCGGTGAAGTCGTCATGATGCTCAAACCAAAGGGGATCTTCTTCCTGGCGGAACCCATGATTCATGTTGATGCTTCGATGTTTCAGCATGAAATAAAGCAGGCTGCCGCAGCGGGCTTAAAGCCGTACAAAGAAGTAAAAGTGAGCCTCAGCCGGGCCATGCTGTTCACGTTATAAAAGGAAGCAAAGGGACGTTCTTTTTGCTTCCTTTTCTTTATAAATGCAGCACTGCATACTATTATAAATATGAAAAATGCAATTATATCTGCAATATTTATATCTAAAACGAGGCAAACAGCTTATGGAGAACAAAAGCAAGCTTTCGAAAAATGTAAAAGTCCTGGGCCTGGTGAGCTTTTTCAACGACTTTGCCTCGGAAATGGTTTACCCAATTGTGCCCATTTTCCTCACGTCGGTTTTAGGGGCGCCGGTGTCGCTGGTGGGGTTGATCGAAGGCATTGCGGAGTCTACCGCCAGCCTGCTCAAGGTTTTCTCCGGCTGGCTGTCAGACCGGGCACAGAAGAGAAAGATTTTTGCCGTCAGTGGGTATTCCTGTTCAACCGTTTCCAAGCTGATCATCGGCATGGCCCTGGGCTGGCCGCTGGTGCTGCTCGGCAGGTTCATCGACCGTTTCGGCAAGGGGATCCGCACCTCAGCCAGGGACGCGCTGATTGCGGAAAGCTCAACGCCGGAAAACATGGGCCGGGCATTCGGATTTCACCGCGCCCTGGATACGGCCGGGGCTGTCTTGGGGCCGCTGGCGGCAATTCTGCTGATAAATTACTTTGACAACAACCTGCGGCCGGTATTCTACCTGGCCTTCATCCCGGGGGCCATCGGCGTCCTGCTGCTGCTCCTGTACATCAAAGAAAAACCTGCCGCCGCCAAAAACAATCCGCCCCAGTTTAAGCTTATCAATCTTCACCCGGACTACAAGACATTTCTCGTGGTCAGCGCGATATTTGCCCTGGGCAACAGCTCGGATGCTTTTTTGATCCTGCGCGCCCAGTCCTTAGGCTTTTCAACCACCCTGACCGTCCTGGCATACGTGGTTTTCAACCTGGTGTATGCGCTGCTGGCATACAGCGCAGGCTCCCTGAGCGACAAAATCGGACCGAGGAAGATACTCGCCGGGGGCTTTTTCCTGTTTGCGCTGACTTACCTGTTTTTCGGCATCAACCAGTCCACGGCGTGGCTCTGGTTCCTGTTCGCGCTTTACGGTGTCTATATGGCTTTGACCGAAGGCATCAGCAAGGCCTATATCACCCAGATTGCCAGCAGTGAAGTGATCGCGACATCTTTTGGGGCTTACCAGACAATTATCGGCACCTGCACTTTCTTTTCCTCGCTGATTGCAGGCCTGCTGTGGACCAGGATAAATCCCGGCGCTCCGTTTATATTTGGGGCAGTTTTGGCAGTTGTTGCAGGGATTATTTTTGTGTTTTCTGGTAGGGGGAAGGCGGTGAATTAGGAAAATTGCTGAAGAATGACTTTGGAGATATTTTCACTGATACTATAATTTCAGCAAATGTTGAAAATGGTGATTATAATGAAATATGAACAATTGGAGAGAAACGCTGAAAAAGCACTGCTGTTCTGTTTAGCAGATGTTTCATTTTTTAAAGGGAAGCAAAGGGGACGTTCTTTTTGCTTCCTTTTTTGTTTCAAAGATATCAAACGTATTATAAAGTGATAGCCATTACAGTGTAGGGGGCTATGTTTTTCCGCTTCTTTCAATATATTGTTAATTATCAATAATGAACCATTAAATGTAAAGGAGCAAGGAATATTTTGTCGAAGTTTATCATATGGATGCAATAGAATTAAAACAAAAATTTTCAAAAATTAAATCATGGCAACGCAATGGAGAACGTGCACCACATAAGCCATTACTGCTTCTTTATGCACTTAGCCGGATAAATAGGAATGAAACGAGATTAATTTCATATTCAGAGGCAAAAGACAGCCTTATGCATCTTCTTGTTGAGTTTGGTCCTGGTAGGCGTACTACTCCAAGATATCCTTTTATCCGTCTTTCTAATGATGGAATCTGGCAAATAACAGGCAAAAAAGATATAGATACTAGGCATGATTGGACAGAGCAAATAATTCTAGAGAATGAAACCCGGGGAGGCTTTACAGAAGAGGTATATTCCTTAATATCTAAGGATAAAAATCTTATCCGTGAATTAGCTAATATCATTTTAGAGCAGAATTTTCCTGAAACAATGCGGGAGGATATTCTTAATGAAATTGGTCTAGATATGGAATTAGCGGTGGTGCAATCCCGAAATCCACAATTCCGTGAGCGTATTTTAAGAGCTTATGAATACAGGTGTGCGGTTTGTGGATTTAGTGTCCGGTTAGGGAATGTTTTGGTTGCTGTTGAGGCTGCCCATATCAAGTGGCATCAAGCAGGAGGACCGGATATTGAAGACAACGGTATCGCCCTATGTACTATGCATCATAAACTGTTTGACCGTGGAGTTTTTACTATAAGTGACAATTTGAAGTTCCAAGTTTCAGAATCCGCTCATGGCACAGTTGGTTTTGAAGAATGGCTCATGAAGTATCATGGAGAGAATTTAAGACCTCCCCAGAGTCCAACATATAGACCAAAAGATGCTTACATCAATTGGCATTTTAAAGAAGTTTTCAGAGGACCTACGAGGTATATAAGCGATTAAAGGTTAAATGACAAAATATAAAGGCAGGATAATGTATGGAAGAGCAAATAAGGATTGCAGCATTTAACTGGTTAGCGGATCAAATACAAATATATGGTGATGTGCTTCCGCGCAATCTTCTTGAAAAGGGCTTTATATTTGATGATCAAAGGATAACTTTAATTGGGCCTCAGGGCATATGGAAGCCCAAATTATTTGAACGAATACCTCTAACTATTACTACTGTTGCAGGTGGTCCTTACAATGATTTCTTCACAAAAGACGGGTTTCTTATATATCGTTATAGAGGGTCAGATCCAAATCACAGAGATAATGTTGGATTGCGTGAGGCTATGAAGCGGCAGGTTCCGCTTATTTATTTTCACGGCATTGTGAAAAGCAAGTATCTTGCGATATGGCCTGTCTACATAATAAAAGATGATCCAACAATATTATCATTTACAATTGCTGAGGATGTCCCTGGTTCAATAAATCAATATTTAAATAATGATTTATACAACAAATCACCATACGTTGCTGACGACGGCACATATTATAAACGAAGTTATATAACATCGACTATCAAACAAAGATTGCATCAAAAATCATTCCGCGAAAGAGTACTGGAAGCTTACAATAGCCAATGTGCTTTTTGCAGACTCAGACATGTTGAGCTTTTAGATGCCGCCCATATTATTTATGATTCTGATGAGTTAGGGGATCCAATCGTAAATAATGGACTGTCATTGTGTAAGATTCACCATGCAGCATTTGACAGCAATATAATTGGGGTAACCCCAGATTATAATCTTGTTGTTAGAGAAGATGTTCTTGGGGAATTTGATGGGCCTATGTTAAGGTATGGCATTCAGCAGCTTCATGAGCAGAAAATAATTCTTCCTAAAAGCAAAAAACTTTGGCCTGACCAAAATAGACTTGAGATAAGATATAATAGGTTTAGGGAAGTAGGTTAATTGTATTGTCTCGCTTGTCAAGACATGGAAATGAGAAACTTAAAGATAGATTCTCCTTCCCGCCCAAGAGGGCTGTGTTAATTCAACATGTTGATATGTATTGTGTAGTAGTGTACTTGAATTTATAAATAGAAGGTCCTCGATTAATCACAATTAAATATCTCATGACAAACTATTGCCACCGACCTGGCTTAATATAAACAATGCCAGGTTTTTTTGGTGGAATAAGAATGTTTAGGCAATTACCAATTCTCACAAATAATTAAGAGGAAAAGCATTTGCCTGGTAGAATTATGATTTAACAACATGATTTTACATTCATATATAAGGATGTGGATAAATTTGAATAATGATAATTACAAAAATATCATTGTGGTTTGTTTAATAGTTCTATTGTCATTATATGTTTCTGATGTCATTAAAATCCCGCAAGCTTCAAATAGCAAATCTAGCAAGGCTGGCCAGCAGCAAAGCCTGCCCAACGCGCAGAGCAGCAATGCTTTTAACCAGCCAGCCCAGCCTCTGCCGGAAACAGGCACAACAGTTAAATATTATAACAGTCAGGCAATGGCTCCGCTGAGCATAGCAACCAAAGCTGATGGCAACAATTATTTGATTAAAGTTGCGGATTGGAATACAAAAAGTGATGTTTTAACAACATTTATCCGTACAGGTGAAACCGTTAGCTTAAAGGTGCCGCTGGGTTCATACGAGATAAGGTACGCGGCCGGGAAGACGTGGTACGGCTATGAACATTTATTTGGTCCTGGCACTTCCTATTACAAGGCTGATCAAAGGATGGATTTCACCCAATCAGGCAATGCGTATCAGGGTCATACAATAGAGCTGATTCCGAGAGCCGGCGGCAATTTACAGACGAGTAGTATCCCCGAAAATAGTTTTTAAGTATAAAATAAAGGGGATCCGCATACCTGTGTTTTTTATGTTTGAATATCCCTGTTGAAAGGAACGGTTATTAATACTGCTATGCTTGAATCGAAAATCAAATCAATATGTGAGCAGTTCCATGAATATGCGGTTTATACTATGAGGCATTATAATGAACTGATAAAAATATATGCAGGGAATAAATCCGGCGAGTTCGTTGAAAACAAACTTTGGGTCACGGGAGAGAACGAATTTCAAAAAGCAAAGAGAAATGGGCAGCCGATGCTGCTCTTGTTCAGCGCAGCTGAAGAAGAGCGGGGTGTAATTTTCGCCGCGCAAATTCAAAATATCACACTCGATAGAGAAAACCGTACAACACTATCAGTTCTCTGACCTCGAAATTTTTAATAATCCCAAGCCTCTGTCATCATTGATTAAAAGAAACAAAGGGGAACCGCTTTCTGACTTATTTATCAGGCCATATGCGATTGTCAGGAAACCCGGTAAGCTGAAAGAATGGCTGGAGGAGGTTGGATTTCCGGCAATTAACTTAATTAAAAAAACCGGTGACGAGCGGTTTTACAGCGGAAGAGAGAAGCATAATAATACTTTAAAAAATTTCTGGCAATGGGCATTTTCTGATCTTATTAACAATACAATGCGCGGAGCACTGGCAGAATATATTGTCGCCGCGAGCTTGGGTATCACGGATATGCCGCGGCCGAGCTGGGCTGCATTTGACCTTGACTACAACGGCATAAAAATTGAAGTCAAGTCTTCGGCATATTTGCAGTCGTGGTTTCACAAGGAGTTTTCTAAAATCGTGTTTGGCATTCCGAAGACCCTGGCATGGGATGAGAAAATCGGTGAGTTTTTTGGTGAACCTAAAAGGCAGGCGGATATATATGTTTTCTGCTTGTTGAAGCACCGCGTCCTGGCAACGCTCGATCCTCTCAATATGGACCAGTGGGAATTCTACTTATTGCCGACAGCAGTATTAAATGATATGCATGATAAAAAATCTATATCACTCAAAAAACTGGAAAGCTTAAAAGCAACAAAATCAACATACGAAAAACTAAAAGAGAATATAGATAGGCTCTTAAAGTAAATTAATCTCCCCCTTTAAACCCCATAAACCTCCAACACACTCCTGGCCATGCCGCAGATGTCTTCCCTGAGCCAGCCCGGTTCCAGCACCTCCACCATGTCGCCCCACTGCAGGATCCAGGTCTTCATCTCGTCGATGCCGCAGATCTCGAAGGACATGATCACCGAGCCGTCGGCCGGTTCTTCCTCTATTGACTGTGAGGGGTGGTAGATCAGGCGCTTGACCCGGTGGGCCACTTCCGGCCTGAACTTCAGCCTGACCTGGCAGAGCTCGTCGTTGTTGATGGTGACGCCCCAGCTCTGGGCCATGTGCTCCCGGAGCGAGAAGTCCGCGGGATATTCAAACCGCTCTGAGGTATAGGGGAAGATATCTGTGACCTGGTCCACCCGGAAGATGCGGATGCTTTTCCGGCTCAGGCAGTAGGCGATCAGGTACCAGTTGTGCCGCTTGCAGATCAGCCCGTACGGCTCCACCACGCGCTCGGTATTCTGCCGTTTGTGGCCGGAGTAATACCAGAGCTTCACCCGGCAGCAGTCGCGCAGGGACAGCACCAGTTTGGTGAAGATGTCGCTGACCTTGACCGGGTCGGCCAGCTGATCCTCCACAATATGGATGCGCTCCTGCAGCTGCTCGATGGGCAGGGTCTGCGGATTGTATTTGTATTTGAAAAGCGTCCCGATCAACGCGTCTTTGAGCTCGTTGTTGTGGCCGGCCAGGGCGGAGCCCTTCTGCTGCATCAGGCTGAGCAGGATCACCAGCGCCTTTTCCGGGCTGATGGAGGGGAGGTAGCCC
>CAYNIY010000042.1:0-12513 GCA_964397525.1 uncultured Eubacteriales bacterium
GTGGTTTGGTCCGCTCAAATTTCTGTTTTGCCATTTGGTTCTTCCTCCTTAAATTATCAGCCCTTAAGAGCAGCCATATGTTTTGATACCATCAAAACTATCTCCACTTTCTGCCAAAGAGTATAAAACAGTGGGAAATGATGAAACAATTCTATAAACCGGGTGAAAATCCTTCTCAACAGACAAAAAAGGTGTCACAAAAAAAATAAAACCGGTGATTGTAACACCGGTTTTCGGCTGACTGGTAGCGGCGCAGGGACTTGAACCCCGGACACCACGGGTATGAACCGTGTGCTCTAACCAGCTGAGCTACGCCGCCATATATGGTTGTCAACCGTCAGCAAGAGGCCGTCAGATTGTTGTTGGCATTACCTGCTGCAAATTCTTTCAACCCTGACTTCTTGCATCTGGCATCTAACGTCTAAACTTGGAGCCACTAATCGGGATTGAACCGATGACCTCATCCTTACCAAGGATGCGCTCTACCTACTGAGCTATAGTGGCAGTTGCAAAAAAACGAACAATTTAACATAAGGCTTTCGAAGCCTCGTTGTATAGTTTAGCACAGGTTAATTTGCCTTGTCAACTTGGGTTTTCCTCTAACCATGTACTTTATCTGCCGACAAAAAAAGCGCCCTCTTGTGGCGCTCCATTTTTTTGGTTGCGGGGAGGGGATTTGAACCCCTGACCTTCGGGTTATGAGCCCGACGAGCTACCAGCTGCTCTACCCCGCGATATCGGTATCTTTCATTATATCATAAAAGGATGCCCGTTACAAACATTATGGGATCCTTTCGTTTTCCTGGTGGAGGGGGCTGGATTCGAACCAGCGAAGTCGTCGACGGCAGATTTACAGTCTGCTCCCTTTAGCCACTCGGGAACCCCTCCATATGGGTCGTCAGTCATCTGACGTCTTGCGTCTGATCTGGAGCCGGCGATGGGACTCGAACCCGCAACCTGCTGATTACAAGTCAGCTGCTCTGCCAATTGAGCTACGCCGGCAGTGACACAATAGAAATTATACGTGAAAACATAATTGATGTCAAGCATCAAAAAGACCTTTAACCTTTGTTGCTGCTGGCTAAAAGTCTCCCGTAAACATGTTTTGTTGCCAATCAATAATTCAAATTTCTCAGTGCCTGCACGTTCAGGCTTCCCTTTTTTCCAGGTATCGCTCTAATTTGCGTTTAACCCGCTGCAGGGCGTTATCTATAGACTTAACATGACGCTTCAGGTCTTCAGCTATCTCCTGGTAAGACTTTCCTTCCAGGTACGACATTAGTACTTTCCATTCCAATGAACTCAGGATCTCGCCCATTTTTTCTTCAATGTCATCAAATTCTTCTCTTGAAATAATCAATTCTTCAGGATCAGTGATTTTAGAACCAGAGATAACATCAAGCAGGGTCCGGTCTGAATCTTCGTCATAGATTGGTTTGTTGAGAGACACATAGGAATTCAGAGGTATATGTTTTTGTCTGGTTGCTGTCTTGATAGCGGTAATTATCTGTCTGGTAATACATAACTCGGCAAATGCCCGGAATGAAGACAACTTGTCCATCCGGAAATCACGAATAGCCTTGTATAAGCCAATCATGCCTTCCTGGATAATATCTTCCCTGTCAGCACCGATTAAAAAGTAGGAACGGGCTTTTGCCCGGACAAAGTTCCTGTATTTATTGATTAGATATTCCAGGGCGCTGTCATCGCCTTCGCGAGCAAATTCCACCACTTCTTCATCAACTAAAACCCGGAACCCGATAGGAACTTCCCTCTGGGCTTGAAGACTCACATTATCCCCTCGCTCTTTCTATTTTTCCTCCAGGAAAAACAAAAAACCTTTCCTTTTTCTGATTCTAAGACCTGGTAAAACCCACGTGCTTTTCTTCTTAAGGTAAGGCATGATTCAAGGTGAACTGCTGGTAAGTTTCCAAGCTAATTATAACGAAGGGGTGTTGGCTCGTCAAGGTAAAATTAAGAGCAGCCCTGATAAAGCTTAATTTTTTCCCCGGCGCCGTTTCTCCAATTCAGACCTGACCCTGTCAAGAAGAATATTCTCCAGATAGCTGTCTGCGGGTACACTCTTGACATAGTGAATCTCACTTTCCTGCTTGGTCCTGTTTACTTCGGTTAACAGTTCGGCGGGCGTCAGGCGGAACGCACCCCTGCCAAAAATTATCACCTGCTCTGCCCAATCGGATGTGGCTACATAAACAACCCCTTCATTTAATAGCCTGCCAACCAGACTCTCAATGAAGGCGTCTGCCGTTTCTCCCTGCTTGGTATAGATAATATCGACGGTGTCAGTTGTTTCTATTCTTTCAGAGGGGTTTTTTACTTGATGGGCGTCAAAAACTACAAAAATCTTTTGTCCGGACAGGTGGGAGTAATTGGCAAGTATGCATATCAGCCTGTGCCTGGCGTGTTCCAGGCTTGCATCTCTGAGCTTTTCAAACTCCGGCCAGGCATGAATAATGTTATAACCGTCAACTACAAGAAACTCCTTCATATATTCAAGTCCTTCTTCTCTGCCGAAGCACTTCGTAAACCAGCAGGGCTGCTGCAACCGAGGCGTTAAGGGAGTTCACCTGCCCGCTCATGGGCAGGCGCACAATGCTGTCACAGCGTTCTTTAACCAAACGCCCCAGCCCCTTGCCTTCTCCGCCGATAACCAGGGCCAGTGGTCCATTAAGTTTAGCGTCCCAATACAAATCCTCGCCGTCAGCTTCAGCTCCTATAACCCACAGACCATTCTTTTTGAGGCCTTCTATGGTTTGCACAAGGTTAGCCACTCTTGCTACTTTAACATATTCTATTGCACCGGCAGATGCCTTGGCCACTGTGGGTGTCAGCGGCGCTGAACGGCGGCGGGGAATAATCACGCCATGCACTCCGGCGGCGTCGGCACTGCGCAGGATCGCACCCAGGTTGTGCGGATCGCTGATTTCGTCCAGGATGATCAGTAAAGGCGTCTCGCCCGGAGTGACACACGCCAGGATATCTTCTACCTCTACGTATTCTTTAGCGGCCAGAAAGGCAAGGACACCTTGATGTGCAGTGCCGGCAGAAAACTTTTCCAGGCGCTGGCGGTCCACTTTCTGCACAGGAATGCTTCTGGCCCTGGCGGCTGCGAATATCTCCAGCAGCGGGCCGGCTAAAATGCCCTCTGCAATCATGATCTTATTGATCGGCCGGCCCGACCGCAGGGCTTCTTTGACAGGATTGCGCCCGGCAATTATATCGTCCAGGTAGATCCCTCTCCTTTGATAATTTCTATCCTGAAAATAGGCTTAAAGTAATGTCATCCTGAGCGTCAGCGAAGGATCTTTACACCAAGATTCTTCACTATCGTTCATAAAATGACATTAAAAATGGCTTTTCATCCTCTAATAGTGCTGCGCAGCGACATGGATGTCTATATTACACATTAACAAATGCTGAGAAGACTACAACTGTTTAAACTTTTTCCTGACCTCGTTAATTTTGCCGCAGCTCATCTTGCCTTCCGGGCAGGGCCCTTTCAGACAGCCCGGGCCGGCGTCCCTGAACATTACTGGTGCTTCTTTTCTTGCCAGGCGGAGCATCTCTGTGGCCAGGGCCCGGATCTCCCACTGGGCTCGGTTGCAGCAGCGCAGGTTGAAAAAGTGAAGCAGTTCCCGGGCGTTCATGGTAACCAGCATCTTGGTTTCCGCGGCGTTGGGCAGGATAAACCGGGCGTCCTCGTTTGAAGATTCCCCGCTGCTCCCGAGTTTTGCCACCCAGCTGTCATACCATTTCTGGATCTGGCTCATCTGGTCTTCAAATTCTTTTACAGCCCCGGAGCCCAGTGCTTCAATGCGCGGCGGGATGACATAGCCAAATACTGCGCCGCCCTTTGACATACTGGCTTCGGACACGTAACGCTGGGACTTGACGCTGAAACTGGCTAAACGGTGCCTGGTGATCTGGGCCAGCAGGCTGCGTGAGACACCTTCGATGCCGAAAGTGAAACTGGCATGTTCTATCGGGGAAAGGTGGCCGAATTCCATTAGCCGTTCCAGGAAAGCATCCTGGCTTTTGGCTTCAATACCCTGCTTCAGCTCTTCAATGCCAGCTGCAGAATAACAGAGTTTGGCGCCCATGGCGACAGCCTCCTGGGGGTTCGGTGTGTATCTTAAAAGCGCAACCCTCAACTTTTTAGCTCCCATGTTAAAACCCCTCCTGGCCTGGTCGAGTGTCGTGAGACTTGGGATATGGATCTGCTAATTGCTAATGAGAATAAATTCGCACCTATAATTTTTCATTCTGTATTGCTTCCAGGGCCGCGGTTATGATTTGAGCCAGCCGAACCTTTTCCCCCTTGAGATGCAGGAAACCGATCAAACACTCCAGGGCGGTGCTGCGCCGGTATTCTATCATTCCAGCGCTCCGCGGTGTGTGGGGCGGTTTGGCGTTGCGCCCCCGCCGCACCACTGCCGCCTCATCACTGGTTAATATCCCTTCCAGTGCATGCAGTGCTTTGGCCTGAGCGCCGGCATTAACATATTTAACCGTTTCACTGTGTAGCCGGTTTGCTTTTAGCAGTCCGGTACTGATCAGGTATTCCCTAATCGCCAGTTCATAAACCGCATCCCCGACGTAAGCCAGGACCAGCACAGGCAATTCTTCCGGGTGATTGATTTCAATATTATTTAAATTCAACAGCAATCCTATCCCTGCTTTTTCCAGCGCACTCCCTGAGGGGTATCTTCCAGGATAATGCCCAGTTCTTTCAATCCGTCCCTGATCCGGTCGGCAGTACCCCAATCCTTTTTTTTCCGGGCTTCCTGCCGCATTTCAATGATCAGTTCGATCAGACCCTCAGCCAGGTCCGAACCACCAACAGCGGAACCATCAAGCAGCATCATGCCACTGCTGTCAATCTTAAAAACACCCAGCACTTCATTAAATATTTTAAACAAATCCGCTGCCTTTTGGAGAACTTTCCTGTCAGCCGCGGCTACAGTTTCTCCTAGCCGCTGGACCATTGTGTTAACCTCTCTGGCCAGGTCAAATTTGATACCGATGGCCAGAGCCGTGTTAAAGTCATCATCCATGGCAGCATCAAAGCAGGCCTTTATGTTTTCAAGGCGTATTTCAAATGTTTCGTTTTCATTAATAACCTCATCTGCAATAAACTTTTCTGCTTTTTCATTAACAGGCTTTGCCAGGGCCTCTAAAAGAAGGTTGATGCTGGTCTTAATTCTCTCCAAACCACGCCCGGCGGCTGTCAGTTTATCGTCATCAAAATCAAGAGGGCTGCGGTAGTGAGTGGAAAGGAGGTAGAACCGCACCGTTTCCGCAGGGAATTTAACAAGTATATCCCGCACAAGAAAAAAGTTGCCCAGCGATTTAGACATCTTTTCCTCGTTCACAGTAATGAAGCCGTTATGAGCCCAGTAGCGGACAAACGGCTTACCGGTGGCGGCCTCGCTCTGCGCTATTTCATTTTCATGATGCGGGAAGATCAGGTCGAAACCCCCGCCGTGGATATCAAAGTTTGTGCCGAGATATTTCAGCGACATGGCTGAACATTCTATATGCCAACCCGGCCGGCCGTACCCCCAGGGGCTCTCCCAGCAGGGTTCACCTGGTTTTGCTGCTTTCCAGAGAACGAAGTCGTGGGGGTCGCGCTTCCTGGCGTCCACCTCCACCCGGGCGCCGGCCTGCATATCGTCGAATGTCCGACCGGATAGTTTGCCGTAACCTGCAAACTTCCTCACTTCAAAATATACGTCTCCTTCAACAATATATGCAGAACCGTTATCAACAAGTTTTTTTACCAAGCTGATGATCTCATCAATGTGTTCCGTAACCAGGGGATGCAGATCCGCACGGCGTACATTCAGAGCATCGGCATCTTTAAAATACTCTTTAATATAGCCGCGCGAAAGCTCAAGGGGCTCCTTTTCCTCCTGCGCGGCACGGTTAATGATTTTATCATCAACGTCTGTAAAGTTCTGGATATAAAAAACATCATATCCCTTCCAGGTGAAATAGCGGCGCACCGTGTCAAAAAAAACCAATGGCCGCGCATTGCCCAGATGTATGTAGTTATATGTGGTCGGGCCGCAGACATAAATGCCCACTTTGCCTGGTTCCCGCGGTTGGAATGTTTCTTTATGCTTTGTCAGAGTATTATATATTTCCATAAATAACGCAAGGCCTCCCAATTCAGATGTCGGTCGTCGGACGTCGGTTATCAGTATATGCTGTATTCCTGTCAGGTAAGAAAGAAAAATAAAATAACAGCGATAAGACCATAGAGGAACGCAGGATATTCTCACGTCTCATTTTCTCACGTCTCACATCCATTTTATACCCATTTGTCCAGGCGGCGAACAACCCCATCACGCCCCAGGATGACCATAACCTGGTTCAGGTCAGGTCCCTGTGTGCTGCCTGTAAGAGCAACACGGACAGGCATAAAGATCTTCTTGCCTTTGAGCCCGAGATCCCTGCCGACTTCCTTTAACAGAGCCTTAGCCCCTTCTTCTGTAATCCCGGCAGAAGCTTTTACTTTTTTAATTAATTCCCGTAAAACAGGCTTGACCTGCTCACCTGCCATAATTTGCTGCGCTTCCTCATTTTCAATTTGAAGGTTATCGTCAAAATAAAATTTGACATACCCCGCTATTTCTTGCATATAGCTGAGCTGCTTCCGGACTGAAGCAACCACCAGCTTGAGCCACTCAAACCTTTTCGGAGGCAGCGGCGTTCTGATAAATCCCTCTTTTTCCAGGTACGGCACAGCCATTTCAGTAAGCCGTTCCAGGTCGGTTTCTCTGATATAATGACCGTTCAGCCAGTTGAGCTTTTCAAGATCGAAAACAGCAGGGCTCTTTGCCACTCGATCCAGGGTAAACTGCTGTTTCAGCTCATCCAGGGAAAAAACTTCTTCCTCGCCTCCGGGAGACCAACCCAGCAGTACCAGAAAATTCGTTAAAGCTTCCGGCAGGTAGCCTTTTTCCTGGTACTGCTCAATAGCTGTGGCGCCGTGTCGTTTGCTCATCTTGCTCCGGTCCTTGCCCAGGATCAGTGACACGTGGGCAAATTCAGGTGTTTCCCACCTCAAGGCATTATACAATAATATCTGGCGCGGGGTATTGGATAGATGCTCTTCAGCCCTGATCACATGGCTGATAGACATGGTATGATCATCCACTACCACTGCGAAATTGTAAGTCGGTATGCCGTCTGACTTGATGATGATGAAATCGCCAATCTCACTGCACTCAAAAGATACATCCCCCCGCACAAGATCCCTGACCAGTATCTCTTGATCATCAGGCACGCGAAAGCGCACTACAGGTTTCCGCCCTTCTGCTTCGAGGCGGGTGCGTTCTTCTTGAGTCAGGTTCCGGCAGCGCCCCATATATCTGGGCAGTTCGCTTTTAGCCATGAGGGATTCTCTTTCGGCCGCAAGCTCATCCCCCGTACAATAGCAGAGGTAGGCAGCACCGATATTCAGCAAGTGGTCAGCATGTTTTTTATATAACCCCAGCCTTTCGGTCTGTCGGTAAGGCCCATACGGCCCGCCGACATCAATGCCCTCATCCCAGTCCAGGCCAAGCCAGCGCAGTGCTGTCAATATATTCTCCTCAGACTGGCGGGACGAACGTTCCAGATCGGTATCTTCAATGCGAACAATAAATTTACCGCCGTAATGGCGGGCAAACAGCCAGTTAAACAGCGCCGACCTGGCCCCCCCTATATGTAAAGGGCCTGTGGGGCTGGGCGCAAATCTTACTCTAACTAATGGCAAAGCTTTTATCCCCCAATCCTTAAGAGTAACAAAATAAGGTATACTAATGCCTTTTTTGCCGAGCTTATTATAACACCTCATTTGAAGGGCAGGCAACTTTTAAGCAGGCGTGTTTTCTTAACTTAGCTGCTAAAGATCATTTACAGGACACGATTATATAAAATATAAACTGTTCAATTACAACAAAATCTAAATATTCAAAATAATACTTGTATCTAAAGATTCAATATTGTATAATTTGACTGAGTATTTTATAGTCCAGTATTGTATTTAATACAACGACGGCACACAAGGCCAACGATGCCCTTGAAAAAATCAGGGGATTTTTTATTTAAAAGGGTGATTTGAAATGATGGACAGTACTGATTTTGAAGAAATCAACCGTCTTTTGGAAAACTGCTGTGATTCCTGCCTGCTTACCCGTAAGCACTGCGCAAAATGCCGCATTGAAAAAATAATGGATATTATAAGCCGGTTAAGCAAATCGTCTGCATATGAGCTGATCAGCCTGGGGGACTTAAGAATACTGTTAAAGCTTGCCGGGATCTCGAATAAAGCAACGGAAAACGAACTGGCTGTTGTTGAAAAGTGGAAACATATCGAATCCGTGCAGGACTGGTATTCACAATGAACCAGCAGCTTTGATCATCGTCACGGCATAAGCTGCGATCCCCTCTCCGGCACCGGTGAAACCGAGGCCTTCGGTTGTTGTCGCCTTGACATTTACCTGGTCAAATCTGATACCCAATGTTTTTGCTACATTGGCCGCCATAACTTTCTTGTAGGGAGCCAGTTTTGGCTCCTGCGCTATTATTACAGCATCAATATTCAGGACTTCCAGGCTTTTGGACTTGAGCAGGTCTCCTGCTTCAGCAAGTAATATTAAGCTGCTGATCCCCCTGTATTTATGATCACTGTCCGGAAAGTGCGCCCCGATATCTCCTTCTCCGGCAGCACCCAAAATTGCGTCAATAATAGCGTGTACCAGCACGTCTGCATCTGAGTGTCCCAGAAGCCCTTTTTCGCTGGGAATATTCACCCCTCCCAGCACCAGGTCTCTTCCCCCAACCATCCTGTGTACATCATAACCAATGCCAACTCTCATATCAATCCTCCTCAAAAAAAGCAGCTAATGTCTATAAAAAATCCATCTCAAAAGGAGAAGCCTGTTTCACGTGGAAAATGTTAATAAGAACTGATATTTTAGGAGAATCACTTAATGCTATATAATAAGGAAAACTTATATCAGGAATTGCAGTACTCCGTGTTAATTCTGGATAGTGACCCCGCAGTGCGCAGGTCATTGGCAAAAGAACTGTACCTAATCGATATGCGTGTATTCAGCTTCAGCAATGCCGGTGATGCGAGAAAATTACTGAACAAAATTATCCCTGACTTAATTATCCTGGAACAAAATCTAAGCGGCCAACCCTCTGCCGAACTCTGCTCTGAACTGAGAATGGACCAACGCTTCCTCTGGACACCTATCTTTTTTCTGTCCTCAGTAACTGACCTGGACAAAAAGCTGGAAGCATACCAGCACGGTGCGGACTATTATATCACGAAACCTTTTAATCCCAAGGAGATGGCCGCACTTGTCCAAGCTTCAATAAACAGAATTAAGAACTTACAGAGCAACTCCGTCCGGGACCAGCTGACCGGTCTTTTCTCACGCAAATACATCAGCGAACGGCTGGATGAAGAAATTCGTCACTACAAAAGAAAACAAAAAACCTTTAGTGCTGCACTGATTGATCTTGATTATTTCAAACTGGTGAATGACCATTTCGGCCACATGTCAGGAGATTATGTGCTGGTACAGTTTGCCGCTTTCTTAATGGAAAACATGAGGCATAGTGATGTTATAGCCAGGTATGGCGGGGAAGAATTCATCATTTTGATGCCTGAAACTGAAGCCGGCACTGCAAAAGACACAATTGACAGGCTCAGTGAAACCTGGCTGTCAAAACCGCTGGTTGAGCCTTATCACGAAAAAGAAATAATAATAACTTTCAGTACGGGGATAGCCCAGTTCGGGCCAGATTATAGTAACAGCAGCGAACTAATCCAGGCCGCTGACAGGGCCATGTATGCCGCCAAAGAAGCAGGCCGAAACCGCGCTTTTACTATAGACCAGCTGGATAGCCTTAAGGGGCAGATGCCCTTATAATTGTCCGGGCTACAGCCATATCCTCAGGTGTGGTAATTTTTATGTTATCATATGAACCCATAACAATCTTTACCGGCCTGTTCATGTATTCCACCAATGAGGCGTCATCGGTCGCCAGAAAATTATCCTCACGCGCCCTGCGGTGAGCTTCGATGATCAGCTCAAAGCGGAAGGCCTGCGGTGTCTGGGTCAGCCAGGTGCGGCCCCGGAGAAGTGTCTCTGTCACAAAACCGTCTTCTCCGGCCAGTTTAACCGTATCTTTGGCCGGAACGGCACAAGTAGCGGCACCATGAACCTGCGCGGCCTCAATGACAGACGCCAGGATCATGGAACTGAAAAAAGGCCGGGCCCCATCATGGACTACAACAATATCAGTATCATGTGAAAGCGCCAGAAGGCCGTTATACACGGAATCCTGGCGCTCTTTACCTCCCGATACAATTGCCGCTGCTTTTTTTATCCCAAGTCTGTCAACCACGGCTGTGCGGCAGTATTCTTCATCGCCAGAGCTGACAACTACAACAATACTCCCAATCATGTGACTGGCATCCAATATTTTTAAAGCATAACCCAACAGCGGTGTGCCCTCCAGGTTTAGAAACTGTTTCTTTGCTTTGGTTCCCATCCGTGAGCCGCTCCCGGCGGCAACAACTACTGCTGCTATTTTAACCAACAATATTCACCTCAGCATAACCAGCCTGTCCATCAACCCGCCGCTCGTATTTTGGTTTGGCAAAAATCATTCTTCCGGCCGCTGTTTGCAGGACACTGGTAACCAGCACAGGGATGGTCTGGTTAATATAACGCTTGCCGCCATCAACTACGATCATCGTGCCATCGTCCAGGTAAGCCACTCCCTGGCCTGTCTCTTTGCCATCTTTAACAACCTGCACAACCATTTCCTCACCGGGCAGCACTATCGGTTTAACCGCGTTGGCCAGTTCATTGATGTTGAGGACCTTGACACCATGCAGTTCCGCTACTTTATTCAGATTAAAGTCGTTAGTAATAATTTTGGCTCCGAGTTTTTGAGCCAACTTGACAAGCTTTGTGTCGACCTCAGCGACATCTTCCAATCCACGATTATTGTCATATATCTGGATCTTTATTTCCTGATCTTTCCGCATCTTGTTCAGGATATCCAGTCCACGCCTGCCCCTGTTCCTTTTAAGGAGATCGGGAGAATCAGCAATATGACGCAATTCCTCAAGCACAAAAGCAGGAACGAGCATAATTCCTTCAATGAAGCCGCTTTCACACAGCTCGGAAATCCGCCCATCGATAATAACACTGGTGTCGAGGATTTTGAATTGCCCGGCACGGGCCTCAGACTTTAATGCGCGCTCCTTGCCAAACTTCGGTATACTCGCAAACAGAGATAATAGATCTTCCCTTTTCTTTATGAATACACTCGCTCCAAGATAGGCTAGAAAGAGGGTTAATAAAATCCACAAGACTCTGCCCGGCCAGCCGATTGAAGAAATAGTCGGGCCAATTAAATTAGCAATTATGAGTGCAAAAACCAAACCTATTGAGCCTGACACCAAATCCTGGGTCGGTATCTTCTGTAAATACTGCTCCATAAAAGCTGTCAGCCATAAAACCCAGCGGATCAGCCGCGGCGCCAGTAAAATACCAGCTACCAGGAAAAACAGCGTGGAAAGCCCAATAAAACCGTATTTGTAGTGCTGCGGCAAATTGATAAAAAAAGCGATCAACTCGCTGTTAACTAAAAAATACCCCAAAGCAAATCCCCCGGCGGTAAAAGCTGCTAATAAAGCAACATATACAATTTTCCTGATCACTTGTTTCTCACCTCCCTTCCATATTACATATAATAAGTTATAATCATATTATATATTTATCATAAACATACTATCAATATAAATATACGGTAAAATTAAAAAAACGCCAGATAGTCTGACGCTTTTTAAGCAAAGGCGCCATCCAAAAGTGACTGGGCCTTTTCTTCCTCTAGTTCCGTAGCCAGAACCAGCTCGCTGATCAAGATTTGTCTTGCATTTTCCAGCATTTTTCTTTCGCCGGAAGAAAGCCCCTTTTCACGATCTCTGGTTATCAGGTTGCGCACAACTTCTGCGACTTCATATATATCACCGCTCTTTATTTTTTCCAGATTGGCACGGTACCTGCGGTTCCAATTCGGTGACATGGCAGAGCACTGTTCGCGGAGGATATCCAGCACCCGCTCAACACCTTCCCAGTCAATTACCTCTCTCAAACCCACCCCGGAACCATTGTTGATCGGAATCATCACTTTCATATCACCAACAGGAAGCTGCAGAATGTAATACTGCCGCTTTTCCCCCAAAACTTCCTTCTCTTCAATGGATTCAATGACTCCTGCACCGTGCATCGGGTACACCACTTTGTCACCAATTTTAAACAATGCCGTACCCCCTCATTTTTCATAAAAAAAATTAAATAACTAATATAATATAACATAAAAAAACCACTTTGTCAAATAAACCACAATTTTAACACAGCAGCATTGCAGTGTCAACATCAAATTTTAAGATAATTCATAAAAATTTATAAGGCA
>CAYNIY010000043.1:0-10485 GCA_964397525.1 uncultured Eubacteriales bacterium
TTGCTGCAGTTTCTGTCGGCTAGTCCCACACCTCGGGCCGAATAGCCGATGCGGCTGATCACCTCGCTGCCGCATTTCGGGCATCGCGTATCATCGGTTCCCGGGAGCTGTGCGTTCCCTATATAAACATAATTCAGTTTTTTCATGGCAATTTCCCTGGCCTGCTCCAGCGTTTCCAGCGGTGTAGCCGGCAGGTCCATTTTGTACATGGGGAAGTAGCGGGAAAAATGCAGGGGAATGTCCCGATCCAGGGAAGCGATCCAGTCCGTCAGCTTTTCGATCTCCTCCGCCGAGTCATTCAATCCTGTAACAAGCAGGGTGGTGAGTTCCACATGGCATTCCCGGCAGGCAATTTCCACGGTTCTCAGCACAGGCTGCAGGCTGCCCGTGCAGATCTTCTTATAATAATCTTCTGAGAAGGACTTGATGTCAATATTCATCGCATCTATATATGGGAGAATCTCGCGCAGGGGGGCCTCGTTAATATAACCATTGGTCACAATCACATTTTTCATTTCCGCCTCTCTAACCAGTTTGGCAGTATCAAGCATAAACTCATACCACATGAAAGGCTCGTTGTAAGTATAGGCAATACCAATGTTCGGGTAGCCCATGCTCACATAATCACGGGCCATCTCGACCATGCCTGCCGGTGTAATATCGGTTGTAGGTGTTTCGTCCTGTGAGATCTGCCAGTTCTGGCAAAACTGGCATCTGAAGTTGCAGCCAAGCGTCCCCGCGGAAAAGATATAAGAGCCGGGGTGAAAATGGAATAAAGGTTTTTTTTCAATAGGATCCAATCCAAAAGATGCAACCCTGCCGTAATTTGTGGCATAAAGGACACCGCCGCGGTTTTGCCTGAAGCGGCAGATGCCAGCCTTCCCTTCTTTTATCTTACAGAAATGTGGACACAGCACGCAGGCGGTTACATTCTGATCCTTTTTCTCATAGTAAAGAGCTTCTCTCATCTATATCCCCCCAAGAAATTCTGTTTATCCATATTCATAACACCTTGCATCATTTATATCTTATGACCTCAAACCTTGCCAGCTTTATAGGTTCATTCGGCCCGATGCCTGCTTTGCGGCGGGCGATGTCAACCTGTTCCTCCGGTGTGTCGATCCCCTCCAGGTCAGGCAGCAGCAGACCGCTTCTCCGGCCGGAGCGCACAATGACCCCGTACCGTACGGGATCCAGTTCATGCAGACCGGAAATAGCTTCGGGCGTCTGCAGCACATCTACGGAATATTCAAGTTCACCCAGCTCATCACTGCGGACTGGCTCAAAGCGCGGGTCATTTATACCGGCGCTGATGGCATTCGCGGCGACCTCTTCGGCTATGTTTGATCTGGTAGGCTGGGTTGTCCCAATACAGCCCCGCAGGTTCCCATGCTTTTTAATCGAGACAAACACACCGGCCTTTTCCCTGAATTCTTCAGGCACTTCCGCAAGTGCGGGAGGCGCTGAACCGCTGACATAACTCTCCAGGGTGTTACGCGCGATTTTAACCAGGTAGCTTTCTGCAGCCCGGCGCTTCGATGTCTCTGTCTGCTGAGCAGCCCGCATTTTTTTTAAAAGGGACTTCTCCGGATTAGCTCCGGCAGGCTCAAGTGAGGCTACCAGGTAACCAACCCCGAAAGGCCCCTCGTATGAAAGGACCTCGGCGTTCACATCATACCCGTCCAAGGCGCCGAGCATCATGACTATGGAGTGGTAACCGCATTCACCGGCCTGGGCAACCAGGTCCGGGTCCATTTTGACAATGCCCTCCACATCAGGCACGGCCAGCAGCCTGGCCATCAGGCTGTCAAAATCCTTGCCTCTCGGCATGTAACCACTCGGGGCATCGCGGGTCAGGCCGTGAGACATATCACCGCTGGCCAGCAGGGCCGTCCTGCGTCCCAGTGATTCAGCCGCCCTGCGCACAGCGACACCGAAGAGATAAAGCTTCTGCGGCTCACCCAAGGCCATTGATACATGCACAAGCGGTGTTTCCAGACCGGCCTTGCGCAGAAAATAAAGAGGCACAACCACACCGTGATCCAAGCGCAGGCTTATACCATACTGTCTTTCCTCTGTTTCAGTCAGTTCAACAACCGTCATACCCAGGTCAGCGGCCTGTTTGGTAATTTCTCTGGCCAGGTCCAGGTCGTTGTCCACCATATACCTGACATTGCCGGCCCGGAAAGATCCCAGGTCGCCTTTCAGAAGCGGGGACATGTTAATGCCGACCACTTCCCGGAATATCGGCGCATGGGGCGAAATAATTACAACCGTATCCGCGCCGCACTTTTTCACTCGCCTGCCCAGTTCCAACAGCGCCTCCTGGGTATCCGAAACCAATGACGCCTCATCGCCGCCGACTTCCGGCACTACTATGGGGGGGTGCGGGCAGACGCCGCAATATACTACAGTCATACCTTTCTCCCTCCTGAATTTAATGTTCTTTAATCAATTATATCCTGTAAATCCTATGATTTTCTTAAATATTTCTTATATTTTAAAATCTCATTAGAGGTTATTAGGAGTACATCCTCTGCTGATTGATTGTTTTTACGGCTAATCTAAAATATACTGTTGTTGGACAAAGTATTTTTATGGAGGGATTAAATCATATCCATGAAACAGTGCCAGGAATGCAAACAGGAAGTTGGTTCAGCAGATATGGTTTGTCCAAGCTGTGGAAAAGACCAAAAAAGTTGGTTTAATAAAAATAAGATTATAATATTCATTGGTGTGGTTCTTCTCGGAATTATTACTACAGCTCTGGTTATTAGAAACAATGGTACAAATGTAATCAAGACTGATATAGATCTATTCAAGTCCGATTATTATGAAATCAAGATTACTTCCATTGAAGAAGCATCACAAATAGGTAAACTATCTCCCAAACGCCAACCACAAGAAGGCTACACCTATGTGGTTGTAAATTATCAGTTCATAAACATTTCAGGCAAACCCTTATCCCAATATGAATCTCCTGATTTTGAATTAATTGACAAGAACAATGTGAAATATGCAATTAACTTCAATGGAACATATTATTATAGAGAAGAAAAAAACCTGGATAAATTTCTTGATTTTGATTTTAATCCAGGTGTTACCTATAAGAGTGCTTATGTTTTTGAAATTCCTAAAAAACAATTCAAAGCCGGTGGGTGGAATTTAATAGTAAATGAAAAAACAGCTAGATTTGGCATATTTACCAATGTAGGGAACGTCAATGTAAACTAATTGTCTTTCACTTAAAAAAGCCATAATAAAGGAAATAAAAACCAAGCCCAAAAAGGAATATGCCGCATACCATGATGATTCCGCTGTATACCCTGTCACTCAGAAACTTCCTGCCGCCTGCCACTGCTGCTGAGATCAGGCTGTACCAGGCAAGATCAGCCAGGATATGGCCGCTGAAGAAAGAAGTGATACCCAGGACACCCATTTGCAGTGACAAGGTAATATATCCGAGGCCGATTGTAGCCCACCATAAGATCCAATAAGGATTGGAAATACTAAAGAGGATGCCTCCGAGCACCGGGTGCATGTTTCTCTGCATCCCTGAAACCTGAGCCAAACCAGGGTTCACACTTAGAGTGCCATGCCGCCCTTCCCGTCTATACATCTTAAGAGACATCCTGCCGGCAGCAGCATCCCTGACCATACCAGCGCCCATGTACATCAGGAATACGCCGCCAGCCACAGCTATAAAATGTGACACACCATCAGTTGTTAAAATAAAAGAAAGCCCGCCGACCAAGGCCAGTATTAAAACGATCTCGAGTATTGCATGGCCCAGGATCACCAGCGGACCCGCCAGAAAACCCCGTCTGGCGGTCTCCGCTATCGTAAAAGTCAGCAGCGGGCCAGGCATCAGCGCGCCCGAAAACGCCACGATAAAAGCCGTTGAAAAAATTGCAAGGATATCCACTGTATCACCACCAATTTAAAATGTTCTTTTATAAAGATGAAATACCTGCCAGCATTTAAAACCTTGTTCCATAACCTTGATGTCCGCTGCAGGGCGATACAGAAAATGAGCCAGGGTAAATTTCCCCCTGGCTCATTTATTAGCTTGCTGCGGGTGAACCTGTTTACTTTTAGACCTTCAGGTTAGAAATAGTTTCCTGCATCTCGCTGACAACATCATCCAAGGTTTTTGCCGCTGCGGTGAAGCCATCAACCAATGCTGTCTGTTCACTGGTTGCTTTATGCACAGAATTGATTCCATCCGTTACCTGCTGCGAAAAACTGATAATCTCCTTAACCAGTGTGATCATGTTTTGCAGGTCAGATACAAGCGACTTGACAGTCTGAGAAGCCTCGCTGGCCGCGCTATAGCCCTCGGCAACTGTATTCTGGTCTTTCTCCAGGCTCATAGAGGCCTGCCGGGCGTGCTGCAGGGCTTTCTCAAACAGGGTGTAAATCCCTTTGGTTGCAGTGGCGGCGTCATGAGAACGATTTTGTATCTCAGTGGCCAGGGCAGTGAAATTACTCTCCTCTTTGGCTATCGTTTCAGCCGCCCCTGTAATCTCTTTCGGGGTTTTTGCCTTGCTGTTGATGGCGACAAAGTTCTTCATCTCTGTCACAGCTTTCTGAGCCAGGAGGTTGGCCTGGTCAGCAATCAGGGCTATGAATTGGATAATGTCACCTATTTTTTCCAGATGCGATTCAAGCTCTCTGACTGACTCGCTGGTGCGAAGCATGGCCACGCTGCTGGATTTCATCTGTTTCAAGAATTTCTCCGAAGTCTCTTCAGCCTTTGTAAGGCTGATCACGGTTCTTTCAGACGCTTTAATCACCGCATCAGAAGCCGTTTCCATTTTGCCGACTGTTCCTGAAAGCTTGCTCATTTTCTCAATAGCGGTATTGGAGGTGTCAGCGGATTTTTTAATGCTTTCCTGCAGCTGTCCTGTATATTCTGCAACATTGCCTACTGAACGGCTTGTTCTCTCCACAAGATTTCTCATTTTATCCACCATATTAACAAAAGATCGCATCAAATTACCAATCTCGTCCTTGGATGTGGTTTCCATGTCAATTGCTGTGAAATCGCCGCTGGCTACGCGGTCTGCTTGGATTTCAAGTCTTTTCACAGTATCCGTTATGCGGTTTGTAATATATAAGATCAGAAAAAGCAGGGCAATGGTGAGGGCAGCGACACCTGCCATGATCTGGCTCCTGGCCGCTGCGATCTGCCTGTTGGTCTCGTCCATGGAAAAACCGAGCCGGAATGCCCCCCAGTGACGATCGTTTACATAGATCGGAGAAGAAATATCCCACATGGTTTCCCCTGTGTCTCCTCTTACGTAAACCTGCAATAGGTATGGTTCCGTGTTCTGCGAGCAGGCCAGGCCTACCTCGTCATTAAATATGCGCTTGGTGCGGGCCGGGTTGTCACCTATACCCCCAGCCTCAAAAACGCCGCTTTTGGGATAAACATTGTTATGAGTGGGGACATAACCGTTGATGTCCTGTGATACAGCGTAAATAACGACTTTGTCGTTAAGAAAAGGATCCTGCACCTTGCTTAAATTTGCATCAGTGAAAGTGTCAAATAAAGTATGGTACTTCTGGGGTGTGGTGTTCGGTATGGGCACATAATTCGTGTCAAATATCTGTTCTTCGCTCATAACCCCGTGTGTTATGGCGTCAGTCAAAATTTTCCCTGAAGTCGCGGCGCCGGTCTGAGCCAGGATGATGCCTCTTTCAAGCAGCGCGTTCCGCAGTGTATTTGTCTGCCGGTTCAGATCATACGCTAAAAAGCCGATTAGCATGGGCAGTATTACGCTTATGATGATGATGCTGTTCTTGAATTTAAGAGATTTTGTCGAAAACATACTCACCCGGAACTCACCCCTTTATACTTTATGGTTATTATGGATGTTAATGTATTCGGCTTTTTTCACAATTATCCTGCCATCGGCAGCTTTTATACGATTCATAATAATAATAACCCACCGGTTTTGTCTAGATCCCCAGGTATGCTGCTTTAACGTGTTCGTCATTGAGCAGCTCTTCACCGGTACCCTGCAGGGAGATCCTGCCGTTTTCCAGGACATAAGCGCGGTCACACATCTGTAAGGTCTGTACCACGTTCTGTTCAACCTGCAGCACAGTGACACCGTCTTTGTTGATTTCTTTGATGTTGTCGAAAATCTGCTTGCAAAGCACCGGAGCCAGGCCAAGTGACGGCTCATCCATGATCAGCAGTTTGGGCAGCGCCATCAGCCCCCTGCCGAGAGCCAGCATCTGCTGCTGGCCGCCGGAGAGTGTGCCGGCTTCCTTGTTCTGCTTTTCCTCCAGGATTGGAAACTGTTCGAATATTTTTTTCATGGTTTCTTTCCTTTTAGACTTCGCCTCCGGAAAGAGGGAGCCTACCTCCAGGTTCTCGCGCACCGTCATTTCCGGAAAAAGACGCCTGCCCTCAGGCACATGAATGATACCCAGTTCCGCGATTTTATAACCGGGTATCTGAGTTATATCTTTGCCGAGAAATTCAATCTTGCCTTTTTTTATATTCAGCATACCGGAAATCGCGTTTAAAGTGGTGGTTTTGCCGGCGCCGTTGGCGCCGAGTATGGCCACAAATTCCCCTTTTTTCACCTCGAACGATATGTCCCACAGTACCTGGACGTCCTTATAGCTCACATCAATATCAGTTACTTTTAGCATAAGCGTCTCCTAAATATGCTTTAATTACCTCGGGGTGGTTGGCCACTTCCTGCGGTTTTCCCATGGCTATTTCTTTCCCGAAGTTGATTGCCAGGATCCGGTCTGAGATACCCATCATTACTTTCATAATGTGTTCAATAATAATAATGGTTACACCCGCATCACGAATACGTTTGATTAGATCGATAGCGGCCTCGGACTCTTTGGGATTAAGTCCGGCGCAAGTCTCGTCAAGCAGGAGCAGCTCCGGCTCAGTGGCCAGTGACCGCGCTATTTCCAGCCTTTTGCGCAGGGGAATGGGGAGGCCTTTGGCTTCCCGGTGCATGTACTTGTCAAGGTTGCAGAAGTTGATTATCTCCTCCGCCTTATGCCTGGACTTGCCGATGCTGCCTGTCCGCAGAAAAGCGCCCGCCATAACGTTTTCGAGTACAGTCATACGCCTCAATGGCTTGACCACCTGAAAGGTTCTGCCGATCCCTATTTTACAGATCTCGTGGGCAGGCAACATATCAATTCTTTTATCGTTAAAATAAATTTCACCCGAGGTAAGTGGATAGAAGCGGCTGACCATGTTGAAAACAGTGGTTTTCCCCGAACCGTTCGGCCCGATAACGCCAAAGATCTCGCCTTTTTCCACCTTGAAACTCAAATCGTTGACAGCGGTAAGCCCGCCAAATTTTTTGGTAATATTCTTAGCTTCAAAGATACTCATCTACACACCCCCGGACAAGCCAGCTTTTTTCCGCTGCCTGAATCGTTTAATTATATCGAGCTCTCCTGCAATACCGTTGGGCAGGAACATAATAATAAGGCAGACGAGCACGCCAAACATCAGCACGTTGGCCGAACCAAGGGTGGTGCGGAACAGTTCTCCCATGACAATGTAGAGCGCCGCGCCAATGGTCGGCCCCCAGGTCGTGGCCACACCGCCAAGCATAACCACCAGGATCACCATAATCGATATGTTGGTCAGGTTAAACACAATGTTGGGATCGATAAAGGCTACATAATTCATATAAAAAGCGCCTGCCAGACCCGTAAAAAAAGCGCTCGGCAGCAAGGCCAGATTTTTATAGAGAGTTGTCGGTATACCCAGTGAGGTAGCCGCGTCTTGATCCTCCCTGATTGAGACCAGGTAATAGCCGATCTTGGAGTGCACAATCATGTAAGTCGCCAACAGGGTGAAGGCCAGCATTCCCAACCCCGAGTAATAGTAAAACATTTTGGATGTGATCGCGGGCATAATCAGAATTCCCTTGGCCCCGGCCGTGAAACTTGTCAGGTTTAAAAATAACAGCCGGAATATTTCACCCAGCGCCAGTGTTGCCAGGGCAAAATACGGCCCCCTTAAACGGAAAGCGATGGCGCCGATGGGCAGTGCCACCATCATGGCCATTACCGGTCCCAGGAGCAAGCCCCACCAGGGAGACAGGCTGTAGTGGAGGGTCATAATGCCCGCCGAATAGGCGCCTACACCAAAGAAAGCGGCGTGACCAAACGAGACCTGACCTGCATAACCGCTGAGGAGGTTCCAGGCCGTGCCGATAATCGCCCAAATGATGATCAGGATTAGGATGTGCAGTTGATACGGTGCTTTTATAAACACCGGCAGTATAATGGCTGCCAGGGCAAAAGCTATTGTCAATAATATATTCTTGTTTAACATTTTTTTCTCACCTCTTCACTAGACTCCTGAGGCCACCTGGCAGGAATAAAAGCACCAATAAGAATATTACTAATCCTACCACATCTTTATAACCCATGGAAATATAAGTGGCTCCCAGGGACTCCGAAAGCCCCAGAATCAACCCGCCAATAGCGGCGCCCCATACGCTGCCCAAACCACCCAGAATAGTAATGATGAAGGATTTAGCCGTAAACAGGTGGCCGATATCCGGAAAAAGGTAAAACAGCGGCAAAAGCAGCGAACCGCCGGCGGCGGCCAGTGCGGCGCCCAGACCAAAGGTGAACATCGTGATCTTAGAGGCGTTGATACCCATATAGACAGCGGCATCACGGTCCTGGGCGGTCGCCCTGATAGACATGCCGAGATCTGTTTTGGTCAGGAAAAGGTGTAAAAGGAGAGTAAATATTGTGGTGATGATGAAACCAATCACCAGGGGCACACTGATGGACATGGCGCCTATAAACACAGTATCGGAGGAATAACTGGTGACTACCGAGCGGTAATCGGATTTAAAGAAAAGGCGGATGCCCTCGGTCAGAACCAGCATGATGCCAACTGTGAGCAGCACCTGGTTTTCGGGCAGGATGGAATCCACCTCCACCAGCCGGTTGATCATGTATTTCTGAATCAGGCAGCCGAGCAAAAACAAGACCGGCATGGCAATGAACATGCCGATGTACGGGTCAATCCCAAAGTTTTTGGAACAGACATAGGTGACATACATTCCCACCATCACCAGGGCGCCGTGCGCCAGGTTAATGATCTTCATGACCCCCATGATCAGGGTCATGCCCATGGCAATCAGTGAGTACATACCACCAAGCAGCAGGCCGCTGATTACTGTCTGGCCAAATTTGATCCATTGATCTTCCAAATTTTAACCCCACCCCTCGTTATGCAAAAACAATACAGCTTTTTCAGGGTACAAACGGAAGGAGCATAAGCTCCTTCCGTCCTTCCGCATATTTTTTTAACTGTTGTTTGTTATCTCTCGTTCCATTTCGGGACAGGATAGACATAGCTGGCTGACTTTACATCCTCCGGCCAGATGACATCCAGTTTCCCTTTCTGCCATTGGACAACATAGGTATTAGGTTTGTTCTGGTTGGTGTAACCTTCCCAGTCTTCGAACTTAATCGGCCCCATAATTGTTTTCAGATCAGTTTGTTTCAGAGACTGTTGAATACTTGTGTTCGTCATATCTTTGGCTCTGCCCAGGGCATCGGCTATAACATACATTGTAGCGTAAGCCTGTGCACCGTGGTAATCCGGCTCTTTGCCGAATTTCTGTTTGTACTTGTTAAAATAGTCGCTCGCGCCGGGCCATGCCACGTTGGGCACCCATAAGGTGGTGGAAGCGACGAAGTCTGAAGCCGCTCCGGCGTTCTGGTAGAATTCTGGCATGGTATAACCGGCGCCATTGCCGACGAACAGCTTGGTGTTAAAATCAAGCTCTTTCATCTGCTTTACAATCATGGATGCGTCCATGACGTATGATGTCGCAAAAATCATGTCCGGATTGGTGCTTCTCAGGTTGGCCAGCATCGGCTTGAAGTCAAGTGCGCCATGCTCGTAGGCCTGGTCAAAAACAACGTTGATGCCTCTTTTTGCGCATTCTTCCCTGAAGCCTTTAGAGGAAGAGGAGCCAAAATCTGTGTTTTCATAAATGATGGCTACGTTTTGCGGCTTGACAACTTTTTCCAGCATATCCCAAAAAGCGATGGTATACTTGCTGGCGGGCGCTGCGGTCCCTCTGAACACATAGGACCAGCCCTGCTTGGTGATAGCGTCTGACGAACCGGTTACAATAAGGAACGGGGTATTAAGCGTCTGGGCAGATCCGGCTATTACGTTAGTACAAGCGCTGCTGTAACCGCCGCTCAGCATGGCGACCTTGTCCTGGTTAACCAGCTTTTCGGTGGCGGACTTGGCTACGTCCTGCTTACCCTGGTCATCTTCATACATAAGCTTGATCTCTTTGCCCCCGACAGTGGTCTTGCCGGCAGCTTTCAGTTCTTCATAAGCCATTTCAAAAGAATTCTTTTCCATTTCCCCGAACATGGCCTCACTGCCGGTCAGCGGCAGGATTACCCCGATCTTAAGCGCATCTGCACTCGTCTTGCTGCCGC
>CAYNIY010000043.1:10585-12354 GCA_964397525.1 uncultured Eubacteriales bacterium
GTCAGCGGCAGGATTACCCCGATCTTAAGCGCATCTGCACTCGTCTTGCTGCCGCCCCCGCAGCCGCTGGCAATTACCGCGACAAACGAAACAATCAGCAATACGGCCAAGACTCTAAACCTGTACTTTTTCATTTAAATCCCCCTTAACTTAATGAGATTTTATTCTTTTCTAGAAAAACTAAACTATAAGCCCTCTGCCGTTATCCCCGTCCTGCGAATAGTAATAGCAATCAGTTCCAAACCATAGACTGGTCTTTAAACCACCTCCCGTTCACACTCACTCTCAAAATCTTCTCTGCTGATCAAAATAAATCCCAGAGTGCCGGAAAAACGGTTACCTGTAATGTCACTTGATTGGCATGTTTAACATGGTGAGACTGTAATTATGTATTAACTTGCTTAATTCCTGATTAATGATAACTTATATTTATACTTCAACACTTTTTCATTTATGATGCTCAACGTTATTATTATAACATATTAATTATCAGCTCCGAGAAGAAAATCACGTGTTTTTTCTTATTTCATAATGTATATTGGATACAAGGATACATGAATACAGTAATACAGTATAACTAATTAATAAAAAATGCAGCCTAATTGATTTTCAACCTGCAGATTAAGAGAAACCTGCTGCATCTGTAGTAATACAATATAGTAAGAACCGGCAAAAGAAAGGGCTGCCTTTTTTCCGGCAGCCTTGATACCGATTTACTGTCTGCTTACTGAGATGATACAGCTCAGTAAGTTTAAAGCTCTTGAAGATGATGTTCCTCCCCTTCTAGCCAACCATGATTTTTTCTTCCGGGTAGCGCAGGTGAGCCTTTCGCTTTGCCCTGGTCAGGGCGAATGCCAGGGTCAGTGGCCCCAGCCTGCCCAGAAACATGGTCATTATGATCAAAATCCTGCCAAGCGGGGTGAGATTAGGAGTTAAGCCCATGCTCAGGCCGACTGTGCCGAAAGCAGACGTGGTTTCAAACAACACTGCCATAAAATCAGCACTCTCTGTCACTGACAGCAGCAGTGTCACCACAATGACAAGAGCGGTGGCCATTAACAGGATGGCCAGGGATTTATATACCTGGTCCTTTCCTATCCGACGCCGGAAAATCTCGGTATCTTCTTTGCCCCTGATCATACTCCAGACGGAGACAGCCAGGGAGCCAAAGGTGGTGGTTTTAATGCCGCCTCCCGTAGAACCGGGAGAAGCGCCGATAAACATTAATATTATGATCAAAAACTGGCTGGCTGAGTGCAGTGCCCCGATATCGAGGGTATTGAAGCCTGCTGTCCTGGCTGTGACCGCCTGGAAGTAGGCTGCCAGCACCCTGCCCAGCGGGCTTAGATTACCCATAGTGTTGTCGTATTCAAGAAAGTACACGAAAATTGTGCCGAATAAAATCAAGAAGCCCGTGACAGAAAGGGCCAGCTTGCTGTGCAGCGCCAGGCGCCTGGTTTCCTTCAAACGCCGTACGATATCGACAATTACACTGAACCCTACCCCGCCCAGGATGATCGAAGTGGTTATACAGAGCGTTACCGTCGCGTCACCGGCATATGCGGTCAGGCTCTTAAACCCACCAAAAAGGTCAAAGCCGGCGTTGTTAAAGGAAGATATGGAATGGAAAAGGCCAAACCACAAGCCCTTCTGCCAGCCCAGGTCCAACGACCAGCGCATTGAAAGAATAGCCGCAAAAAATATTTCGGAAACAAAAGTAAAGAGAAGAACGTATCTCGCCAAATTGACAATGCCGGCCAAGCTGGTAT
>CAYNIY010000044.1:0-2622 GCA_964397525.1 uncultured Eubacteriales bacterium
TTTTTAATAACCGGACACTCCGGTTTGCACTGCCGCTATCACCCCAACTGGTCAATCAGCTCGAAGTGTGTGTTCAGCAGTACATTCAAATCCATACGGAGCCGGTGTGCGGCTGCCGGGTCGCTGGTCTTGGCTATCTGTTCTTTTACCAGCTTAATTTTATTTATTGTGTTTTCCATTTCATCCAGCAGCACGGCCCTGTCCAACAGCATATAGAACACCTCCATTCATAATCATTATTGCTGACTTTAAGATAATATAAAATCCTTATAATTTCCTTAATACACAATTAAAAATAAATTATTTTCTATGGAAATATTAAAGCAGCTTCCCCGGCTTGCCGTATCATGGGGTAGCCTGCAAGATCGCTGACCAGCTGAAACATTGCCCTGTCTTTTTGCTTGGCCTCCACCATGATATCAATATCCTGATTAAATTCACGCGCCAGCTTCAGGAACGGGTACAGATCGTTCGGGTTGACATAATCATGGTGACTGCGGCAGCTTTCCCTGCTCCTGGGGCTGGAGACGTGGAATTTTGGCGGGAGGCAGGTGCCTGCCCAGGTTGAATAAACAGCAGGCAATATGTTCGCCATATTTTCCCCCTCGTTATGGCATTTATAATGGTGAAAATCCAGGACCATGGGCAGGGATAAGCTGCTGCAGATATGCAGTACGTCATTTGGGGTATAAATCTTATCGTCGTTCTCAAGGACTATCCTGCATGCTACATGCCCGGGCAAGCGGCTCCAGTTGGTTATAAAACGATTCGATGAACTCTTCTTGTCACCATAGCCCCCCCCGGTATGGATGATAATCCTGGCCCTGCTGTCAAGGGCCATTGCTTCCAGGAGGCGGCAGTGATACTCCAGGTCTGTCAGCGAATCATGAAAGACCTTTTCATGAGGGGAGTTTATCAATGTGTACTGGTCAGGATGAAAGGAAACCCTGATTTTGTTTTCCTTAACAAAACTGCCGACAGCTCCTAATTCTTTAATGAAATCACTGATATAATCCCACTCTGACATTGCGGGATGTGTGGCCAGGGGAATAATTTTTGATGAAAAACGGTAGATGCGCACCCCATGCGCCACGTTGTGTTCCAGCAGGCGCAGCGTGCTGCGTAAGTTTTCCCGGGCGGCGGCACGCACTTTTTCCAAAGCCGCTGCCCTGCTTGTTTCTGCCAGCCTGCTGTATGTTTTAAATGTAACCGCCCTGGAAGGCGAGTTGTTTTCAAGGACGACAGACATCGCTGCGTAACCAAACCTGATCTGCATAAATGCATCAACCCCGCTGTTTACAAAAATGCCTCCTGGCGGAGGCATTGCTTATTATAAAGCTTATTTTCAGATGTTATTAAAATAACCTTTTCCACCATGGCAGCCCATCGCTTTTCTTTTTCTGGCTTTCATTATATTTTTTTTCATAATCCTCTAACATCTTCTGGTATCCACCCCTGACACGCTGCATCGCATCCGTGCTCCCGGATTTGTTGTTTTCCGTTTGCGATTCTGCCAGGTCTGCTTTTCCATCGCACTCATCATCTAGTATTCGCTGGTAAGTGTCCCTGATATGCTGGATAGGATCTCCTATACTCTCTTCTTCTGTGAAACTTACTTTTAACTGGTCTTGCTCACAGTTATCGTATGCTTTCTGATACCCATCTCTGATATGTTGGACAGGATCTTTTTCCAGTGCTTCATCCAGGGCATCCCTGAATAATTTTATCAGGCCGGTGCGCTCTCTTCTTTTAGGACTGTTATCTCCATTCATGTCATTGAAAGCCTCGCTTTAAATAAAAATGTCTGGTATCTCAATCTTTCAGGCCCAGGGTATCTTATCCATATAATCTCCCCTTAAAATAGGGAGGATCTTTTTTTTTAGATGCTCCGGCAGATCTCTAACCTTCACTTCTTCTATTCTTAATATGTCAATTGTATCAACCTTCAATTGCTGTGCCAGTTCCCTGGCCGTCAGTCCCTGGTTTTTGCGCAGCTCTTTGACGGTCTTGTTTTTAATACCGAAACCAAATATTTGGATCCCCTCCCGCATAGGTCTTGTAAAATATGCGATATCTTTATTCTTCGATTTCATAAGGCTGTTTCCCTGCTCGTCCGGCAACAACTACAGCTGGCAGCAATAATTTTTCACCACCGGCGTGACACGCGACACGGGGACGGTTCCGCGACACGGGGACGGTTCTCCTGTCTCGCTTCAGAAAGGTATCCGGCAATGCATATTGAATAACAAATAAAATCAAAGTATTAGCTTTGGAGGTGGTTTTATGCCCATTGTTTTTCCGGACAGCGTGGTCAAGGAGGCTTTTATCCGCTCCGATGGCGAGTGTGAGTGCATTGATGACAAGCATAATCATTCCGGCAGGTGCAACAGCCAGATCACATACCGCATGAGAGGCATGGAATTTCCCGGCGGCTGGGAGGCCTGTCAAATTGCTGCTGAAAAACCGCTTGATGCCGGCAACTGCAGAATAGTATGCATCGAATGTTTCAAATGTGGGACATAGGGGACAGGTACCTTGTCCCTAAATCCTATTGATTAAACTCTTTGATATTCCGGTGACCCTGCAAAAGGGACAAGGTACCTGTCCCTCCTGTCCACACAT
>CAYNIY010000044.1:2722-12056 GCA_964397525.1 uncultured Eubacteriales bacterium
ATATTCCGGTGACCCTGCAAAAGGGACAAGGTACCTGTCCCTCCTGTCCACACATAATATAATGACATTATTTTCATATAATGGAAGGATTGGTATTGTATGATGTCGTATATTTAATACATGTATAGTTGTTGTACAGGAGGCACTAATGATCGCCATAGTGAAAAGCACCGCTCTCACCGGTCTGGAGGGCCAGGTTGTGGAAGTTGAGGTAGATGTGTCCAACGGCCTGCCCTGCTTTGATATTGTTGGTCTGCCAGACACCTCGGTAAGGGAATCGAAAGACCGTGTCCGCGCGGCAATAAAAAACTCCGGTCTCGAATTTCCAGTCAGGAGGATAACTGTTAACCTGGCGCCAGCCGACTTGAGAAAAGAAGGACCTGTCTACGATCTCCCGATAGCTATTGGCATCCTGGCTGCTACTGCACAATTATCCCCTAGTCAATATGAACGCTATACATATCTGGGTGAACTTTCCTTGAACGGGACACTGCGCTGTATCGCCGGTACGCTGCCTAATGTCATGGCCGCCGTTGACGCATCACTAAGAGAAATAATTGTACCAATGGAAAATGCCGCTGAAGCGGCACTTGTTGAAGGCGCAAATATTTTCCCTGCCGGCAGCCTGGCGGAGCTTGCGAGTTTTCTGCGCGGCGAGACGGACATATCACCATATGTTTTGGATTTAAATGATTATTTGGAGACCCGGGCAGACGAGGTGCTTGATTTTTCTGATGTTAAAGGCCAGCATGCCGCCAGGCGCTCACTTGAAGTTGCTGCCGCCGGCTCACATAACCTGATCATGGTTGGCAGTCCCGGTTCCGGTAAAACCATGCTGGCCCACCGCCTGCCAGGTATCCTGCCGGACATGACCTTCCGTGAAGCCATTGAAACAACCAAAATTTACAGCCTGGCCGGTTTGCTTACACCAGGCACACCTCTGGTTAACCGCAGACCTTTCAGGTCGCCTCACCATACCGCGTCAACTGTCGGCCTGATTGGCGGCGGCAGGAACCCCCGGCCGGGAGAAATCAGCCTTGCCCACCACGGTGTGTTGTTTTTAGATGAGATGCCCGAATTTCAGAAGGACGCGCTGGAGGCTCTCCGCCAGCCTCTTGAAGATGGCGTGGTGTCCATCTCAAGAGCAAGCGCTTCGCTGACATATCCAGCCAGGCTGATGCTGGTAGGAGCGCTCAATCCCTGTCCCTGCGGTTATGCAGGAGACTACTTGCACGGGTGCACGTGCACGCCTCACCAGGTGCAGCGGTATGTTTCCCGCCTATCAGGACCGCTATTGGACCGGATCGACATCTGCATCGAGGTGCCCCGCCTGCCATATGAAGACATCTCCTCAGCTGAAAAACCGGAAAACTCAGCTTCTATTAAAAAAAGAGTGGAAGCGGCAAGGGAATGCCAGCGGGAAAGGTTTAGAGCCGATCCGCAGTCAGGCGCCCGCGCCCAGACCTTTGACTGCAATGCCCGAATGGGCTCAAAGGAAGTGCGCCGGTACTGTAAAATGACTAAAGCAACGCGGGAATTGCTGAAAGAGGCTTTTAAGCGGTTTTCCCTGAGCGCCCGTTCTTATGATAAAATTTTAAAGGTTTCGCGGACAATAGCCGACCTGGACGGCACTGAATTGATAGAAGAACCGCACCTGGCGGAGGCTGTACAATATCGTTCCCTGGACTGGCTTACCGCCAATTATTAAAATATTACTACTCTGTATTGCATGTTGCCTGCTATCCCGGGCTTATCCTCACAAAAAACTGCGACAGAAGAACCGTCCCCTAGTCGCAAAAAACTGCGACAGAAGAACCGTCCCCTAGTCGCAAGTCCCCTAGTCGCGATTTTCGCTTAGAAAGCGTTTATTATGTGGTCCAACTTTATTAATGTGCCCTCCCCGTCAAATAAAACTGCAATTACGTCAAACCGGCAGCAGCACTCGGTCTTTCTTTCAACCTGAAGATAATACCAGGCCAGCTGTCTTAGCTTGTGCTGTTTGCGCCTGGTAATGCTTTCCTGGGCCAGCCCGTACCCGGCGCCGCTGCGTGAGCGCACCTCGACAAAAACAAGAGCTTCCTGATCCAGCGCCACCAGGTCAATTTCACCAATATTGCAGGTAAAATTTCTGCAAAGCAGAGCGTAACCTTTATTTTTCAGATATTGCGCCGCTGCCTCTTCACCCTTCCGCCCCAGCTGTTTTCTCTGAAAAGTCATGAGCGCAGGCAGTCCTGAACCGGCCGGTAGCCGGCCCGGTGAATCGGACAAGGGCCATATGCAGACAGAGCGTCCAGGTGCTCCTGTGTACCGTAACCCTTGTGGCGGTCAAATCCGTATTGAGGGTAGAGCTTGTGGTATGAATCCATCAGGTGATCCCTGGTCACTTTGGCCAGAATGGAGGCCGCGGCAATGGAGGCGCTGATAGCATCTCCACCGACAATAGGAGTTTGCGGGAATTCCAAACGATCAATAATAAACCCGTCCACGAGCACATAAGCCGGCTTTACGGCAAGCCCTGTTACAGCCCTGCGCATGGCTTTCAGGCCTGCCTGGCGAATGTTATCAAGAAAGATCTCCTCAGTAGATGAGCTGCCTACGGACCAGGCAATGGCAGCTTCCTTGATCTGCTCCGCCAGTATCTCCCGCCTGGCGGCAGTTAGTTTTTTAGAGTCGTTTAAGCCCGGAAAGTTTGTCCTGATAGTTAAAATTACCGCAGCCGCTACAACCGGGCCAGCCAGCGGCCCCATGCCCGCTTCGTCAACCCCTGCGACAAGGTGATATCCCCTGGCTTGCAGCTCTTCTTCATATAAAAACATTTTGCCCAGGCGTTTCAATTCCAGCGCAAGTCTGTTTTCAGCGCGCAGTAATTTATCCAGGAGCTCGCGAACACCTGCCCTGCTGTCCTCAGACAGGGCCTGCCTGAATTCGGTGCTGGCGCCTGCGGGGCTGTCGGCTGTCACTTTAATTTGCTCAATGGTCATTTTTGATATGTCCAAATCAATAGCCCCCCATCCCAGAATCCTACAATATCATCTTTTCGCCAAAAACAAATAATTTCCTTGAAACATAACCTATTATAAATAAATACTGGGAAATAATTCAATTGACATCTATATAACCGCTTGTTATGCTCATTCCATGCCTTAAAATTATTACAATCGTGATTATGAATAATTCTGACACAACACAGAGAAAGTGGGCGAAATTTGTTAATGCGGACTTTATCATTAAGTGAAGTATTGGTGAACTTTCAAAAGGAATTTTTAAAGATCACAGTAAAGGAAGACGCCGTAGCTTTCAACATCCCTGAAGAAGCAACCTTGCGGCAGGAGCGGGTAAAAGGTACTCCACTGATTATTATATGCCCTCCGCGGGTAAAGGCCGAAGACTTCCTTGCTACCATGAAGCAGGTCGCCGGAATTATTAAATCTTTTATGCCCGAACTCGCCGCGGATACAGTGCAGATTGAGTCCGCCCTTCCTGTTGATCCTGCTGCACAGGAAGAATTTACCTCCTTGGCCTTTACGCCGGGCGCAGACATATTATCTTATTTAAAAACAGATCTTCCCCCTGAGACATTCGGCTTTTTATTGAACCATACTGTAAAGCCATATATGCGGCAGTATGCTCGCAGCTTGAGTAATTATTTTGATCCGGAAACGTGGCTGCAAGGTTGCTGCCCGGTATGCGGCGGCAAACCCACCCTGGCGCTGCTGGAAAAAGAATACGGCGGGCGCTACCTTTACTGCAGTCTTTGCGAAACAAAGTGGCGCTTCCACCGCCTTGGCTGTCCCTACTGCATAGACGACGAATCACACTTTTTCACAGTTGAGGGTATGGAAAAATACAGGGTATATTATTGTGAAAAGTGCCACGGGTATATTAAAACTATAGATGAGAAAAAAACAGGCGGTGAGGTGATAGACCTGTTTTGGGAAGATATAAATACCGTGCAGCTGGACATCCTTGCCATGCGTGAAGGTTATATCAATCAGCAGGCAGACCTTCAGGAAACTGAAAAATAATGTTTACTGCAGGAATCAATTACAACCGTGTTGTAATAATTTATAAAAATTTGAAAGAGGTGAATATTTAATGCCGCATATCGGAGCAACTGAGTTGATTTTAGTTTTAGCCCTGGCTTTAATCATTTTTGGACCTGGAAAACTGCCGGATCTTGGCAAGGCAGTAGGCAAGACGATGAGGGAATTCCGCCGTTCCTCAGCAGAAATGATGGATGAGGCAGAGGCTGTCGCTGCCAGTGTAAAAACAGAAGATGCAAAAATAACTGAGACAGCAAAAGCAGGTTCCTGATATAGAACCCATGAATTGCACATGTCACAAACACCGCACATTGAGAGGGTAAAAAATGGCTAAAAAGACCGACGAAATGCCGATAATGGAACACATGGAGGAACTGCGTCGGGTTTTAATCGTATCAGCTATTGCCACATTAGTATTGGCTGTAGCCGCTTATTTTTTCAGCGACTGGATTTTGGCTGCTTTAATGGAGCCGCTGACAAATATCGGCCATAAAGTATTTTTTACCGGTGTGACCGAGGCTATATTCGTCAAGCTCAAGATATCATTTTTTGCTGGTTTTTTAGCTGCCCTGCCTATTATACTGTGGCAGATCTGGAGCTTTGTCATACCCGCTCTTAAAAAAAATGAAAGAGTGGCCTTTTCCCTTTTTGTGATCATATCTTTTCTTTGTTTTATCGGCGGGGTGGCTTTTGGATTCTTTGGTGTATACCGTTACGGCGTTACATTTTTACTCCAGTTTGCCGGTCCTACCCTGTTCCCGATGCTGACCATTGACAAGTACATTTCATTTACCATCTCTTTTCTGCTGCCCTTTGGCATTGTCTTCGAACTACCTTTAGTCAGCTATTTTCTGGCCAGGCTTGGCTTTGTCAGCTATGCTTTTTTAGCTAAAAACAGGCGCTACGCAATATTGGTGGCAGTGGTTACAGCTGCAGTGATCACACCCACCCCTGACATAATCACCTGTTTAATAGTCAGCGGTCCCATGTACCTGCTTTTCGAGTTTAGCGTACTCGTAGTGCGAATAACTGAGCGTAGAATCGCCCGCAGGAAAAAACGGGAGCAGCTGGAAGAAATGACGGATGCGCAGACACTGTAACATTAGCTCTTTCTAAGTGACAAGATAAAATATTTCTTTATAAAACAATGATATTTTTGTTTTGTTTGCAGGTAAAATAATGTGTATACAGAATTAAATAAATTTAATAACCTTTAGGCATATCATATAATTTATTAATGGATTAATAACTATATTAAATCTTTAAACAAGTGATATAGTCTAAGGATTAAAGATTCAAGAAAGGAGAGGGAAAATACACAGAGATATTTAAAGTAGAGGGTAAGATATTTTTTCAGTAATCAAATCTTAAACATCTCCGAGCCTGGCGATCTAAATCTTTTTCAAGATACGATTTCCAGGACGTTAGGGTATACAGGGAAACCGGTGTGCCTCCCAGCCTTGGAAAGGAGATCAAACGAGATGACTGAGAACGCGCACTTTTATGTCAAAGGAGGTTAAGTTTGTGAAGCAAAAAGTCAGTCGTCGCGATTTTTTGAAGTACTTTGGTCTGGGCACCGCCGGAACAGCATTTCTAGGTGGGGTTGGCGCTGTGCCGGCTCTTGCCAGCACAGCAGCTGAAAATTTGCCAACTTTTGATTTGGGTCCCTTTAAAATTGAAAAAGCAAAAGAGACTGCTTCGGTCTGCGCATTTTGCGGAGTCGGCTGCGGTCTGATTGTCTATGCCGATGAAAAAGGGGAAAGAGTACTTCATATCGAAGGCGACCCGGACAATCCCAACAATGAAGGCTCCATGTGCTGCAAAGGTATCGCGCTTGGCGACGCCAACACCATAGTTGACAAAAAACGCAACAGGGTCGTTAACGACCGCAGGATCATGGATGTGCTTTACCGCGCCCCCAACAGCGCCAAATGGGAAAAGAAAAGCTGGGAATGGGCACTTTCTGAAATTGCCAAGAGGGTAAAAGCTACCAGAGATGAGACATTCGAAGAAAAGGACGCCAACGGGGTTACCGTGAACCGCTCCCCGGCTATCGCCCATATCGGCAGCGCGTCCTGTGACAACGAAGAAAACTATCTCTTTACAAAAATGCAGCGTGCCATGGGAGTCATTAACCTTGACCACCACGCCCGCCTCTGACACTCCTCCACAGTGGCCGGTCTTGGCCAAACGTTCGGCAGGGGTGTAATGACCAACAGTTTCCCTGATTATCAGAATACAGACGTATTCTTAATCATCGGCGCCAATCCTGCGGAAAACCACCCGCAGATTATGAGGCACCTTGGTATTGCCGTAGCTAAAAGAGGCGCGAAGGTGATCGTGGCCGATCCCAGGTTTACTAAAACGGCTGCTAAAGCTGATATTTTCGCACCGCTTCGCCCCGGTACAGACATTGCCTTCCTTTATGGCATCATGAATTATGCCATCCAAAACGGACTTTATTTCTATGATTACGTCCATAATTATACCAACGCTTCCTACCTGGTCAGCCCGGACTATGCCTTAACAGAAGGCGCCTTTACCGGTTTGACGGAGAAGGACGGCAAATTCTCTTATAATACTGCCAGCTGGGCATACCAGAAAGACGGGGATGTGATCAGGAAAGACCCATCCCTGCAGGATCCGTTATGTGTATTCCAAATCCTGAAGAAGCATGTCGCCCGTTATGACATCAAAACCGTTTGCCGCATCACTGGCACTTCGGAAGAAACATTCAAAAATGTATGCGACCTTTATTGTTCCACCGGCAAGCCTGATAAAGCCGGCAACCTGATCTACGCCATGGGCATCACCCAGCACACTTACGGCAGCCAGAACGTGCGGGCGACCGCCATGCTGCAGCTGCTGTTAGGCAACGTCGGCATCGCCGGCGGCGGCGTCAACGCCCAGCGCGGTGAGTCAAACGTGCAGGGGTCCACAGACCAGGGTGTGCTTTATCACCTTTTGACCGGCTACCTTGGCGCACCAAGCGCGACTGCGCATAAAAACCTCAAGGAATACTTGGAAAAAGAAACGCCCAAGACTAGTTTCTGGACCAATAAGCCTAAGTTCCTGGTCAGCATGCTGAAGGCCTGGTACGGAGCCAAGGCTACCAAGGAAAACGACTTCTGTTTCGATTATATTCCCAAGCATGACGGCAAGGACCACTCCCACCAGGCAATATTTGAACTCATGTCCCAAGGGAAAATCAAGGGTTACTTCGCCTGGGGCCAGAACCCGGCAGTTGGCGGTCCTAATGCCACAGTAGCCCGCAAGGCGCTGGAAAACCTGGACTGGATGGTAGGCGTTGACTTATTCGAGACTGAGACAGTTTCTTTCTGGAAGAGACCTGGCGTCAACCCGGCAACTATCAAGACCGAGGTCTTCCTGCTGCCGACCGCCTTCTCCTATGAAAAAGAAGGTACTGTGGCCAATAGCTCGCGCTGGATCCAGTGGCGCTGGAAAGCGGTTGAGCCCCCCGGGGTGGCCAAGAGCGATCTCTGGATTGCCTATGAAATATTCAAGGCTGTCCGCAAGGAATACGAAGCCGGCGGCAAGTTCCCCGCCCCCATCCTGGATTGCACATGGGATTATGACATGCCTGGTCACGACGAGCCTGATATTGTAAAAGTAGCCAACGAAATGAACGGATATAATGTGGCTGACGGATCCGTGCTTGATTCCTTCGCCAAGCTCAAGGACGACGGCAGCACGGCCTGCGGTCAATGGATCTACACCGGCTACATGTTTATTGACCCGGTGCTGAAAGTACCCGCCTCACACCGGCGCAGCCGGGAAGACAAGAGCGGCCTGGGCCTCTATCCCAAATGGTCCTTTGCCTGGCCGGCCAACCGGCGTATCGTCTACAACCGCAACTCAGCTGATCCCTCCGGCAAACCGTGGGATCCGAAGAGAATGCTGGTTTCCTGGGACGGTGCGGCATGGGTCAACAACGACGTGCCTGACTTTGGCTTTAAGGATGCGGCAACTGGCGCCTTTATCACCCCGGATAAATCAGCTGTGAACTCCTTCCTGATGACGACGGAAGGCCAGGGCAGGCTATTTGCCCCGGTAGGCATGAAAGACGGCCCGATGCCGGAACACTACGAGCCGGTGGAAAGCCCGGTCAAGAATATCATGGGCAAACAGCAGAGCAACCCCATCACCGCCTATTACAAGGGGGACTTTGCCAAACTCGCCGAAGTGGGCAGCACGGACTTCCCATATGTCGGATCTACCCACCGCCTGGTCGAGCATTACCAGAGCGGCGCGGTAACGAGGAACTGCCCCAACCTGGCGGAAATGATGCCGGAAATGTTTGTGACCATATCGCCGAACCTGGCCAAGAAAATAGGTGTGGTTCCGGGTGATATGGTAGCTGTCAGCTCTATCCGCGGCGAGATTAAGTGCAGAGCAAATGTGCTGCCGATAGTCAAGCCGATGAATATTGACGGCAAAGAAGTAGAAATAATCGGCATACCCTGGCACTGGGGTTACTCGGGATTGGCCACCGGCACTACGGCTAACGACATAACGCCATCCGTCGGGGATGCCAACACACAGATCCCAGAGTCCAAAGCTTTCCTCTGCAACGTCAAGAAAGCATAAGATATAAACACCTTAAATCCAAGCAGAAACCGGAGGTGTAACGATGTCAAAAGGTGTACTGGTTGACGTTACCAGATGTATTGGCTGCCGCAGCTGCCAGGTCTCCTGTAAATCATGGAACGACCTGCCAGCTAAAGTGGGCGAATTCTCCAACTTATGGGACAGCCCCGGAAAATTGAGCGCTGATACCTGGACCAACGTAAACTACTATTTAATCGAAGATGGCGACAAACTGATGTGGCGTCATGTTAAAAGACAGTGCATGCACTGCAATGAGCCCGCCTGCGAGTCCGCCTGCTTTACCCATTCGTTTGTTAAAACCAAAGAAGGAGCGGTCATCTACAAGCCGACTGAACTGAACAAGGATTACTGCGTCGGCTGCCGCTACTGCATGATCGCCTGCCCCTTCGGCGTACCAGGCTTCCAGTGGGAAAAAGCATTCCCCTATGTGCAGAAGTGCGTTTTTTGCTACGACCGCGCAAAGCAGGAAGGCCTCGAGCCTGCCTGCGTGACATCCTGCCCCACAGGCACCTTAACCTACGGGGACAGGGAAGACATGCTGGCCCTGGGTCGTGAAAGAATAAGCAAAGACCCCAGGTATATCAACCATATTTACGGTGAGCATGAGTACGGCGGTACTTCCTGGCTGTATATATCCGATGTTCCTTTCGATAAAATCGGCT
>CAYNIY010000045.1:0-12015 GCA_964397525.1 uncultured Eubacteriales bacterium
GCAATACTAGGATTGTTGGCGATTTTGAGGCTGACAAAGCATCGTTTGGAACGATGCTTCTTTGTTTTCTGCCACCTTTCGTTAAAAGATACACCCCCTACCGGGCAAAAACATACCTTTCGTTAAGAAGTATCGGAATCGTTAAAAAGTGTGAAACCAAATTTATTACAAGGTGTCCAGATGAAACCGGTCGGCTGCGTATTAGAAAATTTAATAAATTATTAAACCATCCGAAATCTTTTGTTAAGCTCCCTTCCATATAATTGACAAGGAACGGGGATCAATATTGGCCAAGGGAGGAAAAAAGATGCAAAAAATTATACCCAAATTTTAAAAACCAATGAAAATCTAAAAAGTGTCTGTGTATGAAATGTCCAGGTTATGTTTTTGCCTGCCAAATAAAATCAATGCCAGGCGATATGGTTTTGTTACAGATGGCAAATATGACATAGTCAGTGTGTAGGAACTCAACTTTATGTGCAAGAAATCTCTGAGCAATGCTTGAAAGGTGGTAAATATTATGGCGAAATATGTAGACGGATTTGTATTGGTAGTGTCAAATGATAAAACTGAAGAATACAAGAAAATGGCAGAAGAGGGTCGTGATATATGGATGAAGCTTGGTGCATTAGAATATTATGAATGCCGTGGAAATGATATGGTTCCACAAGACATGGGTGGTGAAAAAGCACGTGCCTTTCCTGAAATGGCCGGAGCAAAGAGTGGTGAGACAGTATGGTTTTCTTTTATCGTTTTTAAATCTAAAGAACACCGAGATGAGGTCAATGCGAAGATGATGGAAGAAATGAACAAACTAATGGAAGGAAAGGAAGACATGTCGATACCTTTTGACATGAAGCGAATGGCGTATGGTGGTTTTCAAGTAGAAGTAGAAGGCTAAAGCGTAATATAAAAAATCAAAAAATCGCTCTCAATAATGAGGGCGATTTTTTATAATTTTGTTATTGCAGGCAATGGATTTTAAATAATAGGTTATGTGAACCATAAACTGACCCATGCCAAAGAGAATCTGGTGCCATCGCCTTTGCTCTCCGGTCAACCCTCGCCTCTCACTCCAGTATCTTCCAGAAAGAATCCTTGCGGATGATCTTTCCTCCAGCGAACTCGAGCAGATCAACCCCTCGCACCTCGATCTGCTGCCCTGATTTAGTCGTACCGGTTAGAGTCCACTCCGATACCCCCAAATCGCCGCAGATCCAGTGCTGATCCTTTCCATAATGTACATCCGGGATACCCTCGAATCGACTTGCCAGACCTGCTCTAACCTCCGCCTTTCCGACATATCGATCGCCCCGTGGGCTGGTGCCTCGTGGCATATAGAAGATGCAATTATCTGCGAAATAGCTCATGACGGAATCCAGGTCGTGACGGTTGAATGCTTCCAGAAAGTCCTTCAATGTTTCAATGGTTACTTGCTCAGACATATCATACCCTCCATGTATCATACTTTATTCTTTGATGCCCGACCGGCAATATCTGCCTGTTGATGTCCTTAAATAGATATTCCCGGGGATGGGTTTCCGTCAGGAACTGCCAGTAGCGCATGGGCATGTTCCGCCGCTGCAGGCTGGGGTTGCAGCGTTCCTTAATTGCCAAGTGATGGTAATAGGTCTGCCAGAGATTTTGCCAGGCAACCTCCGATTGACCCAGTTGTGGCAGCTGTTCCGGATGAAAATCGGTGATCAGCCATTCCTTTTGGTTGTAGAGGGCGGCCAGGCCGCGCTTCAGATCATGGATGATCCATTTTTCATTGGCCAGGCGGCGGGCAAAATGCGGCGCCACCAGACCGGTGATATTGTTGTCCGGGGAGTAGGGGGCATAGAGGAAGGGCGGCTGCCCCTCCACCTGCTGAAAACGGAGCAAACCCTTCATGCGATGGCTCTCCTTGGTCACCTTGTCGGCCAACTGGTGGATGGCCCTGACCCGGGCGTCTTCCAGATGACGATCCAGGTCACGGCCGATCCGCCAGCCGTATTGCCAGTAACGGTAGATCATCGTGCCCACCTCTGTTTCCTCTGAGAGGAAGGCGTTGAGGGCCTGACGCCAGGCCAGGGGCGAAATTTTCTGCCTTGCGGACTGGGATACCTTTTCCGCTAGGTCCATGTCGGTGACGATGGGGATGTTTTCCACAAACAGCTCAGACTGGGGATCTCCTTCGGCCAGGATTCGGTCCGGTTCCTTTGGGCTGCAATAGGCCTGATAAATGGCAGTCAGGAGCCCCTGCCAGCTGCCGTCGTAAAGAAAGTGGACCATCACCAAACCCCCTGCGCCAGGGACAGGGAGGGAGCAGCCTCTTTGCCGGCAGGTTTGATCGCCAGCTGGGGCAGGGCGCTGACAGGGAGATCAAGCTGTCTGGGAAAGGTGGGCTGGTTCTGGTTATAAACGGGCAGCTGATCAAAAAGGGACAGCTGCTGCCAGGCAGAACGTCCGGGCAGGCCGCTTTCTCCCTGAGGGGCCAAAACATGGCGGATCTGCTCCTCGTTTAACACCGGGCCGCTCATTAATTTCCCCCGGCAGGCGATGAAATAGCGGGCCCTTTTCAGGACGACGCCGATTTTTTTCAGGGTGTCAAAATCCAGGGAATGGACGCGGCGGGCAGAGATAATTTTCCTGGCGCTGGTGGGACCGATACCGGGAACGCGGAGCAGTGTCTCCAGGTCGGCCTTGTTAATCTCCACCGGGAATGCTTCCAGGTGGCGCAGAGCCCAGCTGCACTTGGGATCCAAGTCGGCTTCGAAATCCGGCCGGCTTTCGTCCAGGAGTTCTCCGGCGCTAAAGCCGTAGAAGCGGAGCAGCCAGTCGGCCTGATAAAGGCGGTGTTCCCTGAGGAGGGGCGGCGCGGTCAGGGCTGGAAGATGGGCATGGCTGACCACCGGCACATAGGCGGAAAAGTAAACCCTTTTCAGGGTAAAATGCTTGTACAGCCCTTCGGTCAGACGAAGGATGGTCAGGTCATGGTCCGGCGTTGCCCCCACCATCAGTTGGGTGGTCTGGCCGGCTGGAACAAAACCAGGTGCTTTGGTCCGGCCTGGGGCAGGCTGGCGGTTTTCCGCGATCCCGTCCCGGATCAGGGCCATGGGGCTGAAGATGGACTTTTTGCTTTTCTGAGGTGCTAAAAGCTTCAAGCCCTGCTGGGTGGGGAGCTCGATGTTGACGCTCATCCGGTCCACCAGGCGGCCGGCGGCCTCGATCAGCCTGGGATCGGCCCCGGGGATGGCTTTCAGGTGGATGTAACCATTGAAATGTTGTTCCTGGCGCAGTTTGCGCACCACCTGGAGGAGGAGTTCCATGGTGTAGTCCGGATTCTGCAGCACCGCCGAACTGAGGAACAGCCCCTCGATGTAGTTGCGGCGGTAGAAATTTATGGTCAGGGCAACCAGCTCATCCGGGGTGAAGGAAGCCCGGGGGATGTCGTTGGAGCTGCGGTTGACGCAGTAAGCGCAGTTGAAGGCGCAGTCGTTGGAGAAAAGGATTTTAAGCAGGGATATGCAGCGGCCATCGCTGGTCCAGCTGTGGCAGATGCCGCCTAGGTGGGCGTTGCCCAGGCCACCGGCTTTGTTCTGCCTGCTGCTGCCGCTGGAAGAGCAGGAGACGTCGTATTTGGCAGAATCCGCCAGGACCCGCAGTTTGGTTTCCATTTGCATGCTTATCGCCCCGTTCGTCAATTGGATACCTATATTATATCATGGGGAGGAGAAAAACGGAACGGGTGTTCGAATGAACATGACGCTGATGTGCTTCATTCAGCAACTTTGAATTGAACAGCCAGCTCTTTGCTTATGGGATAATGCCCGGATGTAAGCCTCACTTTGGCAAAATTTATATTTAAATGTAAAAAATATTTGACAAATAGTATTGTCAATATTACAATATGTATATAAACAGTTACAATTAAAAAGGAGTGCATATGTATGTCATATCAAGAAAAGAGAATTATCGTTTCAATTATTACCGGGGTATTTATTTTGGTGGCATATTGCACCTATGTATACGGGAAGTATCAGGCAGGAGCAATTGCTGCAGATGATTTGAAATTCTGGGCAGGTGCCATGCTAATGTTTATCGGCATAGGTATTGCTGCAGTCATCGTTATTCAAATTGTTTTTCATATTCTGCTTTCTGTGGCCATTGCTGTACAGGAAAAAGTGAGGAATTGTGAGTGTGATGATCAAGAAATTGAAAAAACAATTGGCGCTGAGATGGTTACAGACGAAATGGATAAGCTGATTGAACTTAAATCAATGAGAATTGGTTTCGCCGTTGCAGGTATAGGATTTGTTGCTGCGCTGGTGTCACTGCTCTTAAACTATTCTCCGGCGGTGATGATTAACATAATGTTTTTATCCTTTAGTGCAGGCTCACTGCTTGAAGGATTTACCCAGCTATACTTTTACAGAAAGGGAGTTAAAAATGGCTAAGAAACTTGAGATTACAAACAACATCCGAAGACTGCGTTTCTTTGCCAATGAAATGACACAGCAGCAACTTGCTGAAAAAGCCGGAGCCTCAAGACAGACCATCATAGCAATAGAGGCCGGAAAGTATTCACCATCTCTGGAACTCGCTTTCCGGATTGCCAATGTATTCGGTGTTGAAATAGGTGAAGTATTCGATTATGGAGAGAAAGGAGAGAAAACATGAAAAATAATTTAGAAGAAATGAATGCAAGTAAAAGGATAGCACGACTTGCGGGATTGTGGTATTTGCTTCTTGGGATAACTTCCGGCTTTAGTTGGATGTGCATGACCAGTATTTTCGTTGCCGGAAACGCAGCGTTAACAGTCAATAACATCCTTGCGTCTGAGCCACAATTCCTTATGGCAATTATTAGTAATATTACCGGCCAAATAAGCTTTATTTTCTTGGTATTGTCCCTGTATCATTTGTTAAAACATGTCAATGAATTGCTAGCCAGGCTCATGCTGACTTTGGTAGTGGTTTCTGTGCCCATCATGTTCATTAATATCCTTTTTCAAACAGGAGCACTGGCAGTTCTGCGCAGAGCTGAATACTTGCAAGTATTCTCAGCAGATCAGCTATCTTCCTTAGCAATGATGTTTATAAATTTTAACATCGTGGGGGTGCATATTGCAGGAATATTTTGGGGGCTGTGGCTTTTCCCATTAAGTTATCTTGTTTATAAATCAAAATATTTCCCCAAAATTCTCGCTGTCCTGCTCATAATTTCAGGTGTAAGCTATCTCATCGGCAGCCTGACATCTTTGATCATTCCAGAAGTTTATGCGGTCATTGAAAAATTTCTAAGTTTACCTGAAGCTACAGGGGAATTGGCGATGATATTTTGGTTATTGATTAAGGGCATAACAATATCTGAAAATATGTTAACCCCTGACAGGAAAGCTGTTTGAAAATCCGCCTAACATTAGCTAAACGTTCTAATATAAAATATAAACCTGATAAAGTTGAGGGAATTAATAATGAAAGCAATCGTATACACTGAATACGGTCCACCGGATGTTCTTGAACTCAAAGAGGTTGAAAAACCGGCTCCCAGGGACAATGAAATCCTGGTAAAAGTATATGCTACAACAGTTACATCCGGGGCGGTGTTTATGCGAAGTGGAAAACATCCAAATTCAAAACTCTTTACTATATTTTTACGAATAATGTTTGGTCTCAGAAAACCCAAAAGAACTATACTGGGCTATGAGTTGGCCGGGGTAATTGAATCAGCAGGCAAGAATGTAAAAATATTTAAGAATGGTGACCATGTTTTTGGAACTACAACCGGGCTGCATATTGGTTCATATGCCGAGTACATATGCCTGCCTGAAGAATGGAGTGCTGGGGTTGTGGCAATAAAACCGGCCAATATGACCTGTGCGGAAGCCGCAGCAATTCCTATCGGGGGAATGACAGCACTGTATTTGCTTAAAAAAGGAAACATCCAGAGCGGACAAAAAGTGCTTATCTATGGAGCTTCCGGCAGTGTGGGTACTTTTGCGGTACAGCTTGCCAAGTACTTTGGAGCAGAAGTTACCGGGGTATGCAGTGCCACGAATTTAGAATTGGTGAAATCTCTGGGAGCCGATAAGGTAATTGATTATACCAAAGAGGATTTTACCAAAAACGGCGAGACCTATGATGTTATTTTTGACGCGGTAGGCAAGAGTCCGTCTTCACGCAGTAAAAGATCTCTAAAGAAAAAAGGTATCTATCTTTCCATTAATTCCCCAACAAGAGAAAAGACTGAAAATCTAATTTTCCTCAAAGAGCTTGTTGAGGCGGGAAAGATAAAACCGGTCATCGATAAATGTTATCCATTGGAACAGACTGCCGACGCCCACAGGTATGTCGACAAAGGACACAAAAAGGGAAATGTTGTGATTACAGTCGTTTAGCCAAGGAACGAATTATATTGATAATTGAAAACTCGAGTGATAAGGATGTTAGGAGGAGGAAATATGAACGTTCTTGTACTTGGCGGAAATGGAGCAACTGGTTTCCAGGTTGTGAAACAACTGCTTGAGAATAGTGTAAATGTTAAAACCATTGTAAGGAATACAGAAAAGCTAAAGTCGCTTGGGAACCAGGAAAACCTTGAAATCATTACAGACAGTATACTTGATATGGATAATCCAAAGTTAGCAGCGATCCTGGATGATGTTGATGCCGTTGTATCTTGCCTGGGGCATAATATTACATTTGCTGGAATATGGGGAAAGCCCCATAAGCTAGTGACCGGTGTAATTCAAAAGATACATGAATCAATAAAAATGAAACAAACGAAAAAAGTGAAAAAACTGATCTTAATGAACACAACAGCATGCTTGGATGTTGATGCCCAAGAGAAACGCACAACGCCTGAGAGAATTGTTATAGCAATCATGAGGTTCCTTTTGCCGCCACAAAAAGACAATGAACAAGCAGTGAAATACATGAAAAGTTTCATTGGGAAGAATGACCCAGATATCGAATGGGCTATCGTGAGGCCGGATACACTGGCAAATGAAGAAGAAGTAACAAATTATACTGTCCACAATTCTCCGCTAAGGAGTCCTGTTTTCAATTCAGGAAGAACAAGCAGGATAAATGTTGGCAATTTCATGATGAGCCTGCTTTGTGATGATGAACAATGGGGAAAATGGAGATTTAGAATGCCCGTAATCTATAACGAAATAGAGTAGTGATTTAGCCTCTTTCGACAAGGGATCAGGATTAAAACCGGTCTGCTGTACATTAGAAAAAATTAATATATTATTAAACCTTCCGAAATCTTTTGTTAAGCTCCCTTCCATATAATTGACAAAGAACGGGGATCAATTATTGGCCAAGGGAGGGAAAAAGATGCAAAAAATTATACCCCATTTATGGTATGACAGGGAAGCTAAAGAGGCCGCCACATTCTATACTGGTTTGTTTGAACAAGCAAAAATACTGAGAACAAATGTAATCGAAGGCACTCCTTCCGGAGATGCAGAGATAGTAACCTTTGAACTTGCTGGCCAGGAATTCATGGCAATTAGCGCCGGACCATATTTTAAATTCAATCCTTCCATATCATTAATGGTGATGTGCGATACCGTTGAAGAAGTGAATGTGAAGTGGAAGGCCTTGTCGGAGAAGGGCATGGCATTAATGCCGCTCGCAGCGTATCCTTTCAGCAAGTGGTATGGATGGATCCAGGACCGTTATGGCCTATCCTGGCAATTGATGCTGACTGAGGGAAAGAGCAGCGGACAGAAAATACAGGTAAGCCTGCTGTTCTCCAAGGATTCCAACGGTAAGACGGAGGAAGCCGTGCATTATTACAAGGAAGTTTTTAAGGACGCTGAAATTGTGTCCATGGTGGGATATGAAAAAGGAGAAGCGAATTCTGCAGTAGCTAAGATCAAGTATGCTTCTTTTAAATTGTTTGGTATGGAATTTTCTGCAATGGATCATGGATATGATGCAGATTTCACTTTTAATGAGGCGTTTTCTCTTATTGTAAACTGCAGGGATCAAGCGGAGATCGATTATTACTGGGGTAAGCTTTCAGCTGTGCCTGAAGCTGAGCAATGCGGTTGGCTTAAAGATAAGTTCGGGGTTTCCTGGCAGATCGTTCCTGAAAATATGGGGGAGCTATTATCCAGCGGGACGAAGGATGAAATTAAAAGGGTAACTGAAGCGTTTCTTAAAATGAAGAAATTCGATATTGCATTACTGGAGAAGGCTAGACTTGGCTTTTGAGGAGGGCTCTTCGATAAATGACTTACATACCAAGGTGTACTGCTAAATTAACATAGGTTGAGTCTGCCTTGGAAATAATTTCGCCGAAAATAACCAGGGTGCCCTGATTAGCCTCGAAAGCCATCATTTTCTCAGATGTACCAGGCATGGTAACCGCTTCTTTAAAAACTGCATTATAGCCATTTAGCATAAGTGAATCCTCATAGTATTGAATTGTTTCCTGATAGCCAAGCGGAGTCCGAATGCCGACCACAAAGCCCTTATCGACCTCAAAGGTTGTCCGGCGGCTATCTTCAATATCACCTGCTACGATTGGAACACTGGGCGGCAGTTCCGGAGGAAGTTGCTGGCCATAATCCTTATTGTAACCACATCCGGCCAGCATTCCAAGAACCAATATTAGTGCAAAAATGAGGTATGGAGTTCTGCTTTTCATAATAACCACCTATTTTCTCTGTTGATAGTCAATCGCTGCTTCTGTAACCCCATTATAACAGTATTATTATCAGGATGAATGGTTGATACATGCAACCGAAACCGAAGCAACTGGATGGGAATTATATGGAGGTGTTTAAAATGAAAAAAGTCACCGCTTTTATAGGAAGCGCTCGTAAAAAAGCAACCTATCAAGCGGTTCAGGAATTTGAAAAAGACTTGAAGGAATATGGTGAAATTGACTTCGAGTATGTTTTTCTGCATGATCATAGTCTTGAGTTTTGCCGGGGCTGCTTAACATGCTTGAGTTATGGAGAAGAACTATGTCCTCTGCATGATGATCGGGACATATTGTTGGAGAAGATGGCGCATTCCGATGGTGTCATTTTTGCCAGCCCGACTTATGCATTTCAGGTATCAGCAAGAATGAAGAATTTTCTGGACCGTCTAGCCTTTATATACCACCGGCCCAGATTCTTTGGCAAGATTTATACCGCTATAGTCACACAAGGTTTTATGGGCGGCAAGGATGCGCAAAAATACCTGGAAGATATCGGGCAGACCTTCGGTTTCACAGTGGCTAAAGGGTGTTGTTTAATGACCCTTGATCCAATGACCGAGAATCAGCAAAAGAAATTAACAGAAGTAATAAAACATACTGCGGCAAGATTCCATAAGGAACTTATGCATATTTCAGCCCCATCGCCTTCATTATATAGACTGATGATGTATAGGATGGCACGAACCTACATCAAGTCTTTAGATCAGAAGTACCGGGATTATCACTATTGGAAAGATAATGGTTGGTTTGAGTCTGATTATTATTATGTCGCAGACTTAGGGCCTATAAAAAAGACCCTGGGACATTTTTTCGATTTTTTAGGACAGCAGCGGGTTAAAAACGGATAAGCCCCATTATCTTGGAAGACAATAAAAGTGATAAACTCAGGTCAAATTGGCCTGAGTTTTTGTTTTGCAGAAAACATGTTGTGATATGGAATGTGAGTGTCTGTAGGCTGATTTGTTTGGCAGGGAGTATGTTAGGTTTGGGTCTGCTGGGCAATTTTAAACCTGCCGCCGTATTGGGCTGCTTCCCTGGAAGCGCAGTATTTGTCCATAAAGGTAACAATAAAGGATTCTTTGTATTTGGGCGGGCTAATGGTTACAGGCCACATATGCTTAACAATAATGTCCTTTTCTACATCGTTTAAGGGGAAGTATTTTGCGGCATTTTCAAGGGCAATAGCTGGATGGCAAAAGCAATGAATACCGCTGTCAGGCTTTGTGACGTGAGAATCGTAAAGGTAAAAGTCGTGCAGCAGGCCGCCCCTGGCTGCCGACTGGTAATCAAGGCCCATTTTCCTGCAAGCCAGGTAGCTTAGGTAGGACACATGAAGACAGTGCTCCAAACGTGTGATGCTGCGATGGTGGGCAAAAGCATCAAGTGATCGGATAATATCATGCTGTGCCAGATCACTGATGCAAAAGTTATATTCGTGTTTAATCTGGAGATCTACTTTTAAGTTTAATTTGGTTTTTATCAATTCAATCATGTCTGTATTATACCAAACTGTGAGCGGTTTTACACGCCTTAATTGATTACTTTAGAAAAGCGGAGCAAAAATGCGCAAAATATCCTGTGCCATCTTTTTGTGTTGTGGTCTGCTTGTCCATTCCGCCAGTTTTATTTCCTCGCTTACAGCAAATATATTCATCATGTCTGTTTTTATGTCTCGCAGTACCGGAGCGCCGCATATCCAAACCCCATTTTCAAAATGCAGGAAAAAACTACGGTAATCCATATTAATACTGCCTATGACAACATTGTCGTCATCACTTAAAATGATCTTTGCATGAAGAAAGCCTGGCGTGTATTCATAAATCCTGACCCCGGCTGCCAAAAGATCCTCATAATTAGATTGTGTAACCATATGGACATACCAATGGTCCCATATTTTGGGCGTAGCTATTCTCACATCAACGCCGCCCTTGGCTGCTATGCACAATGTATCCTTCATGGAATTATCTATTACCAGGTAGGGAGTGGTAATATAAACGTACTGCTGCGCTCCGGCAATGATCTGGCTGTACATCTCTTCAGCCGGGTTGTTTGGATGATTAAAGGGCCCGTCCGCAAAAGGCTGGTAAAAACCTGTTCCCCCAACGCCAACTGCAGGCATACAGTGCTGATAATCAGACCGAATGTCAGATTCTGAATCCCACATTTGCAAAAATGTTACAGTCAGGCTCCAGACAGATGCCCCCTCAAGCCTTATGGCAGTGTCCTTCCAATGTCCCAGTTCATGGGTAAGATTTGCGTATTCATCAGCAATGTTGGTACCGCCCGTATAGCCAATATTGCCATCGATAACTGTGATTTTCTGGTGATTGCGGTAGTTAATAAGCAGTCTGAATATATTGGTCTGAACGGGATTAAATCGTATCGCCTGAATGCCTTCGCTTCGCAATTCTTTGGTCAGGGAATCTGATATTTTGGTGCTGCTTCCAAGATCATCAAACAAAACACGGACCTCAACTCCCTGCTGTACCTTCTTGCGCATTATATCGTGAATGCGGTCCCAAAGCTGCCCTTCGGCTATAATGAAATATTCTAAAAAAATAAACTTCTGAGCCTGTTCCATATCTTCGAGCAGTTTTTCAAAGTGCAGTTCCCCCAGCGGATAGTATGTGCACAGTGTATGACTGTAAATGGGGAAACCCTCATTAAGCAAATAAGTGCCAAGTCTTTTTCGGGAAGGGTGTTTGTCCAGAAATTCCGAATATGGAGGGGGATCCTGTTTTAGAAAGGTCTGGCCGTGGGCAATGCTTTCACGAATCATTCTGCTTCTCCGGTGAGTTAATCCTGTAGTCCCCCACAGCAGGAACAGCAAATAACCAAATACCGGCAGCGCCAGCATTATTATTAACCAAAAGATGGTGTAGGAGGGGTTGCGGTTTTTCGTAACAATAAAGGTAACCACCAGCGCACCTGTTATTTCCAATAAAAAATAAAGATAAACCGCATTCTGACTTAGTAAATTAACAAAATATGCCAACAACAGCAGTTGAGCAAACAGGGCAAGCAATACTATTAAAACTCTCATTGTTCCCGGCGTCCGCTTATTCCTCTTTGCAGCGGGGTATGATTCGCTTACCTGATGCATTTAGCTCTCCCCTCTGTTATTTAGCATGAATATACACCTATTATACTCTAGTTTATCATTATCTCATTATGAGTGGACTACATTTTTGGGCAGCAGGTCACTTGCCTGCCTTGTCATGTGGAATTTCCAGGTGAAATATCACATAGTATTAACAAAAAATGCCGTTGATTAACCAAATCAAAACCCTTATAATTGACTGAAA
>CAYNIY010000046.1:0-11435 GCA_964397525.1 uncultured Eubacteriales bacterium
CCCAACGTCTTATGACCTGTTTTCCATCCATCCACTGTTTAGTTTTCAAAGACCACGTTATTGGTAAGACAACAACGTTTATTAATTTAACATATCAGCTCAGCCATGTCAAGCGTATGCTGCAAAAAAAACGCCGGCAACTTTGATCCATAATATTCTGTATATTTCCCGGTTATTATTGAGCATAAAAAAAAGCGCCTGCGCGCTTTTTAGGGATCATTCGTTTATATAACTATCTTAAAAAATTTTCGTTTGCCCACCTGAATGATCATCCCTTGAGAGAGGCTGATGGTGATGTTGGGATCCTCAACCTTAATCCCGCCAACCTTAACCCCGCCCTGCTGAATTAAACGCCTGGCCTCGCTGGTACTGCCGGCGCTGCCTGCTGCCACCATTAATTTCGGCAGCCACACTTCCTCTTTCATGTCTTCAGCCGGCCTGAATTCAGGGACCTCATCCGGCAGGTCTTTTTGCTGGAACATCCGCTTGAACTCTTCCTCGGCAGCCTTGGCCTGTTCAGTGCCGTGGTATTGAGACACTATCTCCCTGGCCAGCCTCATCTTAATATCTCTCGGATGCAGGCTGCCGTCCTTCAGGCCTGCTTCAATGCCGCGGAGCTCTTCCAGTGACACGGCCGTAACCAGCTCAAAGTACCTGGCCATCAATTCATCCGGCAGGGACATCGTCTTGCCGTACATCTCTCGCGGCGCCTCATCAATACCAATGTAGTTGCCGAGACTCTTGCTCATCTTATGGACCCCGTCCAGGCCTTCCAGAATGGGCATCGTAATCGCTATCTGGGGTGCCTGACCGTATTCCTTCTGCAATGTGCGGCCCATGAGCAGGTTGAACTTCTGGTCGGTGCCGCCGATCTCAACATCCGCTTTGAGCTCGACTGAATCATAGCCCTGCATCAGCGGGTAGAAAAGCTCGTGGATGCTGATCGGCAGACCTTCTTTATAGCGCTTGGCAAAATCATCGCGCTCCAACATCCTGGCCAGGGTATATTTGGCCGCCAGCTCGATCACCGAGGTAAAGTTAAGTGCGGCCAGCCATTGGCTGTTAAAAACCACTTTGGTTTTACTGCGGTCCAGGATCTTAAATATCTGCCTTTCATAGGTCCGGGCATTTTCCAGCACCTGCTCTTCGGTGAGCTGTTTTCGCGTTTCTGACTTGCCAGTCGGATCACCGATGCGGGCAGTGAAATCGCCGAGGATCAAAACCACCTGGTGCCCGAGGTCCTGAAACTGTCTCAGTTTCTGCAGAACCACCGTATGCCCGAGGTGGATGTCCGGAGCGGTCGGGTCAAGCCCCAGTTTTATGGTCAGCGGACTGCCGCTCTCAAGTGCAGTCTTCAGCTTTTCTGTCAGTTCATTTTCCGGAATAATTTCCATTGTGCCTCTCTTAATAATATCCAACTGTTTATCTAAAGTGAGCAAAACAATACCCCTTTCGCAAGTAACCGGTCTTCAAAAATCTCATTAATTATACCAGTATTTTGCATGCTAAATCAACAGGCTTCGATTAAGGAAGCTATCTGCGGTCAAAGAAGCCGTATTATGCCTGTTCAATGTTTGAAAGTGTGCGGATAATATTATATAATACTTAAACAGATTAAATACCATAATATTTTGCGGAGGGTAAAAATAATGAACAATTTAAAAGCATGGCTTTTGATGGGGACTCTGTCAGTACTGCTCGTGCTGTTTGGAAGCGCTGTCGGCGGCAGATCGGGCGCTATGTTGTTCTTCGTCTTATCTTTGGGTATAAACCTTTTCAGTTATTATTTCAGCGATTCCATCGCCATTAAAATGACACGCTCCCGCCCCTTATCAGAAAGTGAAGCGCCTGAGCTCTATGACATTGTAAAGCGCCTGTCCGCGCAGGCCGGCCTGCCCATGCCGCGTGTTTACATCACGCCGTCAGAGCAGCCAAACGCCTTTGCCACCGGGCGGAATCCCGCGCACGCTGCAGTAGCCGTAACCGAGGGGATCATGCGCCTCCTGAGCCGCTCAGAGCTGGAAGGTGTGCTGGCTCATGAGCTGGCTCATGTCAAGAACCGGGATGTGCTTCTCGGAACCATAGCAGCCTCCATAGCCGGAGCTATCACAATGGTAGCCAACATGCTGCAGTTTAGCATGATATTCGGCGGCATGGGCGGCAGCGACGATGACGGCGGCGGCATCATTGGCCTGGCCGGATCACTGCTGATGATCATCCTGGCTCCCATCGCAGCCATGCTGATCCAGATGGCCATTTCACGCACCAGGGAATTTGAAGCCGATGCGGACGGAGCGCGCATTGCCGGAAGGCCGGAGGGCTTGGCTGGCGCCCTGTTGAAAATGGAACGGGCGGCACAGAAGATCCCAATGCAGGTCAATCCCGCAGCCTCTCACTTATTTATAGTAAACCCCCTATCCGGCCAATCTATGGCCCGGCTGTTCAGCACCCACCCACCCATCGAGGAGAGGGTAAGGCGCCTTGAAGAAATGACCATCTAGTTTTCAAAGGATTATTTATTATGAAAAGAATTAATATTTAAAACATTGGAGGGGGCAGATACTGATATGCCCGAAGGAGAATGGGTCAGGAGCTATCCAGCGGCAATTACAGTATGCAATACGGAAGGCATTATCATTGAAATGAATGACATGGCAGTTATATTTTTTGAGAAATTCGGGGGGAAAGACTTAATTGGCCGCAGCGTCCTGGACTGCCATACAGAGCCCACCCGGAGCAAACTGAAAGAATCGCTGGAAAACCAGACAGCTATAAGTTTAATCAAAGTAAAAGATGGCGTCAGGAAATTAGTCAGCCAGGCTCCCTGGTTTAAAGAAGGCAAGTACATGGGCCTTGTGGCCATGATGATGGTACTGCCCGGTGAATGATGCCAGAGAGCCAAATTGAGTAAAAAAACCCGTGGGGCTGTACCCCACGGGTTTTCATTTTTTTCTTGCAGCTTACTAGAGTTTGATTCCAGGGTATGTCAGCTTCAGGCCGGCACCCGCCATCTTGCGGCGAACAAAAGCCAGGTTTTCCTGCAGCGGCAGTTCCATCGGGCACATATCGTCGCAGGCCATCAGGCCAACGCAGCCGAATGTTCCGCCTTCATCACCGACCACCTCAAAGTACTCGGCGTCTGTGCGCTCATCACGCGGGTCAATGATAAAGCGGCATACTCTGTTGATCCCTGTAGCACCCATGAAGTCATCCCGGATATTGGCAGTTATGCAGCAAGCCACACAGCAGCCGCACTCGACGCAGCGCTCAGGCTCGTAAATTTCTTCAGCAATTTTGTTATCCATTCTGACTTCCAGGGCGTTGAAATCAAACTTCTTGTTGGTGTGGATCCAGGCCTCTGTCCTCATCTGTAAGTCCCTGAACCATTTACCGGTATCAACTGACAGGTCACCGATCAGCTTGAAGACCGGCAGCGGCATCACGGTGAAATGGCTCGGCAGATTCCTGGTCATTGTCTTGCAAGCCAGCCTGGGCCGGCCGTTGATCAGCATGGCGCAGGAACCGCAGATAGCCGCGCGGCAGACGAAGTCAAATACCAATGTCGGATCGAGCTTCTCGCGGATATCATTAAGCGCGATAAATAAAGTCATGCCTTCATATTCTTCCAGTTTATAATCCTGCATCCTGGGCTTGTCACCGGGGATGTTCGGATTAAAGCGAAAACAAGATATTGTTAATTGGCGTCCCATACTTTTCTTGACCTCCTCCTTGTACTACGTTATTTCTTGGGTCCCGCACTCGCTTCGCCGTAACCACGGTCGCCAGGAGGCAGAAATGGAGTTGCTACAGGCTCGTAGTCAAGCGTGGGCAGGTCGGATCCTTCTTTCCAGTAGGCCAGCGTGCGCTTGAGCCAATTTGCATCATCCCGTTTCGGATAGTCTTCCCGGAAGTGGCTGCCCCTGCTCTCAGTACGGTTTAGCGCGCCATATGCGACGCACAATGCTGTGCGGACTTGTCCCGGCATTTTGATCGCCAGCGCCAGTTCTGGATTGGCGCCCTGACCGGAGGAACGAAGGCCAATCTTGAGTGAACGCTTGTACAGTTCTTGCAGCTTCGCCACGCCCTGCTCAAGAGCTTTACCTGTCCGGAAAATATGGACGTGTTCCATCATCGCTGTCCCCATAGCGGCTCTGATATCATATACGTTCTCTTTGCCGTTTTTACCGGATATAAGATTGTTGATCTTCTCTTCTTCTAACTTGACGGCATCTTCAACAACCTTCATGTTAAAGTCCTGGGTCGCGCCGAGAGTGTACTTGGCAACTTGCTTGCCGCAAATATAACCGGCGGTAACAGTCTCAGCCAGTGAGTTGCCGCCCAGGCGGTTGAATCCGTGCAGGTCCCAGCAGGCAGCTTCGCCCATGGCGAATAGTCCTTTGAGACCATAAGCAGCGCCGTCTTTGTTGGTGCGGACGCCACCCATTGTATAGTGCTGGGTCGGAATGACCGGTACCAGTTCTTTGGCCGGGTCAACACCGTTAAAGTTCATGGCGATATTGGCAATCTCACGCAGATTGGTCCAGACCCACTTTTGGCCCAGGTGGCGGATATCCAGCCACAGGTGCTGCTGGGTGGAGTACTTGCTTGTTACGCCGAAGCCGGCCCTGATATGCTGGACCATGCGGCGGGAAACAACGTCACGTGAGGCAAGTTCTTTCTTCTTGGGCTCGTAATCGGGCATAAACCGGTGCATGTCTTTGTCCAGCAGGTAGCCGCCGTCACCACGTGCACCTTCAGTCATCAGGATGTAAACCGGGGGCATCCCTGTCGGGTGGAACTGAACTGCTTCCATGTTGCCGAGAGGAACGAGGCCGGTGTTGAGAGCGATAGCGCCGCCGGTGCCTTCGCAGATAACGGCGTTGGTAGATGCTGCATATATACGGCCTGCACCGCCGGTGCCGATAATGGTTGACTTGGCTAGGTAAACATTTATTTCACCGTTGCGCAGGTCTCTGGCCACGCAGCCGTAGCAGGTCACACCATCATGGATCAGGGATATAGCTTCTACCCGATCATGGACAGGTATGTTCAGCTTGCAGACTACAGTGTCCACCACAAACACTACTGTATGGCCAGTGCCGTCAGAAGTGTAGCAGCAGCGCCATTTGGCCGTGCCGCCGAAGTCACGGGCGGTGATTAAGCCTTCTTTTTCCTTGGTGTCTTCGGTTTCAATACCGCTGGCGTATTTCTTTTTGCCGGCTGTAACCCGGTTCCAGGGCACGCCCCAGGAATCGAGCTGCCGGATCATGGAAGGAACAGTTTCACAGAACATCTTGGCGACTTCCTGGTCGCAGCCCCAGTCAGAACCTTTGACAGTGTCTTCAAAGTGGACCTGCGGGTTGTCGCCTTTGCCCATCGCAACGTTCCCGAGGGAAGCCTGCATGCCTCCCTGGGCAGCAGTGCTGTGTGAACGGCGCGGCGGAACCAAACTAAGTATGATTACGCTTAAGCCGGCTTGTGCAGCTTCAATAGCTGAGCGGTTGGCAGCCAGGCCGGCGCCAATAACTAATACATCACAGATATGGGTATTTTTTGCACTCAATGGATGGCACCCCCAATCGCCGGATTAGCAGCTATCTTGGTAAATGTGTACAGGGCAAAAAAGCCGAGGAAGACGATGATAACTGTAATCCCTTTTAAAACCCAGCCCATAGTGTGGCGCTCAAACCAGCCCCACTTGACAAGAATACGGTACAGGCCGAAACCACCATGATATTCACCAAAAATCAGGAATATTACATAAAACACGATAAAGTATGGGAAGGTGAAACCGCCCCAAGTAATGTCAGCCGGTCCGTTTGAGGCAACGCGCGCAGCGCTTGTTGCCGCCCTGAGCGGCCAGTGGGTCATAATTGTCCACAGGTGCATGCTGGCCATAATACCTACGCCCAGAGCAGTGATAACCTGTCCAACCCAGACCCAGGTATCATAGTGCTTCATCAAACTTGCCATCCGGTACGTAATCCTTAAATCACGCAGGCGCAGCGGCGCCCGGCGGCCTGCCAAAAAGATGTGGATGATGATGACCAGGATAGTCGCAGGAATACCAATTTGTGCTAAATAATATTTATCCAAACCTTCGGATAATGTATCAAAAAGCTCCGGACTTACAACGATCGTGGCTACAAAAAGCATATGCATCCACAAGAAACCTATAAGTATAACACCGCTGATTGATTGCGCGAGATCGACTAACAGGTCAGTCTTGCCAAAAGACTTGTTTAAGCTCGCGTTTAAATTCTTCGCTAGTTCCATGTTATTCTCCTTTCCCTGAGGGACTTATACAGACCAGAAACCCCCTAACACCGGGCAATGAACAAGAAAACCAAAACCCTCATACTTAAGACAATTTCAAAAACAATTCCAAATGCAAGTACAATAACAAAAACAAAAAATACTATGACCTCTGGTGCTAAAACCAAACCCCTCTCAACTTTCCCTCCTTTCAGCAAGACCGGTGATTCTTTTTTGATTAAACCAGCAAATCTATCCGGGCTCACCAAAAAATAAGCTATCTCCCTCAAGATAGCTGTTGAATATTTTCAGGTTCACATCCCCTCCTTAAAAAAAATAAGTTTAATACACTTATCTTTAATGCAAAAGAGATACCATGCTAGAGCGCTATAAAGCGCAACCATATGTACTGCCCTAACAAATTTCACAGCTATAAGGTTTTGGTCTGTTTTTTAGCTTTCGACGTCACTTTTGAAAAATCCTTTTTAAAGTAATAATTTAAAACATGATTTTAATAAAATTTTTCATTAAGCCTGATTGAATATCACATTGATAATTTCATATTTGCTATTGATTTCATTATTGTTTAAAATTACATCATCAAAAGATAAGGAGTGTGGGCAATGAAATTTATCTGTGATAACTGCGGCAAAGAGGTCACCCTGCAGGAGGGGACGCTTTCATGGTCGGACGAGGGGAACTCGCTGCGTGGTTTCAGGATAACCCATAAAATCGATCAAAACCACAGCTGTGATCCCCAGCACGTGGGCTATATCCACCTCTGGATCGTCACGGGGCTGACTGGTTTCACTAAATTTACGGAGATACTCGCCGACTACTGGGCAAAGGGCTATACCCTTAACGATCTTGCCGGGCTGAAAAAAGCTTTGAACCAGATTGGGCTCTACATCTGGGAACAATCAAAAAAAGAAACTTCTAATTAAATAGCTTCCTTATATCGGTGACAGCTTCCAGGGAAAGGACTGCCTGCTCCAGGAAGTTTGCCTTTCCCGCTCCCCAGGGTCCGTCAGCCAGCGTGTGGAATTTGGCAGCCAGCTCATCAGCTGTCACCGGGTTTTCCGGGTCGCCTCTGGGGAAATCTGTGCGCCCGCTGTAAACCCTGCCTTCCTTTGTGGTTATTTCCACCCTGACCGGCCAGCGGGCCGGGTGAAGCGCTTCCAGTTCCTCATCTTTTACCAGCGTCACCAGGGGCATCAGGGCCCTTATTTCAGTGTCGGCAAGCGCGGCGGCAGTAAAATCCGCGAGGCCGCAGCTTTTTTTCTTCAGGGCCAGGGCCGCACAGAAAGGCAGACTGAACTTGGCGGCATATACAGTATCCGGCTGGTAATTCGCCGTGATATCCAAAGCCGTGCCGTAGGTATAAATGGTAATATTTTTAACCTCCACTGCTTTGATCTCTTCGCCGGAGCAAAGGTCGAGGATCAGGTCCACGGCTGGGTGGGTATGCCGGCAGGAGGCGTGGATCTTAAACGAGTTGTCATTTATCTTGTAAGGCGGCTGTCCCAGGCCTGCTGTAATCCTGCCCAGGTCGAACCGGGGCGCAGTGGCGCGGCAGAAACCCCTCTCTCCTTCTAATATGCGGGAGGCCCCGGTAAAATCCTCCCTCGCCAGGAGAGCTGCCAGGACACCGTTTTGAGCTGCCTTGCCCGGGTGCAGGTGCTTGGACATGGCCCCGTCAGCCAGAAACTCCCACAACCCGGCCGCCTGCGTGCCCGCGTTACCCAGCCCCCACACCAGCTGTTCTGTATTTAAATCCAGCAGCCTGCCCGCCGCAGCTGCGGCGCCGAAAGTGCCGCAGGTCCCCGTCGTGTGCCAGTAATAATAATGCGAAGGTGTGACTGCCTCGCCAACCCGGATCGCTGTTTCGTAACCTGCGACGACAGCCTCGATCAGCTGCCTGCCGCTGGAACCGCACATTTCCGCGGCAGCCAGGGCAGCCGGCATCACAGCAGCGCCGGCATGGATAATCGCTGACCGGTTCACGTCGTCCAGTTCCACGATATGTGAGGCCAGGCCGTTGCCCAGGGCCGCATTGAGGCAGGACGTCTTCTCCCCGGTGGCCAGCAGTGTCGCCTGAGGCAGACCCCCCTGCCCCCTGATTACCGCCAGCGCTTTTTGGGACGGCTCCAGCGGACCGCCGGCAGCAGCCGAGCCCAGCCAGTCCAGGAAAGCTGTTTTGGCGGCATGCACCGCCTCCTGCGGCAGGCCTTCATAAACTGCGCCGTGTATAAATTCAGCCAACTGCCTGGATATCAAAAAACCACCCTTTACTTAAATTTATTTGATTAATTCATTGGCCGGATGCAGCTTTTTTTTCTGCAGCCATTGCACTGATCATTTCCCGCGCCTCAGTTATCGATACAGCCAGACCCCTGTCCCGGCCGCCCCCGTTTTCTTCCCCCTGCAGGGTGCCAAAGATCACACCGACGACCTGCCCGTCCAGATCATAAACCGGGCTGCCGCTGTTGCCGGGGTAAATGGGGGCGTCAATGCTGAAAATCTTACCCTGTTTATCCCTGATTTTCAGATACTGCAGTACCTGTCCCTCAACCAAAATATTATTTAGCTCCAGCGGATTTCCTACCACTCTAATCTTGTCCCCCGGTACCGGTAAATCAATGTAATCGACAGGTACCGCCGGCAGGCCTTCACCCTGCAGGGCGATCACCGCCAGGTCTGCTTCCGGCCGGCTTGACCAGTGATCGGCCTTGTACACCTTCCCGTCCGGGAAAGTTATTGACATATTCAGCGCGTCCTTGATCACATGGTAATTTGTGATGACCATGCCGCCGGGATCGATATTGAAGCCGGTTCCCGACTTTTGCTCCACCGTGATTGAACCCTGCTGGCGGGAGATCACGCTGATCTGCACCACCACCCGGGTCAGGTTGGCATCAACATTTCTCTTAAGCTGAAATGAGTTCTTCACCAGTTCTGTCAGGGACAGCCTGGTAACAGGATACGCGGTCACGATGGCCAGGCCCAGGACGGCCAGGGCAGTTATCAAAGCCACGATACGCAACAGGATAGAGTGCCGGGCTGGTTTTTCCTCAGAATCCTCCGGCTCTAAATTTTCATCATTATATTTATGATCATCAGCTGCGATTATTCACTCACCACACTTGAATTAATGATAAATCAGGAAAAGCGCTTCAGGTAGCTCTCGATGTATTCCTGTACCTTCCCCTTCGGCTCATATACACCAAAGTGCCCCTCGCACAAAATATCCGCCTTCAGTTTAAGCAGCAGCTTCATGGAATTTTTCCACTGCTTCATATCCGAACCCCAGGTTTGGTTAAAGGGCCCGTGTATATCCTGGCCAAACAGGATTCTCGTCCCCTTGATATCCGCATACGGGCTGATCCCGCCGCGCGTGTGTCCGGGAGTAAGCGGACAGTGCAGTATTATATCGCCGATCGCGATATCCTGGGCCGCCCCGCTGAAAACAATATCTATGGCTACAGGTTTGTATTCGACACTGTAGTACCAGGCCGCCGTTAATTCCGGTACCCCCTCAGATACAGCGCCGGACTCCAGTTCGTGGCAGGCGATCTTCGCGCCGAGGTTCCGAAAGTACTGCAGGCCCCCGATGTGATCGATATGGCCGTGTGTAACAATGACATATCTCAACCGTGTAACATCCAAGCCGAGCTTTTTTATGTTTTCCATGATCAGCTTGCACGAGGTGCCGAGCCCGGCATCTATCAAGGCAAGCTCGCTGTCTCCATCCACCAGGTATACACAGCAGTCCCTCCGGTCAGTCGTTTCCGGACCGCCGACCAGATAAACACGGTCACATATTTGAAAAGGTTTTTGCACAATTATCCCGCCTTCATAAAATAATTATGTCCTTTTTATATTAGCATATCTTCCCACAATCTGCAGTGGATCCCTGAGCTTTGTTGATCACCATTAACTAATATGTTATATTGTTTTTGCCCTGTATTGCCAGCGGAATTACCATTAAATGCTTTTGACAGAGGTGGCGCAAATGTCAGGAAAATTTATATTATCGAAACCAATATTTGAAAATCTGGTTCTGCACTTGGTGAATATTGAAAACGAAAAGGAAGAGCTGGTTAAGGGGCTTTTCCCTAAGCCCTCTATGGAACGTATTAAATTCAGGCGTTTTTGGGATGATTATGTTACAGGGATCGATTTTCTGATTAAATACAAGGTAGAGGTGGGGGAAAAATCGGACAGTTCATTTCCTGTTGTGATCGTTAACTGCAGAACTGAATTACTGGACCTAAAGACAAAGGAAACTATCAGCTACCGGATAGTATCCCCTTATGACAACATGAAGACCGGCGATGAGTCCTTCTTGTCGCCTATCGGGAAGTCGCTGCTGCTTAAAGAAGTTGGGGATGAGGTGGCGATCATTACGCCGGAAGGCAAACATAAACATAGGATACAGTCCATCAAGCTGACTTCTTTATAGTACGTGAGACTGTTGCAGATTTATTGCCGTCACCGTGCTGTTTGTCGGCGGGGACTACATGATCGACAGCTATGGCGGGCACTTCCGCAAACACGGGCACGGGAAAAAGCACATTAACAAGAAAGCCGCCACCAAAAATTCCATGCTTGCCAGATGAGGGCGGGCGATTAGTGGCCCTGGTTACAGAGACGGGATTTTTAGTGGCTTTCATCATCAGCCACCTATTTGGATAGCCTGTGGTTGATTAATTCTTGTTTTCTGCATCCTCGTCTTCTTCATCTTCTTTATCTAATTCCTCGTCCCCTGAATAATCGTAGGTTATAGTCCCCTCAGCAATTTTATAAACGTCCCGCTTGCCAAAGGGCAGCACAACAACCAGCTGCCAATGGTTCCCCTCCTCTAACATGTAAAAGTCCAGGAGTTCTTTGTAATACTTAAAACTAACATTCCCTAGATCAAGCTTCTCGCAGGTATTAATCAGTTCCAAAATTCTGTGTGTGGTTATTTCATCCAGTTCATGATGCGGCTTCATAGATAATCCTCCTTATAATTATTAATCGCTTCCTTGTACTTATCATCATATCAATCCTATTTTATAACACAATATTTATTCTCAAAAAAATGTGATATTGACTATAAAAGTTCAGTAAAACAAAAATGACAAGGCATTCCATCCTCGGAACCCTTGCCACTGCTATTCTTTTTGGAGGCGACACCC
>CAYNIY010000047.1:0-7937 GCA_964397525.1 uncultured Eubacteriales bacterium
GCTTCGCTGTTGAAAATTTCAACATCCTGCCGAAGGAAGAGCATGTGCAGGGCAGCCACTCGCACGTGTAGCAAGCTTGTTATCCTAAGAAACACAATACATGCAATAAAAGTAACAGGGGGCCTTAATAGCCCCCTGTTACTTTGTTCCTACTGCTGCAAAAAAAATAAAACAGGATTGCTGCCTCCTGTTTTACCGCTGTGTCTCAATATGCGTGGATTGCTTTAGTTAAGCTTTTCCTGGTCCACAATTTCCTTGTCCACACATTCCTTAACAGCAACATCCTTGTTAATTTTATCCTGGGCAATATTTTCCTTCATCGTATTGGCAGCCTGGACAACCTCTTCCTTCACTTGTTTGACTTCATCCTTAACCGCCTCAAAATCCTGGAAACTGGCTGCGGAAGCCCTTCTGAATTCATTCATCGATCTTCCCAGCGCCTTACCCATTTCGGGCAGTTTGCTGGGCCCGAACACGATCATGGCTATAACCAAAATCAAAACCACTTCTGACATTCCCAGGTTGGGAAACATGATACCACCCCTTTTAGTAAATAGTGGTAACTAATTGTGTTTATATGAAATTGGAATGTGCTTGACTCTATATATATGTTTTCGGGGCTTTTGCAACTATTCCTGCAATATCTAATCAATACTAATAATCAGCCGGCACTTCAAGTGTGAAACGGCCCAGTTTACCACTGCGAAATTCTTTGAGTACAACCTGCGCCGCCTTTAGAGTGTCCACGTTACCGCCCGGCGTCAGAAATCCTCTCTGCGACCCTACCGCTCTCAATAACTCCTCCGCATCCTCGTGCAGTTCCGCAAGCTTGTACCGCTCCCTGAGCGCATTGGGGTAGTTGACTGACAGCCATTTTAACAGTCTGCCGGCAACCTGGTTCAAGTCATATATATCTTCCTTAATGGCGCCTGTTACCGCCAGCCTGAAAGAAACCTCCGAATCCTCAAATTTTGGCCAGAGAATGCCTGGTGTATCCATCAGGTCCAGGCTGCCTGCCACCCGAATCCACTGCCGCCCACGGGTAACACCGGGCCTGTCTTCAGTCCTGGCTGCACTGCGCCCGGCGAGCCTGTTAATGAAAAACGATTTCCCCACATTTGGGATGCCCAGAACCATGCAGCGAGCCGGCCTGGGCCGCCGGCCTGACGCCTCCAGCAAAGCCATTTTTTTTGCTGTCAGCTGCTGGACTAAACCCGGCACCAGTTTTACACCCCTGCCGCTGAGGGAATCAACAGCTGCAGCGGGCTGCCCCTTCTTTAAAAAAAAATCTTCCCAGCACCTGGTCCTGTCAGGGTCGGCAAGATCTGACTTGTTCAGCACAATAAGCCTTGGTTTTTCTCCGGTAATAGTGTTAATATCAGGATTCCGGCTGCTGGCCGGTATTCTTGCATCCAGCAGCTCGATTACAACATCTACCAGTTTGAGATCTTCTTTTATCAGCCGTTTGGTTTTGGCCATATGGCCGGGAAACCACTGAATATCCATAATCTATCTCCAGCTCTGTGTGGATCACAGCAGTATATTCCTTGTAATAATATTCTACAGAATTTATGGCATCGCAAAAAGCAATAATTTGTTTGTTTAGTGTGCCACACCAATCCTTGTTGGCGGCCAGTAGATAAATATCTCCTTGCCAACGATCAGTTTCTCAGGCACAAAACCCCAGTCCCTGCTGTCGCTGCTGTTGTTGCGGTTGTCGCCGAGCATAAAATAACTGCCCTCCGGCACATCAACCGGGCTAAAATCAGGAAACTTTAATCCCTGCGGGAGATATTCTTCATGCACTGGGTAACCATCTATATAGAGCTTGCTGTCCCTAAGAGCCACAGTCTCTCCGCCCACTGCGATCAGCCTCTTGACAAAATACCGCTTGGTATCCTTGGGGTATTTGAATACTATTATATCTCCGCGTTCCGGCTCATTAAAACGGTAGCTCAGTTTGCTGGCAAAGATGTAATCCTGTACCTGCAGTGTCGGCTCCATGGAAGCCGAAGGAATGCGAAAATTTTGCATCACAAAAGTGTGAATAATAAAAGCAAGCACAGCGGCAATAACCAGAGACTGCAGTATTTCCGTAAGAAATGACTTTTTATTTGGTGACGCTTCTTTTTGATCCAATTTACTGCCTCCCTATAAAGAAAGCATATTTGTTCATTTTGGGATAAAAAGCAAAAGGGGGACTGTGTTAATTCAGTCCCTCCAAGTTTAGCGCTTATCTGGAATACGGGCTGCTTTGCCGCGCAGGCCTCTCAGGTAGTAGAGCCTTGCCCTGCGCACCCTGCCCCTTCTTAAAACTTCTATGCGCTCAATCTTTGGGGTGTGCAGGGGGAATGTCCTTTCCACACCTACCCCATAGGAAACCCTTCTGACTGTAAAGGTCTCGCCAATACCGCCGCCGCGGCGCCTGATAACAACGCCTTCAAAAACCTGAATTCTTTCCCGGCTGCCTTCAACAACCTTCACATGAATCTTTACTGTATCACCAGGTTTGAACTGAACTATTTCTTTTTTGAGTTGCTCCTGCTCAATCGAACGGATGAGGTCCATTTAAGAATCCCTCCTTCCCCTATCATGCTTTCATAATATAAAAATCAATACAGGAAGCATAAGAACCGTCCCCTTGCTTCCACGGATGTTTAATACCCAACAGAAGTTATTATAGCACAAAGTATTTTTAGCGGCAACAAATATCCTGGAAAAACTCAGCCGAGATCCAAACGCAGCAGTTCAGCTGTCAATTTTTTCAGGACGTCCTTGTCTTCAGGTGTTAGTTCTGCCTGTGACAACAATTCAGGACGGCGTTCCAGCGTCCTGAGCAGTGATTGTCTTCTCCGCCATTTTCTTATTTCTTCGTGGTGGCCGCTTAAAAGAACCTCAGGCACAGCAAGCCCGCGGAATTCCCTGGGCCTGGTATAATGCGGATGCTCCAGCAGACCGGCGCTGAAAGAATCCTCCTGTATTGATTCACTTTCACCGAGCACCCCGGGCAGGAGCCTTGTTACCGCGTCAATTACCACCATGGCCGGCAATTCACCGCCGGTAAGCACATAGTCGCCGATAGATATTTCATCAGTAAGGAGTGTCTCGCGCACACGTTCGTCCACTCCTTCATAATGCCCGCAAATGATGACCAGGCTTTCAGACTTTGCCAGATCCCGGGCCAGAGCCTGGGTGAACGGCGTCCCCTGGGGGGACATTAAAACCACACGGCAGGGTACGCCAGGATGCTTTGTTTTAACTGCCTCAACTGCGCCGAAAATAGCATCCGGCGCCATCAGCATGCCAGCCCCGCCGCCATAAGGCGTGTCATCTACAGTATGGTGCCTGTTGGTTGAGAAGTCGCGGATATTTACCAGATTGATTTCAATCAGGCTGCTGTCCTGCGCTCTCTTGAGAATACTTGAAGAAAACGGCCCGGCGAACATTTCCGGGAAAAGGGTGAGGATATCAATTTTCATCATCTGCCAGCCCTGCCGGCAGTTCAACAACCATAATCCGGCCGGACAAATCAATCTCCTTTACAACCTGTTTCAGCGCCGGAATTAAAAGCGGGCCGGACGCGGTGTCAACAACATACACATCATTGGAGCCGGTTTGCAGGACATCAGTGATTTTACCCAGCTCCCCCCTGTCTTTGTCACTAACAGTGAGGCCTATGATGTCAAAAATATAATAGGCGTGCTCCGGAAGAGGGTGCAGTTCTTGGCGGGATACTTCCAGTAATCCCCCTTTGATCTCTTCCGCGGCATTCATGTCAGGTACCTCTGCAAACTTAACAATGAAATATTTTTGGTGTGGAAACGATTCCTCTATGTTCAATAACTTTCTGGCCCCTCTGACCGATACATGGACCCGGCTGTTTTTGCTAAAGCGCTCCTGGAAATCAGTCAGGGGCAGTACCCGTACCGCCCCGGACCGGCCATGGGTATTGAGGATTTTGCCGACAGTGATATATTCTTCTGTCATTTGCTTAGATAATTTCAACTATAACTTTTTTCTTTTGCCTGGTCGCGGCAACCTTGACCACTGCCCTTATTGCTTTGGCTATCCGGCCCTGTTTGCCTATAACCTTACCCATGTCTTCCGGGGCTACCTGCAGTTCAATCAGAATCGACTTTTCTTTCTCGATCATATTAACCACAACTTTATCAGGCTGGTCAACGAGAGCCTTGGCCAGTATTTCCACCAATTCTTTCATTACAACTGCCTCCCTAATCTACTGACCCTCTCCTGCTGGTTTTTTAAGCACCCCTGCCTTGTTAAACAAAGCCCTGACAGTCTCGGATGTCCTGGCTCCCTTGCTGAGCCAGTCAAGCGCCTTTTCTTCATTGATACTAATCACCACGGGTTCTTTCAGAGGATCGTAATAACCAATTTCTTCAATAAACCTGCCGTCTCTCGGGGACCGGGAATCGGCAACCACGATGCGATAAAAAGGGGCTTTTTTCGCACCCATTCTTCTCAGACGGATCTTAACAGCCATATGCACTCACCTCCTTATCATCTAAATTTTAATTTAATTTAAGAAAGGGTTTTTCGGCATTTTGCCGCCCTTTTTTAAAGACTTTTCCATGTCAAGCAGCTGTTTCATCATTTTTCTGGTCTGCCCAAACTGTTTCAGGAGCCGGTTGACTTCCTGCACAGTGGTCCCGCTGCCCTGGGCAATTCTCCTTTTACGGCTGCCGTTTATTACCCGTTCCGGATCGTTTCGTTCCGCTGCTGTCATGGACTTGATGATCGCTTCTATAAATACAAGCTCCTTGTCATCCAGCTTGAGGTCTTTTAACTTTTTAATATTGCCAAGCCCCGGGATCATACCCAGTACTTGTTCCAGGGGACCGAGTTTTTTTACCTGGTTCATCTGTTCCATAAAATCATCCAGGGTAAATTCCATGCTCCGGATTTTCTTCTGCATTATGGCCATTTGATCAGCATCGAAATTCTCCTGGGCTTTCTCGATCAGTGTCAGCATATCGCCCATGCCCAGGATCCGCTCAGCCATGCGTTCCGGGTGAAAAGCTTCGAGAGCGTCCAGTTTTTCTCCGACGCCAATAAATTTTATCGGTTTTCCGGTTACCGAACGTACAGACAGCGCAGCCCCACCCCTGGTATCACCGTCCAGCTTGGTCAGCACTATCCCGTCCAAACCGAGAGTGCTGTCAAAGGTTTCAGCTACGTTGACCGCCGCCTGGCCGGTCATAGCGTCCACAACCAAAAGTATTTCATGAGGCTTGATCGCTTCCCTCATGTTTTCCAGTTCAGCCATGAGCTCTTCGTTCACTTCCTGGCGGCCGGCAGTGTCAATAATGACGACATCCCGGTCACTTGTGAGAGCATTATCAACAGCAGTCCTGCCGATGACAACGGGGTCCTTTTGCTCTGCCATTGTAAATACAGGTATGCCCAACTGGCCGCCAAGCACCTCCAACTGTTTAACAGCTGCCGGCCGGTAGGTGTCAGCAGCTGCCAGCAGCGGCCGCCTGCCCTGCTTGCGCAGCAGGTTCGCCAGCTTCGCTGTAGTGGTCGTTTTACCAGCGCCGTTTAAACCAACCATCATGATAATGGTAGGCGGTTTGGGCGCCAAATTTATTTTGCTGTTTGCACCGCCCATCAGCGCAGTCAGCTCTTCGTGAACAATTTTAATTACATGCTGGGCGGGATTCAGGCTTGCCAGCAGTTCCTGTCCGACAGCACGTTCTTTGATCTTTGTGATGAAATCCTTGACGACTTTAAAATTTACGTCGGCCTCCAGAAGCGCCAAACGCACCTCCCGCAGGGCCTCGTTCACATCGGATTCAGTGAGGCGTCCTTTTCCCTTTAACTTCTTAAATGTTTCCTGCAGCCTTTCAGCCAGACTGGCGAACATCCACGGCCACCTCCCCGTAATTACATCTCCAGTACTTCTTCAATTATCTTTCTGGCCTCCTGTACCCTGCCGTCATTGTCAGCTGCGCCGCACTCCTCCAGCATAGCGGCCGCGCACGCAAGCTTGTTTCTCTCTGTTTTATATTTTGCAGCCAGGCCGAGCTTGGTCTCATATCTGCAGAGAGTCTGCTCCGACCTCTTTAATGTGTCGTAGACAGCCTGCCGGGTAACTTTAAATTCAACGGCAATCTCGCCGAGCGACAGGTTTTGGCAGTAATAAAGCTCCATCAGATCTTTTTGACGGTCAGTCAGCAGCTGGCCGTAAAAGTCAAAGAGCATGTTCATCCAGGCTACCTTTTCCAGCAACTGCCTTCCCTCGCTTCCCCACAGGCAATTATCAGCATGACACTGCATGAATTGTTTTTTACCATTCTTTATCATTGCAGGGTCGGATTTATCTGTTTATAACAGTCACACATCACTGCAAAGGTAAATACCTTTACAGATAGATTTTAATCGTTTGCTGCCGTGCTGTCAAGCCGGCACTGTATTTTTTACACTCTTGCAGGGTATTTTAACCCTAAAGAGAAAATTATATTTATGGAGGTGTCATATTTGATGATTGACAAAACAGATATCAGCCAGGCTGCAAAACCTGACGGTTTCATATCGCTTGCCGGCGCCATAAACCAAAATCGCGAACAGGTTGTGGAAAATCATAAAACCTACCTGAATGCCAGTTTGGCGATGATGCTGGGACTTTTAGATTTTGACAAGCAGTTTGTCAAGGCTGAAGGCATTTATGTCTGGGACAGCAAAGGCGATCAGTACCTTGACTTTTTAGGCGCTTATGGGGCCCTGAATACAGGTCACAACCATCCCAGAATACTGGAGGCCTTAGGCCAGGTAAAAGAAATGCCCAACCTTCTCCAGGCCTCACTCGGTACTGTTGTCAGCGCCCTGGCAAAAAATATGGCCTTAATCACACCGGGGGATCTGCAGCGTTCTTTCTTCTGTAACAGCGGTGCGGAGGCGGTGGAAGGAGCTCTCAAACTGGCAAGAGCCGCTACCGGCCGGCAGAAGTTAATTTACTGTGAGAATTCCTTTCACGGCAAGACATTTGGCGCCCTGTCCGTGACCGGACGCGGTAAATACCAGAATGTTTTTCAGCCGCTGCTCCCAGGCTGTGTTTCTGTTCCTTACGGCGAACTTTACATGCTTGAAAAAGAACTGAAAAAAGAAAAAGCAGCTGCCTTTATTGTTGAGCCTGTGCAGGGCGAGGGCGGCATCATCGTACCGCCACCCGGCTATCTTTCAGGTGTCAGGGAATTATGCTCCAAATATGAAACCATGCTCATCGTCGATGAAATCCAGACTGGTTTCGGCCGTACCGGCAGGATGTTTGCCTGTCAGCATGATAACGTTGTCCCTGATATAATGTGCCTGGCAAAATCGCTGGGCGGTGGAATTATGCCTGCCGGCGTGTACATCACTACCGATGAAATCTGGAAAAAGGCTTATGGCAGTATGGAAAAAGCCCTGCTGCACACCACTACTTTCGGGGGCAACACCTGGGCTGCCGCCGCCGGCATCGCGGCGCTGGAAATAATACTCGAAGAAAAGCTGGCGGATAAGGCGCGGGAGAGCGGAGAATACCTTCTGCTTGGCCTTAACCAGCTAAAAGAAAAATACCCGCTGATCAAAGATGTGCGGGGTCTTGGCCTGATGGTGGGTATTGAATTTAACCAGCCCGGCGCCCTGGCGGAAAAAGTGACCTTTGGGCTGGCCGGCAAGCTGTCTGATGAGTACCTGGGCAGCCTGGTGGCCGGAGAATTAATGAATAAGCACCGCATTATAACCGCTTATACTCTTAATAATCCAAATGTGATCAGGCTGGAACCGCCCTTGAACGTCAGCAGGGCACAGATGGATATTGTGCTTCAGGCACTCGATGATATTTTTGCTGATCATAAAGGGTTTTTCAGCGCTGTCGCGGCTGGGGCCAAGACGATGATTAAATCATTTATTAAGAAGTAGCCGCTCTCTCCTCT
>CAYNIY010000047.1:8037-11384 GCA_964397525.1 uncultured Eubacteriales bacterium
CGTCCCAGTAAATCAGATGTCCTGATACTTGAGGACAACACCTGGACAACTTCTTTTAATACTTCGTCGCCGACCTGGTGGCCATGCGTGTCGTTAATGTCCTTAAAATTATCGATATCAATCATGGTAACAGACAGGGGCAGACTGTGCCTGACGGACCTGGACAGTTCCTGCTCTATTTCACGCATAATATAGCGCCGGTTGTAAGCACCGGTCAGCTGATCGGTAATAGCGATTAATTCCAGACGTGCGTTGGCTTCGGCCAATTCTTCATTTTGGGTGGCAATTTCCTGTTTCTGTGCTTCCAGCATTGAAATCTGCTTGAGAAGAACCTCACGCTGGTCCTTCATCTTTACTGACATCTTATTGAAGCTCGAAGCCAGGGTATCGATTTCATGATTTGCACTGAGGTCCAAGGTAAATCCAAAATTACCCCTCGATATTTCATCAGCGCCCTGTGCCAGCACTTCCAGCGGGTAAGAAATCTTTCGGGCTACCAGTATTACCACAGGCAGGAAGGCAATCACGATCAGCAGTGCGGCAATAGTTATAAACCTGGCAATTATCCTGGCTTCACTGGTAACGTCACTCAGGAAATAGAATACCACAGCGCTGATCAAAGTGATCAGCACCAGGGCAAGCACAAAAAAACAGGTAAGCAGCGAATTTTTAATTTTTCCCCGCCAAAACTTATGAAGCAGTTTATTCATAATAAATAAAGTATTTCGTATAAATCAATAATTTCCTTCTAGTATTTTCGCATTATTTGAAATTCCGCTGTAAACATTGGTTAAAGTGGCTACCAAACTTGTAAAACAGCGCATTTTAAATAAAAAGTTTCAGCTGCCGCCAAAAGCATCGGGTGGTCTTTTGACTGCCGTCTCAGTTCCACCAGGCGGAGCTGCCGCCCCGCATCCTGCGCCGCTGCCATGATCACTTCCAGGAACCGGCTTTCCGTCATGTGGTATGAACAGGAGCAAGTAACCAGAAAACCTCCCGGGTGCAGGATTTTCATGGCACGCAAATTGATCTCCTTATAGCCGCGTATAGCGCCCTCCAAAGCACGTTTTGACTTTGTAAAAGCAGGCGGATCAAGGATGATTAAATCATATTTTTCCTTGTTTTTCTCCAGCGACCTAAGCTCGTCAAAGGCATTGCCTTCCCTGAAAGTACATAGATCGCCAAAACCGTTTCTGGAGGCGTTTTTTTCAGCCATGTCGAGCGCCGGGGCAGCGATGTCTATCCCGTTAACCTCTCTGGCGCCGTACCTGGCGGCATAAACACTGAAAGTTCCGGTATGACAGAAACAATCAAGGACCCTGGCTCCTGCAGCAATACCTTCCAGAGCCATCCGGTTTTCTCTCTGATCCAGGAAATAACCGGTTTTTTGGCCACCCGCCAGGTCTGCCAGAAACACCAGCCCATTTTCATTGATCTCGATTACCGGATCAAAGGGGCCTTTTAAAAAACCTGTTTTCAAAGGCAGCCCTTCCAGTTCTCTCACCGCGGCGTCGTTGCGCTCATAAATTCCTGCCGGTTTTAACAACTCGTCAAGGATATCGGTAATCAGATCCTTGAATTTATCTATGCCGAGCGCCAGTGTCTGAACAGCGAGGTATTCTCCAAACTTGTCTACTACCAGCGCCGGCAGAAAATCAGCCTCCGCAAAAATCAACCTGTAAGAGTCGGCGCCGCGGACAACCCGGTTGCGGTAGTCCAGCGCCGCTCTGATCCGCTTCTCGAAAAAGGTACGATTTATTTCTTCAGACTGGTCTCTGGTCAGGATGCGCACCAGGATTTGCGAAGCCGGGTTTATATAACCCCGGCCGAGAAACCTGCCTCTGGCGTCAACAACCTCGACGATATCACCCGGTACATAATCGCCGGTTATCTCTGCCGCTTCTGTACCATAAATCCAGGGATGCCCGGAAGCTGCCCTGTGGCGCATGTTTGCTGCCAGCCTGACTACAGCCATAAAATACACACTCCGATGTTTATTTGTTTCCTACCAGCCTAACTGCACACTCCTGGGCGCGCTTCATGACTTCTTCCTCATCCATGGTCAGCACCACCCTGGCTGCCATCACTAATTCACCATTAATGATCACGGTGTCAACATCTGCCGAATGGGCGGCATAAACCAGGTGGGCGAGCAGGTCATGCCGCGGGTAAAGATGCGGGCGATGGAAATCGACGAGGATCAAATCGGCTTTCATGCCTTTTTTTATTAAACCTGTGTCTTCCATGCCCAGGGCCAGAGCCCCGCTGCGGGTAGCCATCTTCAGCGCTTCGAATGCCGGCAGGGCCATAGGATCACCAGTTGCCACCTTATGCAGCAGGGTAGCGGTACGCATCTCTTCCATCATATCCAGATTATTATTGCTGGCTGCCCCGTCAGTACCCAGTGCTACCAGGGCGCCATGCCGGATTAAAGCAGGGACCGGAGAAATTCCGGCGGCCATCTTCATATTACTCTCAGGGCAGTGGGCGATGCTGACTTTCTTAGCGGCCAGGATTTCCATATCAACCTGATCGAGATGAACGCAGTGCGCTGCAAGGACCGGCAGATCAAAGATGCCCAGCGCTTCAAGGTGCCGGACCGGCGTAGTACCATAAGCAGCCTTAATATTCTCTGCCTCATCCAAGGTCTCTGCCACGTGGATATGGATGCCAACACCGTATTTCTCAGCCAGCCCGGCAACCTTCTGTAGATATTCGGGAGGACAGGTATATGGCGCATGCGGTCCAAACATGGCCTTTATCCTGCCGTCTGCCTTGCCGTGCCATTCCTCGACAAACCGGATGCTTTCATCTATCGCCTCCTGGGCATTTGGCGCAACACCGATCATGCCCCGCGAAAGACAGGCTCTCATGCCGCTCTTTTCCACAGCCCGGGCCACCTGACCCATTTCAAAATACATATCGGCAAAAGTGGTTGTGCCTGATTTTATCATTTCCAGGGTACACAGCATCGTACCCCAGTAAAAGTCCTCCGGCTGCAGTTTTGCTTCCAACGGCCATATTTTTTCATTCAGCCATTTCATCAGGGGCATGTCATCAGCATAGCCACGCATCAAGGTCATGGCAGCGTGGGTATGGCAATTGATGAAACCCGGCATGGCCACCATACCGGAGCCGTCGATAATCCTTTTATCCTTAAAGTATTCTGGGGCAGAACCTCTTGCGCCAACGGATATAATCCTATCTCCGGCAATGGCAATTTCCCCATCATTAATGATCTTGTCATACCCCTCCATGGTCAGCACGGTGGCGCCGCGAATTAAAATGTCGCTCATGATATCCCTCCGGATTTTTATACCCTACTCGTTTAAATAAGCTTCCTGCTC
>CAYNIY010000048.1:0-11278 GCA_964397525.1 uncultured Eubacteriales bacterium
TTAAAATTAAGAAAGAATTGCTGGTGTAATAATGGCTAATAAAACAAAAATTGAATGGACTGAATGTTCATGGAATCCAGTGACAGGATGTACTAAAATATCTGATGGTTGTCTTAATTGTTATGCTGCAAAATTTGCAAAACGCTTAAAAGCAATGGGAAATCCTCGTTATAAAAACGGTTTTAATATTACTACACACGAAGACTTAATAGAGGCCCCACTTCACTGGAAAACCCCACGTAAAATATTTGTAAATTCAATGTCAGACCTCTTTCATGAAAGTATACCTAATGAGATTATTTATAGGATTTTCGAGGTAATGAATTCTGCTAACTGGCATACTTTTCAGATATTAACAAAGCGGTCTGAAAGATTATTAACATTATCCCCTAAACTAAAATGGACAAAAAACATTTGGATGGGCGTAACTGTGGAAAACACTGACGCATTGTACAGAGTAGCCCATCTTCAGAAAACAGGATCAAAAATTAAATTTATTTCTGCTGAACCGCTTATTAGTGCATTAACTAGGATTAAGCTTGATGGTATTGATTGGCTTATTGTTGGCGGGGAATCTGGCCCCGGAAGTAGGCCGATGAATGAAGAATGGGTGCTTGATCTTAAGAATATGGCTGCTGAAAATAATGTGGCTTTCTTTTTTAAACAGTGGGGTGGTGTTAATAAGAAGAAGAATGGCAGACTCTTAGGTGGGCGAACATATGATGAGTACCCAAATGCATAAAAATATAAGATGAGACAGAATCGCTTCTCATCCATATTAGCTGAATAGATAGCCAAGATTCATTGTTTACGAAATTGAAAAAACTATAGGGTGCTGGAGTTTCAACAATTTAAATATGCCCAACAAAAAGAGGGGGGTTTCAGAACAAAACCTCCCTCTTTTCTTATTTCTTGTATCCAGTTCACAACTTACGTCACATTCTCGATTTTTTCCACTAATTGTTCTGTCGTCAGCAGGTGCGCCAGCTCACCAATCGTGCCCCGGCCGGGGACGCACAGGTGGGAGGCGATTTCCGCCAGGGGCACCATGACGAAAGCGCGCTCAAACATGCGGGGATGGGGGACGGTTAAATCCGCGGTGCAGACCTTTTCGCTGCCGAAGAGCAGCAGGTCCAGGTCTATCGTCCGCGGCCCCCAGCGCACGGTGGTTGTCCGCTCAAGATTTTTTTCAATTTCTTTCAGTAATGATAATAGTTCGTGTGGATTCAAACTGGTCTCAATCTCCGCCACCGTGTTGATAAACCAGTCCTGCTTGGGCACATACAGCGGGGCGGTCTTGTATAATGAAGCCACTTTCTTGATCTGCACGCCGGGGGTTTCCTCCAGCAGTTCCAGGGCTTTTTTTATATTGGCCCCTTTATCACCCAGGTTGCTGCCCAGGCCGATATAGGCGGTTGTCAGCATATTGTCTCCTCCACAGCAAATTTCTTTTGTCATATAAACATTATACTCATTATACTATGTTTCCGGCTCTGCTGTCAGTCTATGTAGATTAAAGCTGTTGTTTTCTCCGTGTTATTTCCACCGCTAGCCAGGTAAAACGCCCGGGCACAGGCGCCTGCGGCTTTTTCACACGCACCATGATCTCAGCCACGGGGTACTGTTCCAGCAGTGTCCGGGCGACCGACTCCGCCAGGGCCTCGATGAGCTGGTATGGGCGGCCGCATACGATTGACTGTACTGTTTCAAAAACGCTGGCGTAGTTGACAGTTTGAGTAAGGTCATCCGAAATCCCAGCCTGCTGTAGGTCTAAAAAAAGCTCCATATCTAAAATAAACCGCTGGCCAAGTGATCTTTCCTCGGGAGTTGTACCGTGATACCCGTAAAACTCCATACCTTCAAGTATGATTTTATCCATAACAACCCTCTTTTCACCGGAAATATTCCTCTAATCCCAAAGCCATCCCGATCGGGGACATTCCTCCGAAGGAGGTGTGTCCCCATTCCACTGTCTGGTACCATTATACGATAGGCGTATCAGAAATTGAGAGATTTGTATCCCCATTAATCTGTGCGGATAAATCCGCACCTACAAATCAATACTCACCCGGCCCATTATCGCGTCTGTCATTCTGGCCACCCTGGCCATTTCCTTCACATCATGCACCCGTACAATGTTCGCCCCGTTGGCAATGCCTACCGCCACCGCTGCGGCAGTTCCTTCCACCCGTTCTTCCACAGGCAGGTTTAAGACCTTGCCGATGGTTGACTTGCGTGAAGGGCCGATCAAAACCGGGTGGCCCAAACAGCGCAGTTCCCTCAGCCGCCGCAGCACCTCCAGGTTCTGTAATGCGTTTTTGCCGAAGCCGAGACCGGGATCAACAATAAGCATGTCCCGTGTCAAACCGGCGTCCAGGGCCATGGCGATACTTTCCCGGAGAAATTCGGTAATATCGCCGAGCAGGTCCCGGTACAGTGCTCCTTTCTGGTTATGCATCAGCACCAGGGGAGCGCCGTATGCTGCGGCAACTCCGGCCATGGCCGGATCGCCGTGCAGGCCCAGTTGATCGTTGATTATGCAGGCGCCTTCTTCCAGCGCCTGCCTGGCCACTTCCGCCTTGGTCGTATCAATAGAAACCGGCACATCTATCTCCTTGACCAGTCTTTTCAAAACCGGTAAGATCCGGGACAGCTCCTCCTCGACATCTACCGGTGTATATCCCGGCCGGGTGGATTCCCCGCCCAGATCGATGATGTCAGCGCCGTCAGCTGTCATCTGCCTGGCTTTTTCCAGCGCGGCCCCATAATCAAAATATTTCCCGCCGTCCGAGAAAGAATCCGGTGTCACGTTGAGAATGCCCATCACCAGTGTTCTTTCCCCCACGCGTATTTTTTTACCGCAGCAGTCCAGCGTATACGGCAAAAATCCCTCCTGCCCTTCCAGCACTGCCCTGATCCGTCCCGCCAGGGCCGCTAATCCAAAAGGCTGGCTCCTGAGTTTGGCCAGAAAAGCCTCGTACTGCTTCAGCGTGCCCATCAGCAATACCCTTGACTCCGGAACGGAGTGATCGACCACGCCCTTTGATACAGCTGCTTCCCCGCCCTTGCCAAGCATTTCCTGCTTGATGATATTGGCCTGTTTCGGCTGCACGCCGTCCAGCATGACCAGCCTGTGCACCGCTTTCGGCGCCATCCACACGCAGCCCGCTCTGTCCGCGCCAACCGAAGCAATAGCCCGGTAGGCTTCTTCTTTATTATCGACCATGACGCTGTAGACTCTGATCGCCAATCCATCACCCCCGGATATTAGTTTAAAAAAGCCCGGTTACATTTCCGGTTTCGGTATCAATATCGATGCGCCTGAAAGCCGGATCAGAACCAGTTCCCGGCATCAGCTTGATTTCGCCGGCCATCGGGACGAGAAATTTTGCGCCGCCGTAAACCAGGACATCACGGATCGGCAGCACCCAGCCTTTGGGAACCCCCTTCAGCGTGGGGTCGTGCGATAAGCTCAGGTGCGTTTTGGCCATCATGGTCATGTAGTCGGCGTAGGCAGGATCTGCTTCGAAACGCTTGGCCTTGGCCTCTGCTTCGGGTGTCCAGGAAACCCCGTCAGCGCCATAAACCTCCCTGGCGATAATCTCCACCCTCTGCCTTAACGGCATATCCAGCGGGTAAAGGTATTTAAAATCAACTTTTTCACTGCAGGCGTCAACCACCGCGTCTGCCAGTTCCAGAGCGCCTTCGCCGCCTTTCAGCCAGTGCTCGGACAGGGCGCAGCGCGCTCCCGCCTGCTCCACATGCCGGCGGACAACCGACACCTCTTCCCTGGTGTCTGTATAAAATGCGTTGATGCAGACCACCGGCTTGATCCCTGATTTCTTGACGAGTTCAATATGGTGCAGCAGGTTGGGGATACCCTTTTCAAGCAGCGCCAGGTTCTCTCCTGTATACTCATCAGGCAGGGGGCGGCCGGGAACGACGACCGGCCCGCCGCCGTGCATTTTCAGGGCCCTGATCGTAGCGGTAATGACAGAAACGTTTGGCACCAGACCGCCGATCCGGCATTTCACATTCCAGAATTTCTCAAAACCGATGTCAGCGGCAAAACCACTTTCCGTGATGTGGTAGTCAGACATCTTGATACCGATGCGGTCGGCAATTACCGAAGACTGGCCGATCGCAATATTCGCGAAGGGGCCCGCGTGCATCAGTACGGGCTGGTACTCCACCGTGCTCACCAGAGAGGGATTGACGGTGTTCCTCATGTAGGCGCTCATCGCCCCGTCAACCTCCAGGTCAGCCGTGGTTACCGGGCGGCCCTTTTTATCGTAGGCAACGATGATCCTGCCGATCCTCTCCCTGAGATCTTTCAGGTCCTTCGCCACCGACAGTATGGCCATCAGCTCGGAGCTGGCCGTGATGCCAAACTTGGATTCCATCTGGTAGCCGTCCATCTTGCCGCCGATGCCCATGATGATCTTGCGCAGGCCCTGGGCGCAGAAATCGATGGTCCAGCCCATCTCCACCCGTTCCGGGTCAATGTCCAGACGCCTTAAATTGCGTTTGCCCAGCTCCTGGTCGTTATAGTTCCTTTCATGCTGCATCCTGGCGTTCAATGCGACCATGGCCAGATTGTGGGCATTCATGATGTCATTGATATCCCCGGTGAGTCCCAGGGATATTTCGGTCATGGGAATGACCAGGGCATTGCCGCCGCCGGCAGCCGAACCCTTGATATTCATGGTTGGACCGCCTGAAGGCTGGCGGATCGCGGCGCTCACATTGATGCCTCTCTTGCTCAAGCCCTCCACCAAGCCGATGGCGGTAGTCGTTTTCCCTTCGCCCAGCGGGGTGGGTGTAATCGCCGTGACATTTATGTACTTGCCGTCCGGCCGGGCTGAAAGCCGCCTGATAATTTTCATGCTGTCGAGCTTGCAGATCCTGCCGTACGGGATGACTTCGTCTTTTTCCAGGCCCAGCCTTTCCTGCCAGTCAGATGGGGCAGGCATGTTTTCTCCCGCAGCCTCTGCGATTTCATAGTCCTTCATCCTGGTAGGGTCGTAAGGCATATATATTACTCCTTTCACTTTGGGTATTATCTTTATAATACAACAATTTCAAGGGTATTTAAAAGGAGAGAATATTTACAGCTATTCTCTCCCTGCTTTTCTTTTTACAGCAAATTTAATTGTTACTCGTAGATCCAGCAGTCTACTGCCCGGCTGTAATCGATTAGTTCTTCTTCCTTAAAGAACAGGGCTATCTCCCTTTGGGCGCTCTCCGGTGAATCGGAACCGTGGATGATATTCCGGCCGATGTCAATGCCGTAGCTGCCCCTGATAGTGCAGGGGAGCGCTTTCAGGGGATTAGTCGCCCCCATCATCTCCCGCGCCGCGCTGATGGCATCCTTGCCCTCGATTACCATGGCCACTACCGGGCCGCTGGTAATGAACCCTACAAGATTCTCAAAAAAAGGTTTGCCCACATGCTCGCCGTAATGCTTTTCGGCCAGTTCCCTGCTGATCCGGAGCATCTTCAGCGCCGCGATTTTGAAACCTTTCTTCTCAAACCGCGCGATGATTTCTCCCGCCAGCCCGCGCTGCACGCCATCAGGTTTAACCATAAGATATGTCCGTTCCATTATAAACCCCCGTCTTCATTGTTTTTTTAGAAAAACCCGCAGCTTTGGCTGCGGGTTTATTATTTACACTACTGTCCCGTTCGTCCGCTCTCCCTCGCCGGCTTGTTTCATCAGTTCGGCAAATTCAACAGCTTCGATGGTTTCTTTTTCAAAGAGCGTCTTTGCCACCAGGTGAAGCGTCTCGAGGTGTTTTTCAAGAAGTTCTTTGGCCTGTTTGTAAGAGCGGTCAATGATCTGCCGCACCTCAATGTCAATAGCATTGGCCACTTCTTCGCTGTAGTTGCGGTCCCTGGAAAAATCCCTGCCGAGGAATGGTGTATCTGTCTTGCGCCCGTAAGTCATCGGCCCCAGGTCGCTCATGCCGAATTCCATGACTATCTTTCTGACCAGGTCGGTTGAACGTTCCAAATCATTCAAAGCCCCGGTGCTGATCTCTTTCAAAACCAGGTCTTCGGAAACCCGCCCGGCCAGCAGCATCGTCACCTGGTCAAGCAGCTGGGATTTGGTGGCATAGTAACGATCCTCCTTGGGGAGCAGCAGCGTGTAGCCGCCTGCCCGTCCCCTGGGGATAATTGATACCTTGTGTACAGGATCGGTGTTCGGCAGTAAAAAGCCAACCACTGCGTGGCCGCCTTCATGGTAACATACCAGCCACTTTTCTTTCTCGCTGATCACCTTGGACTTCTTCTCTGGCCCGGCTATAACCCGCTCAATCGAATTTTCCAAATCAGCCATGGTGATTTTCTTCCGGTTCATCCGGGCGGCTAAAAGTGCCGCTTCATTGGTCAGGTTGGCCAGGTCCGCCCCGGTGAAACCCGGTGTCCGGCGGGCCAGGACTTCAAGGTTTACGTTTTCTTCGACCGGTTTGCCGCGCATGTGGACTTTAAGGATCTCTTTTCGCCCGTTGACATCCGGTGAATCGACCGCCACCTGGCGGTCAAAACGCCCCGGCCGCAGCAGGGCCGGGTCCAGAATATCCGGACGGTTGGTGGCCGCCAGGATAATTATGCCCTCGTTGGGCGCGAAGCCATCCATTTCTACGAGCAGCTGGTTGAGTGTCTGCTCACGCTCATCATGCCCGCCGCCGAGACCGGCGCCGCGCTGCCGGCCAACCGCGTCAATTTCATCAACAAAAACGATGCAGGGAGCGCTCTTTTTCGCCTGATCAAAGAGATCACGGACCCTGGAAGCACCCACACCAACAAACATTTCCACAAAATCAGAGCCGCTGATGCTGAAAAACGGCACCCCCGCCTCACCTGCTACAGCCCTTGCCAGCAGCGTTTTGCCCGTGCCGGGCGCGCCGAAGAGAAGTACCCCCCTGGGTATTTTGGCGCCCAATTCCTGAAACTTCTTCGGGTTTTTCAGGAATTCGACGATTTCCTCCAGCTCTTCCTTGACTTCATCTGCCCCCGCTACATCAGCGAATGTTACCTTCTTTTTATCATCAGTATGCAGCCTGGCCCGGCTCTTGCCAAAAGACATAACCCGATTCCCTCCGCCCTGGGTCTGCTGCATCAGGAAAAAGAAGAGGGCTACTAACAAGAGAATGGGCAGCAGGGTGGTCAGGAGACTGGCCCACCACCCGGGTTGGGGCGGCGGCTCGCTGGTCCACTCCACTTTTTTTTCTTTTAAAACATTGTACAGAACGGCATCTTCTGCCGGTCCCTTGGTTTCAAATTTTGTGCCATCTGTTAATTCGCCGCTTATGAGGTTTGTGTTGCTGTCACTCTGGATAACAACCGATTTTACCAAGCCCTGGTTTATGTCATCATAAAATTCGCTGTACTTGATCTGCGAGGGCAAGGTGCTTGTGGGCGTAGTATATTTAAGCAAGGCGATAATAACCAGAACAATCAGCAAATAGATGCTGAGGTTTTTTATTACCTTGTTCACAAATCCACTCCTCCTATAGTATTGCAATAACCCATAACAATTATTTTAACATATAACAGCAGCCGTTTCAATCATAAGTCTGATCTCCCTGGGATCAATTTCAGATGCAGCACATTTTTCGTGCTGCCGCTCACTTTACATTTCTCTCCGATTCTGATTCCACCTACCCAGATAATATTCTCCGGCGTGCAGATAAGGGGTATGCGGTCCCTTTCAGCACGTGGAATTTTTTGTTTGATTAAAAAATCCTTTAATTTTGTATCGGAAACCTGTCCGTAAGGATGAAAAACATCCCCCTTCCGGCGGCGTCTCACAAACAAGGCCGGCGGCAGTTGGTCAAAATCCAGCAAAGCATCACAACGCGGCATGTCTCGCGGGCTTTGATCCCGCACCCGCGGAGTCACCTGTGCGCATACGGTCATGTCCGTCTCCGGTATATATGTCATTCCGGGAATCTGCAGCGAATATATATATTCCGGCAGCGCACTGCTGTCACGTGCTGCCTTCAGCTCAAGGGTGGCATAGCTTATTGCTGCGACAACTTTGCCAGGCATAACTGTCTGAGAACCTGTTGTGCCGCTGTTTATTAATTCAAGCACTGCCTCGGTATGCTGAAAATCCAAATTCACCGCGGCGCCGGTTAACTCCCACCAGGCACGCCGCAGCAACCTGCGCCTGATTGCCAGCGGTGTTTGTTTAAGCCGTCCCAGGCTCAACAAAATACGTCCTGTGTCAGCTTTCAGCAGTGCGTCCTGAAAAGCTTTATCTGCCATTTCATCCAGGTAACTGTCTTCCTCCCGGCAAATTTCACCGAGCCTTTGCAGGGACGGAACAATCTCCGGATTGTAATCCTTTTCCAACAGCGGTATTAGGTTTAACCTAATCCGGTTTCTGGTATATACAGGCTTTAGATTGGAAGAGTCCTGGCGGTAAGCCAGGTTCATTTCGCTGCAAAACCGCTCAATCTCAGAGCGCCTTATGTTTAACAGCGGCCTGATATAAAAACCCTCCCGCACCGGAAGGATGCCTTTTAGGCCGGTCATGCCCGCTCCTCTTAAGATATTAATCAGGATGGTCTCGGCCTGATCATCTGCCTGGTGGGCAAGGGCCACCTTCGATGCCCCGACCTGGCCAGCGGTCTCACGAAAAAATCCGAAGCGCACTTCCCTGGCGGCGGCCTGCTTCGACAGGTGATGCTGCGTCCGGTACAAAGGGACATCGACAGACTTTACCGTAACAGGCAGGCCATAACGCTTTGCGGCCTCAGCTACAAAAATAGCGTCCTTTTCCGACTCTTCCCCGCGAAACATATGGTCTAAATGAACGATATGCAGAGTTATCCCCAGCTCATCTTTTAAAAGATATAAAATGTGCAGCAGCGCGATCGAATCCGGCCCGCCGGAAACAGCTGCCAAAACCTTATCGCCGCGCGCTACCATCCGGTGCCGCGACATAAAACTGCTGACCCTATAGAGCAGGTTCATCTGTGTCCACCTTGTATATAAAGGGGGCAGAATGCTTCCCCCCTGATTAAACCTCGTTATTCAACACTGCTGAATACTTTTCCTGCTGTATATCAATAATGTCCGGCTATCCCTGCATTGTATCGGCTAATTCAAGTGCCAGGCCGTCCAGGATGTCGCATTCACTTACCAGCATCTCATCCGACCCAAGCCCGTCCATGATAATCTTGACGATGCTTACTCCGGCTACTATTATATCCGCCCGCTCCGGCTTGAGGCCAGGCACTTTTCTTCGTTCCGGTATGTCCATATCTTTCAGCATCTTCAGGATTTTGTCCACGCTTGCCGCACTCAGACAATAGCCGTGCACCAGGTCCGTGTCATAGACAGAAAGCCGCTGGTCAATGGCCGCCAGGGTCGTGATTGTCCCACCCACGCCTACCAGACATTCGAATGCTGACTGCTTGACTTCATCGAGCGCCGGCTGCAGGATATTATAAATCATAATTTCATCCGCGCCGGCATCTGTGAGCCGCACCGCTCCCGCATTAACACTCACCAGGTTCAAATGACCCCTGTACGTCCAGATGAATTCAGTGCTGCCGCCGCCAACATCCACTACCAGTGAGGAGACTGGATCGACCGGCAGGCCGGAAAGCACGCCCCTGTAGCTCAGAGCAGCCTCCTGCTCACCGCTCAGCACCCTGACAGTCAAGCCTGTTCTTTCTTCTACCAGTCCCAGGAACTCCGCTTTGTTTGCCGCATCCCGCACAGCGCTGGTAGCTGCGGCTGCCACGCTTTCCGCCCCCAGGTCCATGGCTTTCTGGTAAAACAAACCTACGGCATCTGCGGTACTGAGCATAGTCTCCTGCAGCAGTAACCCGCTGGCCATGCCCTTGCCAAGGCGGGTCGTGATCAGGCCGGTCTCTATTCTTTTTAAACCCGCTCCGGTGCAATCCGCAACCAGCAGTCTGGTTGAATTTGTGCCGATATCGATGGCCGCAACACGTTTCATGACTTGAAGCCCCCAAACAATAAAAGCAATTCCCTCTGAGAATTGCCTTTTGTCATCTATTCAGCTTTCTTTCCGGAGCCGCGCCCGCCTCTTTTTGATTCGGTGTTTCGCTTGAGAACCTGCTGGCGCTCTTCGCTCTCTTTCATAAACTTGGTCAACCTGTCTTCAAAAGATGGCTGAAATTTTTTCTTTGGTGCACGCACCAAAGGATTTGCCTGCTTCATGGAAAGCCCGATCTTACCTTTCGGATCTACAGAAATTACCTTGACCGTGACTTTATCATTTGCCTTAATAAAATCATTTACGTCTTTTACATATACCTCGGCGATCTCTGAAATATGGACCAGACCTGTCACTCCACCGGGCAGCTCTATAAATGCACCGAAATTTGTAATCCCGGTGACAACGCCCTCCAAGACGCTCCCCAGTTCAATCGGCATAACTGACAAAATTCCTCCTTAATGCTTTAAAAACCTAGTGTAATTATATGCGAACAGAACGGAGAGTGTCAAGAAACATATGGGTTTTCGCCGTTAAAATTAGTCAGCTATGATATCTTGGTTTGCCGGGGCCTGGACTTTCACCGCCTCGGTTCCCGGGGATACCGTCACAACCCTGGTTTCGCCCGGTTTTACCAGGCCAATTTTTTCCCTGGCGATCTTTTCAATATAAGCGTCACTCTGCGCCAGGCGCAGCTCTTCACGCAGGACGGCGTTGTTTTGCTGCATATCCTGCACTTGCAGCTGAATGCTTTGCACGTCTCTCTGCATAACAGAAAGCTTGCTGAATTGGGAGCTGAATGATATAACAAGGTAGACTAGAAGCAGGGACAGAATTATGGCAGGAAGCCTGCTTCTGGAGATGCTGAAGGATTTCCTGACCCTGGCTTTTTTCCGGGGTGCGGCCTGTTCCCGTTGGGTGTAGAATATTTCCTCTTTCCTCAGCGGCTGATTCAAGCTTTCTCCTCCTCTTCCTCATCAATTCCAAAGAGAGCCAGGTTCTGACCTGGTATAATGATAACCACCTCGTAGCCTTTGGTCCTGGCGCGGCTATAAAGAGTTGACACGGTGCTGGGGCTTAAACCCAGATTTTTAGCAATCCGATCCGTTGAGTATCCCATTTCCTTTAAAGACACAACCTGCCGTTCCCGGAAACTCAACCTTTCGGCGCCCCTTATTTCAATTTTCATAACCGCCGGCTCCTGCCTCGAACATCACAATGTCCACAAAATGCGTACAAAACAATTACAAGTCTTCTACATAATAATAACAATTCCTTCCTTTGTCAAAATATTTTTTA
>CAYNIY010000049.1:0-10574 GCA_964397525.1 uncultured Eubacteriales bacterium
TCGTCGCCAGAGAAATTTTAAAAACCCCGCAGATAAAACCGCGGGGTTTTGTTTTGCCCTTGTTCTTGTTCCCTAGTTTGCTATTATTCAGAAGATAGTTTTTTGGCTAATTTCACCGCTTCGTAAGCATCTCTGGCATACCCGTCAGCGCCAATTTCCACCGCATACTTATCATTAACTACAGCTCCGCCGATCATAAATTTGAATTTCAGCCCCTGATCTTTGGCGAGTTTTATAACGTTTTTCATCTCAACCATAGTTGTCGTCATTAATGCAGATAACCCGATGATTGATGCGCCTGTTTCTTTGCCCTTCGCTATAATATCTTCAGCCCTTACATCTTTGCCAAGGTCAATAACATGAAAGCCGTAATTGCTTAGCATAAGTCCAACAATATTTTTACCAATATCATGAATGTCCCCTTTTACTGTGGCGAGTATTATGGAAATACTGGTATTAACCAACCCGGTTTTATTTTGAGAAATATAGGGCTGCAAATAATCAAAGGCAGTCTTTACTGTCTCAGCGCTTTGAATAAGCTGCGGCAGAAAATACTTTTTTTCATCATAAAGCTCGCCTACTTCGGTGATTGCGGGAATAAGATAACTGTCAACAATATCTTCAGGCTTAATTTCTTCATGAAGCGCTTCATTGAGAAAAGAGATAACCTCTTCCTTGTTTCCAACAAGCACAGCTCTATATATATTTTCGACTGGCTTAAGGGGATGCCTGCGTTCGTCCCGCTTTGGCTGTGCTGTATTATTTCCGGTGAACCGGTCTATATATTTTAAACTGTTTTTATCCCTCGAAGTCAGTACGTCACAAGCCATCTTTATATTGACGAGCATTTCATTCGAGGGGTTAGCAATAACCGTACAGAGGCCTTTCCCGACAGCCATGGCCAGAAAAGCAGTGTTGATAAAAGCTCTTTGTGGCAAACCAAAGGATACGTTCGACAGGCCTATAGTCGTAGCGCAGCCAAGTTTGGTGCACCATTCTATCAACTGCAAGGTTTGCAGCGCCGCCTGCTGGTTTGAAGACACTGTCATTACCAGGCCGTCAATGATAGCTTCGTTTTGGCTAATACCATGTTCTGCCGCACGATCCAGGATGTATTTAACAATACTGTACCTTGTTTCGGCAGCTTCAGGGACGCCTTCATCGCTGAGAGGCAGCAGGATAAACATCGCGCCATACTTTTTAGCCAGGGGCAGGAGTTTTTCGATTTTTGCCTTTTCGGCTGATATTGAGTTGATTAAGGCTTTTCCGGGATAAATGCGCAGTGCCGCTTCCAAAACCTCAGGTGATGACGAGTCAAGGCACAAAGGGCTTTCCACAATATTGCTCAGCAGCTTAACGATTTCCACCATGGTTGCCTTTTCATCAATCCCAGGCATGCCAACATTAACGTCCAGCAGTTCTGCTCCATTTTCCACCTGTTCCGCAGCCAGCCGGCGGACTTCAGAGAATTTCCTCTGTCTAAGCTCCTCGCCGAGCTGTTTTTTTCCTGTCGGGTTTATCCTTTCGCCGATTATGGCAACGGGATTATTAAAACCAACAAACACCGTTTTTCTGGAAGAAGTCAAGGCGCTGTATGGTTCTGCTGATATGCCGATGGGCTGGCAGCCCTCAATATTTCTTTTAATGCTTTCAATATATGGGGCTGAGGTGCCGCAGCACCCGCCGAGAAGATTTACACCTGCCTTGGCGAAGTCTCTGGCATAAGCGCCAAATTCTTCTGCCTTCATGTCGAATACAGTGACGCCGTTTACCAGTCTTGGCAGCCCGGCATTTGGTTTTGCCAGGAGAGGAACCCTGGCATAAGGTTTCATCAATGAGATGATCTTGATCATATCCTTAGGGCCAGTTGAACAGTTTACACCTACAGCATCGGCGCCAAGGCCTTGGAGGATCAATAGCACTGTAACGGGGTCACTGTTGGTTAATGTTCTTCCTTCCTCACCAAAGGTCATGCTTACCAGGACCGGGAGATCAGTAGATTCTTTGACAGCCAGCAGCGCGGCTCTGGCCTCCTGGATATCCAGCATGGTCTCGATTACAAATAAGTCAACCCCGCCTGCCAGCAGGCCCCGGACCTGTTCTTTATAAATGTCAACCGTCTTTTCAAAGGGCATATCTCCAAAAGGCTCAATAAAATTTCCCGTCGGCGCAAGATCACCTGCAACTAAACAGTTTGAACCGGCGGCCGCCATCTTGGAAATCCTGACCAGCTCCCTGTTTAACTCAACAACCTTTCCGCCCAAACCATATTCTTCTAATTTAATCCTGTTGCCGCCAAAGGTACAAGTGTATATGATGTCAGAACCCGCATTTATATATTCACGCTGGATTTCTATCAGAACATCCGGGTGCTCAATTACCCACTTTTCAGGACATACGCCGTTGGGCATGCCTCTTTTTTGAAGCTCGGTGCCAAATGCTCCATCTAAAAGCATTATTCTTTTTTCAAGCAGTTCATTAAAACAAGCCCTTTTCATCATTATCCCTTCTCCTTAATGCCAACAACGGCAGTTACGGACTTCTCAGGCATGAGTATATATTTTTCCGTAAGTTTAAGATCAAGCTTTGCCAGCTGCAGCACATCATAAATAATTCTTTGATTGGCAAGATCAAAATCACCATATCCCGGGCTATACCTTCTGGCGGTGATGACTTTCCCTTCTTTTCGGAGCATTTTATCGACAAAAGCTGTCATCCAATCGAGGCAGGCATCAGCTTTTTGTGAGGCTACGGAATCGATTATCAGGCCAAGAGAGGCATTTCCTTCATTTACCTCATAAGCTATTCTTTCTGTGACTTCCCGCCCTACCGTTGCGCCCATGAGAATAATTTCGCTGCATTCTTCCAGCATAGCTGAGAGATTTCTGCTGACAAACTCAATATTATTTTCCAGCTTTAGCAGTCCAGTGTCCCTCTCGATAATTTTTAGACGACAAAAAACACCTCTCGGGCGGCACAGCAAACTTCCTTCCCGAATGCCGTATTCAAGCAGTTCTTCATTTTTTCGGTCAAGCATGGTATTGATTTTACTGTAACCTAAGCGGTTTAAAATCATTTCTCTTCTGGGAACAGAGGGAATATGTTCAAGGTAATGAAGCTGTATGTTTCTGTTTACCAGTGCAGCCAATACCGATCACTCCAGATAAATATTTATATATTAATTCTATTATACCAGTCAGGGTACCTCCTCTGCCCGCGTCAAAGTTATAATTGCGCTTAAATTTTCATGCAGCCGCGGCTGTTGCAAGGTATTTATTAGTATTATTTAGCCGGTTGGCTTAAGACAAGATAAAAAAGTGTTGATCAATAAGGCCGATCTCATCTATAATATAGTTAAGGTCAGTAAAAGTCAAAAAGGATTGATAAGCATGGATAATATTTCTGATCTGATAGAGAGATATTTAAAGAAACTCCTGGCTGACAGCAGTAAAGAATATGTTGAAGTTCAGCGCAGTGATCTGGCTTTACGTTTTAGCTGTGTTCCTTCCCAAATTAATTATGTTTTAACAACACGTTTTTCCGCTGGACATGGTTATTTCGTGGAAAGCAGGAGAGGCAGCGGCGGGTACATCAGGATCGTAAAGATACAACTTGATCAAAGGACTGATCTAATTCTTGACCTGTGCGCTATAATTGGTGATTCAATATCACAGTGCGATGCAGAAGGTTTGATCAGCCGCCTGCATGAAGAAAAATTCATATCACTGCGGGAGGCCAGGATTATGCAGGCCGCTGTTGACGGGAACATATTAAGGCTGAGCATGCCCGTCCGGGACAAATTGAGAGCAATAATATTAAAGGCCATGGTTACATCAATTCTGCGCAATTAAAGGCTGCTGTTTTTATAAGAATGCTGATTTGAGAGGAGATAATTAAATTGTTATGCGAAAAGTGCAGCCAGCGTCCTGCGACGGTGCATGTTGCTGAGATAACTAATGGACAAAAACAGGAAACCCATCTGTGTGAATTATGCGCCAAGGAAATCCAAATACATGGATTTGGATTTTTCCCGCAAATGAATATGAATAATTTTTTAGCCGGTCTGTTAAATTATGATTTTAACAGCAGTGATGTAAATCAGGTTGAGACCACAGGTAAAGAATGTGAAAAATGTGGTGTTTCGGAGGATCAGTTTGCCAAGAAAGGCCTTTTAGGCTGCGGGGACTGTTACCCTATCTTTGAGGAAAAGATGCTGCCGCTGTTACGGAGAATTCACGGCAATACAAGGCATACAGGCAAAGTGCCGGAACGCACAGGCGGCCGCGCCAGATTGGTCAAAGAGATTGAGGTTATAAAAAGGCAGCTTAAGGAAGCAATAAGCCGCGAGGAATTTGAAAGGGCGGCTCAGCTTCGAGATTCCATTCGCCAGATGGAAAAAAATCTTGAAGAGGGGGGTGAGGGATAGATGCCGATTAACGACAAGGTCAGCAGTGCTAACAGCCGCTGGATGGATTCCGATGGTCCGGACGCAGATATTGTTATCAGCAGCCGGATTAGGGTGGCCAGAAACCTTGCCGGCAGACCTTTCCCCCACCTGCTGGATCAACAGCAGTCTATGGAAATAATAAATGAAGTCAAAGCGGCAATCGAAAACAAGGAAGCGTTAGATCTGTGCGGGAGCCTGGAATTGAGCCTGTTAAATGACTTATCACCACTGGAAAGACAGATCCTGGTTGATAAACACTTGATCAGTCCTGACCTCTTAAACAACTTTCAATTTAAGGCAGTAGCCATCAGCGATGATGAAGCTGTCAGTGTCATGATTAATGAAGAGGATCATTTGCGTATCCAGTGTATCCTGTCCGGACTGCGGCTGCAGGAAGCGTGGGCAATTGTCAGCAATGTTGACGACGGGCTGGAAAAGACCTTGGACTACGCTTTTTCAGAAAAGCTTGGTTACCTTACATCCTGTCCAACGAACACGGGAACCGGCCTGCGTGCCTCAGTCATGCTACACCTGATAGGTTTGAAAATAACCAATCAGATAGGCGGGGTTTTCAACGCAATAAGCAAGCTGGGGTTGACAGTGCGAGGTCTGTATGGCGAGGGTACGGAGGCCATAGGTGATTTGTTCCAAATATCAAACCAGATAACACTGGGACAGTCGGAGGAGGAAATAATAAGTAATCTTATATCCATGACCAGGCAGATACTCACCCAGGAAAAGGCTTCACGCCAAGCTTTATACAGGGAAAGGCGAGAAGCTATTGAAGACCGCGTATACCGGGCCTGGGGCACTTTAAAATATGCCCGGATCATGACATTGGAAGAGGCAATGCGCAAGCTGTCCGATCTGAGACTGGGGATTGAGTTAAAAATGATCCCGGGAGTGCAGGACAAACTTTTAAATGAGTTGATGGTAAAGATCAGGCCGGCTTTTCTAATTAAAACCGCCGGGCGGGAACTGTCAAAAAACCAGATGAATGCCGCCAGGGCTGATCTTATAAGGATGGAATTTGAAAGATAAGTGTTAAGCTTTTTAGTTGAAAAGAGTGATTTGGAGGTGTTTATCATGTATGGTAAATTTACTGAGAGGGCACAAAAGGTACTGGTGTTTGCCCGGGATGAAGCAAAAAGTGTTAATTACCCTAATATCGGAACAGAACATTTGCTGCTGGGACTGCTCCAGGAAGGAGAAAGCGTTGCGGCCAAAGTTCTTTCTGCATTAGGAATAAATACCGAAAACGTGGCTGAGGCTGTATCACAGCTGGTAGAAGCTAGCGACGAGCAGTTCCAGGGAGAACCAGCCCTTACGGCCAGGGCTAAAAAAGTGCTGGAACTATCTTTAGACGAAGCACGCCGGATGGGTAACAATTATGTCGGGCCTGAACACCTGCTCCTGGGCCTGATCCGGGAAGGCGAAGGCGTTGCGGCCAGGATTTTAAATGCCGCCGGCGCTGATTATCGCAGGCTGAGAACCATGATTGCCCATCTGCAGGGAGGACAGGCTCCACAAGAAGAGCAGGCTGATGGCCAGGCTAAAGTCAGCCCAACTCAAACCCTGGATCAGTTTGGGCGCGACCTTACGGCCATGGCCAAAGAAGATAAACTGGATCCTGTAGTAGGCAGGGAAAAAGAAATTGAAAGAGTGATCCAGGTGCTGAGCAGGCGGACCAAGAATAATCCTGTGTTAATCGGTGAGCCTGGTGTCGGGAAGACTGCTGTAGCCGAGGGGCTGGCCCAGCGGATTACGTCTGGTAACGTCCCTGAAATTCTGCTCGATAAAAAAGTGGTTACCCTTGATATGGGTTCTGTCGTAGCCGGCACCAAATACCGGGGGGAATTTGAGGAACGCCTTAAAAAAATCATTGAAGAGATCCGTCAGGCCGGAAATATTATCATGTTTATTGATGAACTGCACACGTTGGTGGGCGCTGGTGCGGCGGAGGGAGCCATAGATGCCGCCAATATATTGAAGCCGGCGCTGGCCAGGGGTGAACTTCAGTGCATAGGCGCTACTACTCTTGATGAGTACCGCAAATATATCGAAAAGGATGCCGCTCTTGAACGTCGTTTCCAGCCAATAACCGTGGCAGAGCCGACAGTGGAAGAAACAATTCAGATTTTGAAAGGGCTCCGGGACAAATACGAAGCGCACCACAGGGTGAGAATTACCGACGCTGCTCTTGACGCGGCCGCAAGATTGTCCAGCCGTTATATAACTGACCGTTTCCTGCCGGATAAGGCTATCGACTTGATGGATGAAGCTGGCTCCAGGGTGAGGCTGCAGGCATTTATCGCCCCGCCTGACCTGAAAGATATGGAAAAGGAACTGGAGATTCTGCAAAAAGAAAAGGAAGCTGCAGTAGACGGCCAGGAATTTGAAAAGGCTGCCGAATTGAGGGACCAGGAGCAGAAGCTGCGGGCTGAGTTGGAAGAACGCAGGGAGTCGTGGAAACAGAGAAAAAGCGGTGTGGATCTGGTGGTTGACGAGGAAGTAATTGCTCACATTGTATCGAGCTGGACCGGTGTTCCGGTGCAGAAGCTGTCAGAGGGAGAATCTGAGAGACTATTAAAAATGGAAGAAGTGCTGCACCAGCGCGTAGTCGGACAGGATGAAGCGATCAAGGCGGTATCAAGGGCCATCCGCAGGGCAAGGGCTGGCTTGAAAGACCCCAAGCGTCCCATAGGCTCCTTTATCTTTTTGGGGCCAACGGGAGTTGGCAAAACCGAGCTGGCGAGGACCCTGGCGGATGTTCTGTTTGGCAGCGAGGACGCGATGGTCAGAATCGACATGTCCGAGTATATGGAAAAATTTGCAGTTTCGCGGCTGGTTGGCGCGCCTCCAGGTTATGTTGGATATGATGAGGGCGGACAGCTTACCGAGGCTGTGAGGCGCAGGCCTTATACGGTGGTCCTCCTGGATGAAATTGAGAAAGCCCACCCCGATGTCTTCAATATCCTGCTGCAGGTAATGGAGGACGGCAGGCTGACTGATGCCAAGGGGCGCACAGTTGATTTTAGAAATACTGTGTTGATCATGACCTCAAACGTAGGCCTGCAAGCAGTTGGGAAAGATATTGTCATGGGTTTCAAGACAGGAGAACAGGAAAAATCCGATTACGGTGATATGAAGAAAAGGATAACCGGGGAACTGCGCCGGATTTTCCGTCCCGAATTTCTCAACCGGATCGATGAAACAATAGTCTTCCATGCCCTTACCAAAGAGCATATCAGAGAAATAGTGGGCTTGATGCTGAAAGAGGTTGCCGCCAGAATGGCGGAAAACGATATCGCGATTGATGTTTCCGAACCGGTAAAGGACCTGCTGGCCAAAGAGGGGTACGATGAGGCCTTCGGTGCCAGGCCACTGCGGCGGGCTATTTTACGCTTGGTAGAAGACCGCCTGTCTGAGGAGCTTTTAAGGGGTACTTTCCAGCCTGGCAGCAAGGTATTGCTGGAACTTGACGAAACGGGGAATGCCATCAAGGTTGTAAAAAAAGATTGATCTGGTGGATACACCTTTGTGGGTGTATCCACTTCTTTTAAAGGAATTAAAATCGCAAGTGCCAATGGAATAAAAGCATTAAAAATGTTATAATTTAGAAATAATAAAGCTTGGAGTAATTTGTTTGATGCGTACAAAGACCAAATACCTGTGCCAGGAATGCGGACAGCAGTCAACCATGTGGCTGGGGCGCTGCCCCGGCTGCGGCGCCTGGAACAGCCTGGTGGAAGAGACCATCAGCCCCCGGAAAGCTGCCGGATCTACTGCCTTTACAGCGGATGCGCCGCGCCCGGTCACGGAAGTGCCCGTATCGGAGGAAGAGCGTTTTTCCACAAAGCTGGGTGAAATGGATCGGGTACTTGGTGGGGGCCTGGTGCCGGGTTCTCTGATTTTGCTTGGAGGCGACCCGGGAATTGGGAAGTCGACCCTAATGCTGCAGATTTCTCAACTGCTCAGCACCCGCATGCAGGTTCTTTACGTTTCGGGTGAAGAATCAGCACGCCAAGTCCGGCTCAGAGCCGATCGCCTGGGAGCGCTATCACCGGGTTTGTTGCTTTTGTCTGAAACAGACATAGACATCCTGGAACGGCACTTGAGGGATTTGTCGCCCCCGGTGGCAGTTATTGACTCTATTCAGACGATGTTCAAAAGCGACCTGGGTTCTGCCCCGGGCAGCGTGGGGCAGGTGCGCGAGTGCGCGGCCCAGCTTATGCGTCTGGCCAAAACAACAGGAACAACAATTTTTTTGGTCGGGCATGTGACAAAAGAAGGAGTGATTGCCGGCCCGCGGGTGCTGGAGCACATGGTTGACACCGTTCTCTACCTGGAAGGGGACCGGCACCAGTTCTTCCGCATCCTGCGCTGTGTAAAAAATAGATTTGGCTCAACAAACGAAATAGGTATTTTTGAAATGAGCGGCAGCGGCCTGCTGGAGGTAACCAATCCATCTGCATTATTTCTAGTCCAGCGTTCGCAGGGAGGAGTGCCCGGGTCTGCGGTTGTTGCCGCACTTGAGGGTACCAGGCCCCTGCTGGTGGAGATACAGGCCCTTGTATCACCAACGGGATTCGGCGTGCCCCGGCGGATGACCGCAGGAGTAGATTATAACCGGGTTGCCCTGATAGCTGCCGTTTTGGAAAAGAGAGTTGGCTTAAACCTGGGCAGCCACGACATTTACGTCAATGCAGTAGGCGGGGTAAAGATCGATGAGCCCGCGGTAGACCTGGCCATCGCTTGTGCTTTAACCTCCAGTTTCCGGGATGTCCCCGTGGATAACAGCATGGCTTTTGCTGGAGAAATTGGGCTTACCGGTGAACTGCGTCCGGTTACCGGCGTGGAAAAAAGAGTTAGGGAAGCATTTAAACTTGGCTTCAGCCGATTTTTATTGTCTTCACAAAGCGCCGTGGATCATGTTGGAGAAACGGGCATACTGACAGCGGACACTCTGGCGGCAGCACTGGAACTGGCTTTAATGGTGTGAGGTGGATCTTGTGAAAGAAGATAAAATGGCAGGTGAATTACTGAAAGTATTACGCGCGGTAGCACCCGGCACCCCTCTGCGGGAGGGCCTCGAAAACATACTCAGTGCAAAAACCGGCGGCTTGATAGTAATTGGCGATTCACCTGAGGTTATGAAAATCACTGAAGGCGGCTTTGTGATCAATGCTGACTTCTCCCCTGCCGGGCTTTACGAGCTGGCTAAAATGGATGGAGCCATAATATTAAGTAAGGACGTCAGAAAAATTCTGGCTGCCAACACCCAGCTGGTTCCAGACCAGAATATTCCGTCAAGCGAAACGGGGATACGTCATCGTTCTGCGGAAAGGGCCGCGATACAGACTGACACTTTGGTAATTTCCATATCCCAGCGCCGCGGCGTCATAACAACCTATAAAGGACCCTTGAAATATGTTCTCAAAGATCTCAGCGTTTTACTGACAAAAGCCAACCAGGCCATCCAGACGCTTGAAAAATACCGCTCGGTCCTGGATAAAGTGCTGCTGGTGCTGAGTACTCTTGAGTTTACTGATGCTGTAACCCTGTTTGATGTGGCCAAGGCCATTCAAAGGGTTGAGATGGTTACAAAAGTAGTCAAGGAAATAAATAGATATATCAGTGAACTGGGTGTTGAGGGCCGCCTGATATCAATGCAGATGGAAGAATTGGTGGCCAGCACAGAGGACGAAGGGCTGCTGGTAATCCAGGATTACGCGATGACCATGGGTGAGATAACACCTGCCGATATCCTGAATATAATCAGAAGCTGGCCGGCTGAAGATATTCTTGACCTGGCTATGATCTCCAGGGCGCTTGGTTATCCGAGCAGTCCCGGTATTCTTGACCAGCACGTTATGCCCAGGGGTTATCGAATTTTAGACAAGATACCAAGGCTGCCGCTGCCTGTGATTGATAACATGATCAAAACTTTTGGGACGCTCAGCTGTATCCTTGTAGCCACAATAGAAGAGCTTGATGGGGTTGAAGGTATTGGAGAAGTCCGTGCCCGTTCCATCAAGGAAGGGCTGAACCGTTTGCGCGAACAGGTCATGCAGTAATGGAGAAGTAAAAAAGCAGATCATGGCAGTATTATGCCTTATAAATTTTT
>CAYNIY010000050.1:0-10560 GCA_964397525.1 uncultured Eubacteriales bacterium
GTCCACCGCACAGTGGCGGCCCTGGTCGGCGCCGCCCTGGTGGTCTTAACCGGCATCATCAACCCGGACAGAGCTGTTGAGGCCATTGACTTCAATACCATCGGCCTGCTGGTCGGCATGATGATCATTGTCGGCATCACCAGAAAAACCGGCGTGTTTGAGTTTATGGCCATCAAGGCTGCCAAAAGCTCGAAAGGCGAGCCGCTGAAAATCATGGCCGCCCTGTGTCTGGTCACGGCCGTACTGTCCGCGCTTTTGGACAATGTCACCACCGTGCTTTTAATCGTGCCGGTCACCTTTGCCATCGCCAGGCAGCTGAAGATCACACCGCTGCCGTTCCTGATCTCCGAGATCCTTGCCTCCAATATCGGCGGCACCGCCACCCTGATCGGCGACCCGCCGAACATCATGATCGGCAGCGCCACCGGCCTCGGGTTCATGGACTTTGTCTTCAACCTGACCCCGGTCGTGGTGGTGGTTTACGTCCTGACTATCCCGCTGCTCCAGCTCATCTACCGCAAACAATTGACCGCGGAAGAGGAACTGCAGGCAAATATCATGCTGTTAAATGAGAGGGAAGAGTTAAAAGACCCTGTCCTGCTGCGCAAATGCCTCTTTGTGCTGGCCGTAACCATCCTGGGCTTCGTATTGCACCAGTATGTCCACCTGGAATCATCGGTGATCGCCCTGTCCGGGGCTACGCTTTTGCTGCTGATCACAAAGGAGGATCCCGAACACGCCCTCCAGATCGTGGAATGGCCGGTGATCTTTTTCTTCATCGGGCTGTTTGTGGTGGTCGGGTCTTTAGAAGAGGTTGGCGTAATTGAAGCCGTCGCCAGGTGGGCCCTGGAAATAACCGGCGGAGCGCTGCTGCCGACGGGCATATTGATCCTCTGGCTGTCCGCTGTTGCTTCTTCTTTTGTGGACAATATCCCCTTTGTGGCGACGATGATCCCCCTGATCCAGGACATGGGACGCCTCGGAGGTATCGCCGACCTAAATTTCCTCTGGTGGTCTCTCTCCCTGGGTGCCTGCCTGGGCGGCAACGGGACGATCATCGGCGCCTCAGCCAATGTCGTGGTTATCGGCATGGCTGAAAAGCGGGGCCAGTACATCGGCTTCGTTGAATTCATCAAGATCGCTTTTCCGCTGATGCTGATGTCAATAGTAGTATCCACCGGTTACCTGATCTTCTGGTATCTCTTCCACACCCAGATCGCCATGCTGGTCACACTGTGCACCGGGCTGCTGCTGGCGCTGCTTTTAAAACTGGCCGCCAGGGTGCAGCCGCAAGAGAAAAAGCAGGATCCTGACTAAAGCAGCCCAGCGGCAAGTGCTATAATTTAACTCACCTTTCTTAATACATGTGTAAAAATGACACATAATTTACCCACGTTCTATTGACGTGGGTAAATTTTAGTGCTATATGTTTTTTACAGGATATCCGGACAGGGGAGGTTTTTAGATGAGCGAACCGTCACTTCTGGCGAAAATGTCAGGTTCATACACTAAGGTCCTGCAGCGTATATTCCTGTTTCTTTTCGTCCTGCTGTTCATCCTGGTCATCGCCGACCTGCCGGTCGGCACCTCTGTGCCGCCTATCGTTTGGATCCCGCTGGCCGCCATCGGTGTGGTTCTGATCTTCTGCCTGGTCCGTACTGTGCGCGGCGGGCGCAATATGAGCCTGGTCCTCGCAGGCTTCGTCATCATCGCCATCCTCGCGGTCGGAGCATCGCAGTTCTTCGCGTCCACTCCGCCCATCGAGGGGCCCAACAGCATCGCGGTGCTGGAAAAAGTAAACCTCGGCGGCCGGGAGCAGTGGATCACCATCCGCGGCAAAGACAGGGATAAACCCGTGCTGCTCTACCTCGGCATCGGCGGGCCCGGCGCGGGCGGTTTTCCGGCCAGCGCCATGACGCTGAAACCCCTGGAGGACCATTTTGTCGTTGTGAACTGGGACCAGCCGGGAACCGGCAAATCTTACGGCGCGGCGCCCATCCCGACCCTGACCGTCGAGGACTTCGTCTCGGACGCACATGAGCTGACGCAGCTGCTGCGTGAGCGCTTCCACCAGGATAAAATCTATGTTATGGGCCTGTCCTGGGGCACCATCCTGGGCACCAAGCTGGTGCACCAGTACCCCGGCCTGTACCACGCCTATATCGGCACCGGGCAGATGGTCAACACCACGGAAAACGACCGCCTGGGCTACGAGATCGCCCTCAAGGCGGCGGCTGACGCCGGCGACACCGCCACAGAGAATGTGCTGCGCCGCAACGGCCCGCCGCCCTATACCGGGGAAGGGCTGGCCATGAAGTACGCGGCGTACAATAACGTCCTGTTCGAGATCATGGGCTCGGCCAAACTGGAGATGGTGATCCTGCTGGTGCCGCAGTTCGCGCGGGAATACGGGCTGGTCGACAAGGTGAACTTCGGCCGGGGACTGGTACAATCATTCACAGTTGTCTATCCCCAGCTGCAGGACCTCGATTTCACGACCCAGGCTCCCGTGCTGGACCTGCCGGTGTACTTTCTCGTCGGGAGGCAGGATATCAATGCAATGGCGCCGCTGGTGGAAGGCTACTACAATATGCTGCAGGCGCCGCACAAAGAATTGATCTGGCTTGATTCGGGGCACGGCGCGGGTCCGGAAGATCTGCTGGACGCGCTGGTCAACCGCGTGCTGCCGCAGACCCAGCCCCCGCAATAACCATTAAGTACACAATAAAATAAGATTGAAAAAATGTAAACCAACACAAAAACGCAGGGGGCCTCCCCCCTGCGTTTTTTGCCTAAATAGCGTTGTGCCTGTCACGCATCACGTCTTTTCTTGCAGATACAACGTGCTCAGGTTGAGCCAGTAATTGATCACATCCTGGCGGGGGTCCACATAAATTTCGACATTATTGAAGACCAGCAGTACAGCCACTTCCGGGGTTTCCAGCCGCAGGCTCATGTCCTCGATGGGAGCCTCCGGGGACCTCGCCTGCCCCGGCGGGTACGTCGCGGTAATCTGGTCGATATAGGCGCTCATGTCCTGCTCGAGGATTACGCGGTCGTCCAGCTCGATCTGCAGGGTCGGCATGCCGGTCGGGGGATTTACTGCCCATCTGATGCGATAAGTGCCCCTGTCCCCGTCGATCGCTGCTGAGGCCTCCCCTTTCCTCTCGTAATTCTGCAGATTGACTGCCCAGGTGTAGCCGCTGATGTCGACCGCTCCAGGTTTCAGCAGCAGCGATAATCCCAAATCTCCCGCCGGACTTGGTCCATAAATGGGCTCCGCCCAGGTTTGTTCGAAGCCCAGCCTGGTTTTAAACACATTGCTCTCAGCGAGGCGCTTGTCAAACCAGACCGGCAGTTTCGCATCCTCGGCGTAAGCCAGATAGTCGACCGCATCGGTGATTGCTTCGCGTACCGCCAGTTCCGGTGTGGCGGTCGCGGGGATCAACTGATCGCCTTCCAGCATGCCCTGGCTGACCAGCAGGTTTTCCAGGCGGCTGACCTGAGCTGTGACAGGCAGGGCCTGGTAACCGACCACCGGCAGAACCGAGAAAACAGCCACCGCGCAGACCAGGGCGGCGATCACATTGTGGGCCCTGTCCTTGATGATGAGCAGCAGGACAACTGCGATCAAAGCAATAACCCAGATCAGGATAAAGGAATATTCGGTCATTTTGAGACCTGACTTGCTCAACTGGATCAGCAGGGCCCAGGCCTCGAAAGCGAGGATCACCAGCGCGGCGAGCGGGTAAAACCGGCGGTAGAATTTCGCCAGCCCAGATTCGTTATAGGTAACCAGCACATGGAGCCAGAGCCCGCCTACCGTATAGCCGGTCGCGATACCAGAGAGCTGCAGGAATACGGGCCACGACCCGGTCACCATGATTTTGCCCGTCCAGATCAGCAGGACAGCAGTCAAAGCCAATGCAATCGGGATCATAATATATTCGAAAAGGATCTCGACAAACCGGGGCTGTTTCTGGGCTTCTGCGCGGTGCGCGTCAAGCTGTCCCTTGCGGAAGTCCGGAAAATATCCGACAAAAATGGCGAAGGCCAGGAAACCGACCAGGGTCGCGAGATACATGTAGACTTTTTCGCTCATGTCCCGGTAAAGCAGGGCCTGGAAGGCGCCGGCCACACCGGAAGTCCCGGCCATGATCACCCCTCCGTAGATCAGGGCAATTAACATAGCTTTTTGGGTCATGAAAAAAGATCGGGCAAAGTCCGACTGCTCTTTGGGATAGCCGGCCAGGATGACAAAGGCAATGAAACTGACCAGGATAGCCACCCCGACACGGGCTGCCGCCAGGCCCGAGACTACAGCATAACGAGAAACTTCCAATCCTGGATCCGTCCCGCCGGTCAGGTAGAGCAGCAGGAAAGTCACTGCTGCGACCACGGCGCCGAGCAGGTTGGCTGTCAGGAAAGCTCTGGCCGTATTGTACCGGCTCTGGGCTGCTGTGATCGCAGCAAGGCTGAAAACAGCGCCCAGCGCGAAAGCCCAGTGCAGGCTGTTGAACAGGAGGTTATAGGCCTCCTGTTGGGGCCAGTCGAGTTGAATCCTGATCATCGTCACGATCGCGAACGCCAGCGCGCAGGCCAGCGCAGCAGGAAAGGTCTGAAAGGCCTTGACTGCTCCTTTGGATATCTGCGAGATCGACCGGGTAAAAGAGTTCATGGTCTGCGCCTCCTGGCTGATAAGATTTCCATATTGCGACAGTGCCTCTAATGGCAAATTTTGTTCAGGTCATTCTCATACCGCCCAAAAGGCTGTTTAGCTGCCGACCAGGGGCAGGATCTCCTCCACCTGGAAATAAACCAGGTTGAGGTCGATGTTTTTGGCATCTGCGCCGGTGCGGCGGACCAGGGAACGGGCCAGCTCAGTGTTGCGCTCTTCCCTGAGCCGCTTCAAATACAAGCGGATACCCTGCCAGCCGGGGCCTTTTTCCAAAAAGAGGTAAGCCGCATGAGGATTCTGCTGGAGATTGGCGTGGCTTAGGCGGTCCGCCATAAGCAGCGCTATGACGTCACCCTCAATGAGGTGCGGCTCGCTATAAACAGCCGCATTCACCTTCCCCGCCGCATCAGCGGTTGATAAGACAGCCGTGCCGTCGTTGTCAGCAAAATATTTCTTCAGGTCCATCTGTCTGTCTCCCTTCATTATAAAAAAACCATTACTGTTATTTAAAAAAACGTACGCGGCCTGGCAAACAAACTGTAGACCGCTGCAACCAGCAGCAACGCGATGCAGACAGCCACCGTGATAATAATTGCAGGGTACTGGCCGGCAAACCCGGCTGCTGAGGTATGCTTGAACAATATGCCGCTGTACGCCCATACCAGCACCAGGCCGTAAGCGATATCCCTGTTTCTGATCGTCGTCACCGCCCCGATCAACATCCCCACGACAATCATGATCATCGCCCAAACCGGTTCCGGTATGCCGAAGCCGTTCCAGCCCCGGCTGACCAGAAGCACCGTGGCATTGGCAATGGTCGCCACCGTGATCCAGCCAAAGTATACACTGAAAGGCAGCCTGACGAATATCTTTTCCCTCATCGAAAGCGTTTCTTTGTTGATGATCATGTTAATAGCGATCAGGCAGACCAGGAGCACAATCATCAACAGCATTGACAGCGGGATGAAACCATAGTGCCAGGCGTAAATCCACGCCGCATTGGCCAGGGAGGAAACAGAGAAAATGATCCCGACCATCCGCAGCAGGTCTTTCTTGACCGCAAAACTATACCCCTGGAATAAGCCGAGCTGGTACACCGTATGTCCGGCCAGCAGCAGGTAAATCAGCCCCCAGATGGCAAAGGTCTGGCCGGCCGGGGCAAAGAGGTTGGGATAGGCATCGGAAACCTGCCCGGTATTCACCCCGTTGATGGGGAGAATATTTGCCAGCGCGTTGACCGCCACCATGCCCAAATAAGTGACTGTGGTAATGATTCTGACCATGAAAATCCCTCCTTGCCGGGTTGTTGTCATTGTTATCTGCTTATATAATATTATCTTTATCATTTAATAACAATAAAAAAGCAAAAGTAACCGGTCAGGATTCAGCCTTTTGTCCCGGACACTTTGCGGCTGGATGCAGAGGGACAAGGTACCTGTCCCCTTGTCCACACTATAAAGAGAAAAAACAATTTAACCGATATATAAATATAAACAATCAGCATGGGAGGGACAGCGAGGCAGGGCTTATGGGTGAAGAAGCAATTGCAGAAATGAACGTTGAAGAAGAAATATATTTGGTCGCTTATTACGAATTTGACTAAAGAAAGCCGGGGTGATGACATCTTGCTGAAAGACGCGGACATGCTTGAATCGGAAGAACAAATTTCTAAGGATATTGATTTATTAATGGAACAGGATTTTATTAAGGAATTTCAGCCGATCCACCAGCAGGCCAAGCTGGTGCAGGAGCAGCTGGAATGCAACAGCCACATATTATGCCGGCTGAAGCAGAAACTGATAGCGCGTAATATCCTGGATGAAAAATAAAAAAGGAAGCCGAGGGGATGCCTGGTAAAACGATGCCGGAATCAGCACAGACCTCCAGATTGGCGTAAAAGATGAGCGCCGGTCTGGGGGTTTGGTTTTTACCGCCGGGTTATTTCTTCCTGCGGCTTCTGACAGCGCTGCCGGCCCAGGCGCCAAAGCAGGCCATAGTGACGATCAGGACCATGTAGATAAAATAGTAGGCATTGAATTCCCTGATCATAAAAATCCCCAGGAACAGCACCCCGGGCGCGCCCAGCAGCAGCCCCCATTTCCAGGAATAGCCCGGCCGCACAAGCCCCCATACCCCGCCCAACACATAGTAGACCAGCAGGATGACAACGATTGCCACCAGCCGTTCGGCCAGCGCGCCGTCTGAAAAAACAGATACAAGAACGCCAAAAAAGCCGATGACAATCCCGGCTATAATGGCCAGCAGGACACCGGTATTAAGTTTCACGGGCTCACCCCCAGATTACGAAATGACTTTGTTTTTCACGTAGTAATGGATGATATTCGGGTTGTTGGTTTTTCGGGCCTGGATTTCAAACTGCTTCAGAGAAGCGATCAGGGGCGCCAGCTTTGCGTGCCCGTAGTTTCTGGTGTCAAAATCAGGATAGCGTTTACTGATCCTGTTGCCGACCTCGCCTAAAAATGCCCAGCCGTCTTCATCCGAGCTGTCCGCGACAATAATTTTTATGGAATCTATCAGCTCTTTTATATCTGCCATGCTTTCTCTTGGCGTCTCTCTCTTTTCCACCTTTTCATTGGTTTTGGCCTCGTAGGTATCACTGGGGATGGCCGCCAGCACTTCAAGATATTTAAATTTTTCACAGGCCGCGATGAAGGGCTTCGGTGTTTTCTTTTCACCCATCCCGATGACATACATGCCGGCCTCTCTCAGACGGGCAGCCAGTTTGGTAAAATCACTGTCACTGGAAACCAGGCAGAAACCATCCACGTTACTTGAATAGAGTATATCCATCGCATCGATGATCAGTGCCGCATCTGTCGCATTTTTACCGGTTGTATAGCTGTACTGCTGGATCGGGGTAATAGAGTAATCCAGCAGCACGGTTTTCCATGATGCCAGCTGCGGCTTTGTCCAGTCTCCGTAAATTCTCTTATAGGTAGCAATCCCGTGGTTGGATATTTCATCAAAGATATATTTGATATACCTGTCCGAAACATTATCAGCATCTATTAAAACTGCGATTTTCTTGTCATTCTCCACTATGTGTCCCCCTCGTCCCAAAGGCTTATTATAAAAGGCTTTCAGGTGATGATGCTTGTAAATAATAATATTCTTATTTATGAGGATATTATAAATAAATAACCGGCAGGCCACGATTATAAAGGCTTTCTGGAAGTATCAGCTTAAAGAACCTGACTGCGCTTTGGATTAGTGATGAAATAAACGAATGCCTGTAAAGCACATCACCATACCGTATTTATTACAGGTTTCGATGACATTGTCATCACGGATAGAGCCGCCTGTCTCGGCAATATATTTCACCCCGCTTTTGTATGCGCGTTCGATGTTGTCACCAAAAGGAAAGAAGGCGTCCGAACCAAGCGACACACCTGTCAGCTGCTCCAGCCAGGCGCGTTTTTCTTCCCTGGTGAACACTTCGGGTTTAACTTTGAAGGTCTTCTGCCAGCTGCCCTCTGCCAGCACATCCATGTATTCATCACCGATGTACACGTCAATGGCGTTGTCTCTTTCTGCCCGGCCGATTTCCTTTAAGAACTGCAGGCCAAGCACTTTTGGCGATTGGCGCAGGAACCAGTTATCTGCTTTGTTTCCCGCCAGCCGCGTACAGTGGATCCTTGACTGCTGCCCGGCGCCGGTGCCGATTACCTGCCCGTTCTTTGTATAACAGACCGAATTTGACTGGGTATATTTTATGGTAATCAAGGCAATAATCAGGTCAACCTTTGCACCATCAGGAATTTCCTTGTTCTCTGTAACAATATTTTTCAGGACGTCCTGATCGATCTTTATTTCATTTCTCCCCTGCTCAAACGAAATGCCAAATACCTGCTTGTGCTCAATGGCTTCGGGACGATACGCAGGATCGATCTGGACAACATTGTAGCTGCCCTTCCGCTTGCTCTTTAAGATTTCCAAAGCTTCAGGCTCAAATCCCGGAGCAATGACGCCATCGGAAACTTCTATCTTGATCAGTTTTGCTGTGGCCACATCACAGACGTCGGAAAGACAGATAAAATCTCCGTAAGAGCTCATTCTGTCAGCGCCTCTTGCCCTGGCATAAGCGTTGGCCAGCGGTGTTAGCTCCTCCTCATCCACCCAGTAAATCTTTCTTTCAACAGCTGTCAATGGCAGCCCGACTGCGGCGCCGGCCGGTGAAACGTGTTTGAAAGACGCTGCTGCCGGAAGCCCTGTCGCAGCTTTTAATTCAGCTACCAACTGCCAGCCGTTCAAGGCATCGAGGAAATTAATATATCCCGGCCTGCCGTTTAACACTTTAACCGGGAGTTCACTGCCATCTGCCATAAAAATTCTGGATGGTTTCTGATTTGGGTTGCAGCCATACTTTAAAGCTAATTCATTCATACAGTAATCCTCCTAAACAGTTTCTTCTTAATATCATTATTTAATAAAAGAGACCGCCAGGCAAGAAGTATTTCTCACTAACACTGTAATATAAAAAAATATCTCAATTTATGCCTAATACTGTTTGTAACGCCGGCCAGCTCTTGATAAAATGAAACAGGTACAAATACACCAGACAAAAAATTAAGACGCGTTAGAAACGATTCTAGCGCGTCTTGTGATCAGCGATATTGTGCCCAATGTGAGCTGGCGGTGCAGCGGCTGCTGCCAGCTGCCAATTGTTCCCTTATTTCTCTTCGGCCTTGATTTCGGCAATCTTGGCTTCGATGCCGGCGATTGTCGCAAGCCGTGTATCGATATCCTTCAATTCTTCAGCGATCACATCCGGAAGTGTCTCCCCGGCCTTAAACATGGCAAAAATCTTTTCGCCGATCTGCTTCTTCGCATCGTTGATGGCATCATTTTCACGAGAAATTGACGACTTCAGTTTGGTGGTTTCGACCATTTCAGAAGCTTTTTCAGTTGCATCCTGTGCCACATCGGAAATCTTTTTCCCTAAATCCTTAAAAAACGTCATTGTGCCCGCCTCCTTATTTATTGTAGTAATATCATTATCTATATAATAGTATAAATAATGATAAAATACCATTGTTTTCAAATCGAGTTACTAAAGCGTATAACCCGAGGGACCGGTAGCTACCGTTTCTGTTTCCGTTTTGAAGCAGTAGCTGTTTTTTTTGTATGTATCAGTCGTCACAGATATGCTTTGCACGAAATAGCCGCTGTAGGAGTAAAATGTTACGGTGATCAGTTCACCTTCGACTTTCACATGCGGCCGCCAGTTGATGGGCCTGGGCAGTGACCACTTCCACCTGTTCTTCGGTGACGGCGAGCCGAAATATTTTTCCTCGTTGCTCCAGGGATCGCTTTCAATAATTTTCACCAGGCCCCAGCTGCAGCCGTGCCACACGGCGCCGAACTCCTTTACCTCGCGGGCAAAGATTGAAGCGCATAAATACGAAATCGGTGAACCGTCACCCTCAACAGCTTCCATTATCGAGTCCAGTGCCCCCGGTGGCTTCGGCGGCTTCAGGAAATGACTTTCCAGCCTCGGGCAGTCTTTATAATCAGGGAAAGGCGCTGCCAGCGGCATGGCCCAGACAAAACCGTTGCCGTTGCCCCGGCCGTCTGAAAACTGGTAGGCACGCAGGATGTAGCCTTTTTTCAAGTGCAATGCAGGAAAACATTCGAGTATATAGTTGGGATCCGCTTCGCTTTTGTACCAGCCTCTTCTTCTGCTCAGACAAGAATCGTTATGATCCGATCTCCTGGTTCTCATGGTACAGCTTCTCAGCCTGGAAACCGACTCATTGTCAAAACTGTACAGTTTTTCCATAGAAAGTACTCCTCTTGAGATCAATCTGATGCTGTGATGATAAAGCACCTTCCTATTTATTCGTCATAATTTATTTTTTATT
>CAYNIY010000051.1:0-10471 GCA_964397525.1 uncultured Eubacteriales bacterium
CCCTGAATTTCCTTTCCATCCATTTGATTTTTTCTATCATTGCATTCATTATCCTGATGGCAGTGATCAGGTAAAAATTTGGGAAGCAAAAAGAACGTCCCCTTGCTTCCGGAAGAAAACAGAAAGGAAGTGTTGTTATGTCAGTAACAAAGTTAACCGTTAAGTTCTTGCCTTATCTGGTGTTAGTGTCATTGTTCCTGCTCGCCCTGTCCGGTTGCGCAGGCTCCAAGACCGGTTCCCAGCAGCAGGCACCCATTGCAGGTCAGGTCAGCGAGCCTGCTGTTTCTGCGCAGCCAGTGCCTTGGGTTTCCGATGGGATTATCAGTGAAAACGAATATTCTACTCTTCAGCAAATAGGAGAACTCCAGGTTTTTACCCGCCTGGAGGGAGAATATGCCTGCCTGGCTATGCGGGCGCAGAATACCGGTTACATTGCTCTGGGTATCGGGCCGGAAATCGGCATGATGGGCGCGGATATTATTATGTGTGGTCTTAATGGCGAACAGGCTGTGTTGACTGATGCCTATTCAACCGGACCGCACGGGCCTCATCCGGCTGACCTGGCTCAGGGTGGCACTGCTGACATCATCAGCGCCAGCGGCGGCCTGAAAGACGGCTGGCTGACCTGTGAGCTCAAACGCAAGCTCATTACCGGTGACAGCCGGGACAAAAACCTGGTGCCGGGAGACAACCTGGTGATCTGGTCCACAGGCAGTTCAGCCGACATTGCTGTCCGTCACAAAACCCGGGGCTACGGTAACCTGGTTCTGCATTAAACACATATCCGAAACCGTTAAGAGAGGAGTGGGATAGATGAAGACAGTGACCATGTTTACAACGAAAACCTGACCGTACTGTACGATGGCGAAAGAGTTTCTCTCGCAGCACAGAATTCACTTTATCGAAAAGGATATCGACCTTGATGCGGAGGCGCGCGGTGAACTGGCGCGCAGGAATATCAGCGGAGTACCCACGTTCCTGATCGGAGAAGATGTCTTAGTCGGATTGGATAAAGAAAAAATCCTGAGACTTGTCGACCACCGTCTCGTGACATGTGAAAAATGCCATGCCAAGCTGCGCGTGCCGACAAAAAAAGGCGCACTCGACGTAACTTGCCCAAAATGTAAACATGTTTTCAGGTGGAAGCCATGACGGATCCCCCAAAGGATCACAGCCACATGAAGCACAGTCAGGAAAAGCAGCAGGGGCATGGTGAAATGGCACATCAGCAGATGGCACCCGGACAGAGCGGGCAGCAGGATCACGAGCAAATAGTCCATGAACAGCACAATCTGCCGGGGCGTGGACAGATGGATCATGCTCAGATGAAACGTGAACAGGACAAACAACAGGGGCATGCGCAAATGGGCCATGAACAGGGAGCTCACGGGCAGCAGGAGCAGCAGGTCCATGGACAGGCAGCCCACAAGCAGCACGATCACCATGCCATGATGGTGGAGGATTTCAAGCGGAGATTCTACATTTCATTAATTATCACAGTGCCGATCCTGCTCCTGTCCCCGATGATCCAGATGTTTATGGGTGTCCACTGGCGTTTTCCGGGAGATTCATACCTGCTTTTTGCGCTGTCCACAATACTTTTTATCTACGGCGGCAAGCCATTCATTACAGGCGCCGTGGACGAACTTAAGAAAAAGTCTCCGGCCATGATGACATTAATTGCGCTCTCCATTTCGGTAGCGTATATATACAGTTCCCTGACCGTATTTGTCCTGATGGGCAGTGATTTTTTCTGGGAACTGGCGACATTAATAGTGATCATGCTGCTGGGCCACTGGATTGAAATGAAATCGGTTATGGGCGCTGCCCGGGCCCTGGAAGAACTGGCCGACCTGATGCCTGAAGAAGCGCACCTGATCAGCAGCAGCGGGGAGACCACTGACATCCCGGTAAATAAATTAAAAGCCAGCGACAGCGTCCTGGTAAAGCCGGGAGAAAAGATCCCCATTGACGGCCTTGTATTTGATGGCAGATCTGCTGTCAACGAATCCATGATCACCGGAGAATCGGTACCGGTTGAAAAAGCAAGCGGCGATGAAATCATTGGCGGCTCCATCAACGGCGAGGGTATATTAAAGTTTAAAGTCAACCGGGTTGGTGACGAAACGTTTCTCTCACAGGTGATTAAAATGGTGCGGGAGGCGCAGGCCTCGAAGTCAAAGACGCAGAGGCTGGCGGACACTGCCGCCAAATGGCTGTTTTACATAGCTGTCACTGCAGGCGTGTTAACGTTTGGGGCCTGGCTGTCTGCCGGTAAGGATTTGGGTTTTGCTGTTGAAAGGGCAGTTACTGTAATCGTGATCTGCTGCCCGCACGCCCTAGGCCTGGCCATACCGCTGGTCACCTCTGTTTCAGCGAGTATCGGGGCCAAAAGAGGCCTGTTGATCAGGGACCGGGCGGCTTTTGAAAATGCCAGGAACATTAATACGGTTGTTTTTGATAAGACAGGGACTCTTACAGAAGGCGCATTCGGGATTACCGATGTCCATGAAACCGGCATATCCAGGGACGAACTGCTGACGATCGCCTATGCGGTGGAACTAAACTCGGAGCATCCCATCTCCAAAGCGATCGTGGCAGAAGGAAGGAAATTAAACCTGCAGCGCAGGGATGTGACAGGTTTCCAGAACCTGACCGGGATCGGACTAAAAGCAGTTGTTGACGGCAGAGAGGTTTTGGTTGTAGGCCCGGGTTATTTAAGATCTGAAAAAATTGCCTTTGATGAGTCCAATTATGAAAGACTCGCCGGGGAAGGCAAGACCGTAGTTTTTGTATTGGCAGGAAATAAACTGCTGGGCTATATTGCTTTATCAGACATAGTAAGAGACACAGCAAGGGAGGCTGTTGAAGTTTTAAAAGCGATGCAGGTGGAATCCATCATGTTGACAGGAGATAATGTGAGGGCCGCTGCCTACGTCGGAACCAAACTAAATATTACCAAAGTCATGGCCGAAGTGCTGCCTCAGGAAAAAGCATCTAAAATTGAAGAACTGCAAAGAGAAGGCAAGATTATCGCCATGACCGGTGACGGGGTTAATGACGCGCCGGCACTGGCCAAGGCCGAACTGGGCATCGCGATCGGAGCCGGCACAGATGTGGCCATAGAAACGGCTGATGTGATCCTGGTCAGGAGCAATCCGCTGGATGTGGTAAATATCTTAAAGCTCTCCAAGGCAACATACAAAAAAATGATCCAGAACCTGATCTGGGCCACCGGATATAATGTGGTCGCCCTGCCGCTGGCAGCAGGTGTTTTATACAACCAGGGCATTGCCATCAGCCCTGCCATGGGGGCAGTACTGATGTCTTTAAGCACCATCATCGTGTCGATCAATGCGCGGCTTCTGAAAATTGACTGACCATAATTATACAGGATAGGGTATAATTAAGTTTAATAATTGATTGGAGGTAGCTGATATGGGAGATAAGAGTCCAAGAAAAAAGGAAAAAAAGAAGAAGAAGTCAGAAAAAAAGGTTGATAAAATTGTTGTTGCCCCAATATCTTCTTTAACAGATTTAACAAAAAAGCCTCAGTTATGATCCGGCACTGAGGTGCTGTGCTGGAGGAACCGCTGCATCTGCTGCATTAAAGGCAGGTGCTTTTGTTCTTTATTTAACTTTGAACACCCAGCACCAGCCGCAAGCAGGAGAACCATCCCCGTGCTTCTTTTAATTTGTTCAACATTTTGTTTATGAGAGTTGGTATAATCATATCAAATTCAACAACTCAATAACTCAACAAGTCAACAAGTCAACAACTGGCACCGGAGGTGAATGTTGTGGCTGATGCGAACATATGGTTTGCGATGGGGCTGGCAGTATTGGCAGGGCTGTCCACAGGCATCGGCGGCCTGTTTGTATTCCTGTTCCGGCAGATAAATGCCAAGGTCCTGTCCGTTGCCCTGGGTTTTTCCGCAGGGGTCATGATCTATGTTTCGTTTGTTGAAATATTTTCTGAATCAAAAGAAATGTTGACTGCCAGTATGGGACACACGGCCGGGTCATGGGCAAATGTGCTGGCATTTTTCAGCGGGATGCTCCTGATCGCCGTCATTGACAACCTGGTTCCTGCCGGGGAAAATCCTCATGAGTCGCGCCTGGTCGGGGAAGTGGAGGACTACTGCGGCTTAAACCATGATAGCAGGCTTCTCAGAACCGGTATTTTTACAGCGCTCGTCATCGCCATCCATAACTTTCCCGAAGGAATGGCCACGTTCATTTCTGCCATGCAGGAACCGTCTCTGGGTATCGCCATCGCCCTCGCTATCGCCATCCACAACATCCCGGAGGGGATGGCCGTGGCGATACCGGTCTACTGCGCGACCGGCAGCAGGAAAAGAGCCCTGGGGTTGTCTTTCCTTTCCGGCTTAATGGAGCCGGTCGGGGCAATAATCACTTACCTGATATTGATGCCGTTTCTCAACGATACCATGTTCGGAATATTATTCGCTGCTATCGCCGGGATCATGGTGTTTATATCCCTGGACGAGCTCCTGCCCGCGGCCAGGGAGTACGGTGAAGCCCACCTCTCGATCTACGGACTGATCACCGGTATGGCCTTGATGGCCATAAGCCTGCTGCTGTTCATTTCGAGATAACAAATAAAGGCTTGACATCACGTGCAAACAGTTGGAAAATCTATAAGGGTAGCATAAGTATAAGGAGAGATAAGAATGAGCGATGAGTGCAAAGAATGCTGCGATAGCTGCGGTGAAGACTGTGGTGAAAAGAAAAGCCTAAAAGATTTTCTTGCCAAGCCGCATGAAGGCAGCAATATCAAAAAGGTAATTGCCATTGTCAGCGGCAAGGGAGGAGTCGGCAAGTCTCTGGTGACATCATTGCTGGCTGTGACCATGAAGAGGAGGGGCTATAATACGGCCATCCTTGATGCTGACATAACAGGTCCATCTATACCCAAGGCCTTTGGGATCAAAGAAAAAGCGTCGGGGAGTGAACTTGGCCTGCTGCCCACCAAAAGCAAAACGGGCATCGATATCATGTCGATTAACCTGCTGCTGGCAGATGACACAGACCCGGTTGTCTGGAGAGGTCCGATCATCGGCAATACGGTCAAGCAGTTCTGGACGGAAGTAATCTGGGGCGACGTTGATTATATGTTCATTGATATGCCGCCCGGCACGGGGGATGTGTCTCTCACCGTGTTTCAGTCCATCCCTGTAGACGGGATAATAATTGTAACTTCCCCGCAGGAGCTGGTTTCCATGATCGTGTCCAAGGCAGTCAAGATGGCAAAAATGATGGATATCCCGATCATCGGCATAGTCGAAAACATGTCAAGTTTTAAATGCCCCAGCTGCGATAAGGCCTGCGCGGTGTTCGGCGACAGCAATATTGAGGAAATCGCCCTGACTCACGACATCGATGTCCTGGCCAGGCTTCCTATTGACCCGAAAGTTGCGGCTGCCTGCGACAAGGGCCTGATTGAACTTTTTGAAGGCAACTTGATGGATAACGTGGCTGACATCCTGGAAATGCCGAAGCTGTCAGAAGGACGGGGCTGTTGAGTGCATTCCCCAATATCATAAGGATGCAATGAAGAAAGCCCATCGCTGTTACGCGATGGGCTTTTAAAATAAACCAACTCAGTGTATCAGGGGTTGTCGGCAATTCCGTCTCTCTCGCTAAGTTTTACGTGTATCCTGGGCAGGCTGAGGGCAGGTTTGGAGATGCCCGCTGCCGATGGCATGTTTTTAAAAGCAACTGAAAGCATCAGTTTAAGGCGGTTGAGCTGGTTGACTTCACTGGCGCCGGGATCATAGTCCAAGGCCGTGATATTGGCTTGCGGGTAGTTCCTTTTAAGTTCCTTAATCATCCCTTTGCCGGTAACATGATTGGGCAGACAGCCAAAAGGCTGCACGCAGACGATATTGGATATCCCGCTTTTAATCAGCTCAATCATCTCTGCGGTTAAAAACCATCCCTCGCCGCAGTGGTGCCCAAGCGACATAATCCTGCCGGCCAGGTCGGCTTTATGATAGATCGAGGCAGGAGCGGTAAACCTTTGACTTTTCTCCAAAAGTGAATTCATCAGCTTACGGCTGTTTTCCAGGTAATTGATTAAGAGCTTACCGATGAGCAGGTCGTAGGCTTTCCCGGTCAGATGCTTAAAGTTAAAAAGATAATCGTAAGCACAGTAGAGGAAGAAATCCAGCAGGTCTGGCAGGATCACTTCCGCGCCTTCGTTTTCCAAAACTTTCACGATATTGTTATTAGCAGTGGGGTGGTATTTGACCAATATTTCTCCAACCACGCCCACCTTGGGTTTATTTTCGGTTGATATTTCAAGCTGGTCAAATTCTTCAACAATGCCTCTTAAATTGCTTTCAATGTCCTGTTTGCTGCCCCCGGCGATCTGTTCTTTGCATTTTTTAACCCATTTTTGATAAAGCAGGTCAGCCGAACCTGGAATTGTTTCATACGGCCTTACCCGGTGCAGGACCCGCATCAGTAAATCGCCATAGACAACTGCTTTTATCGCTTTTTTGATCATACTGACCGAGATTTTAAATCCCGGGTTCTTTTCTGCGCCATAAATATTGGCAGAGAGCACAGGGATGTTTTCAAATCCGGCCTCTCTTAATGCTTTTCTCAGCAGGCCGATATAGTTGGTGGCCCGGCACCCGCCGCCGGTCTGGCTGATGATTACCGAGGTGTGGTTAAGGTCATATTTGCCAGACTGCAGGGCTTCCAGCAGTTGTCCAATAACAATGATGGCGGGATAACAGGCGTCATTGTTAACATATTTGACACCGCTGTCCACTGCTTGCTTTTGTACAGATGGCAGCAACTCGATATTGTAGCCATCGGTTTTTAAAAGTTCCTGCAGGAATTCAAAGTGCATGGGAGCCATCTGAGGGCAAAGTATGGTATGGGTTTTCTTCATTTCTTCGGTGAAAACAATTCTCTGCTGGGTGAAGGGCGCCTTCTCTTTTAGCGAACCATATTTCATTCTTCTGCCGATGACTGCCACAAGAGAGCGCAGCCTTATTTTTGCTGCCCCGAGATTGGCCCCTTCATCTATTTTCAGCACAGTATAAATCTTGCCCCTGGCGCCCAGGATCTCCTGCACCTGGTCGCTGGTGATGGCGTCCAGGCCGCAGCCAAAGGAGTTCAGCTGAACCAGCTCCAGCTGTGCCTGGTTGGCTACGAAGCTGGCTGCCGCGTACAGGCGAGAATGATACATCCATTGGTCTATTACCCTGATCGGCCTTTCTACTATCCCCAGGTGAGCCACAGCGTCTTCTGTCAGGACGGCCAAGCCGAGGGAATTAATAATCTCCGGCAGGCCGTGGTTGATTTCCGGATCCAGGTGATAGGGCCTTCCGGCCAGCACAATGCCCTGTTTGCCTGTTTCTGCAAGATAAGCCAGGACCTCTTCGCCTTTTTGCCGGATTTCTTCTTTAAAACGGCTGTCTTCCCGCCAGGCGGTGTCAACAGCTTGAGCAATTTCTTTTTTTGGGATCTTCCAGGCGCTTAATTCCTGATGCAGCCGGTTGACAAGCTGTTTTTTATTGTCGTAGGGGAGGAAGGGGTTGATGTATTCCACATCGTTATCCCGGATTATATCCATATTGTTTTTTATTACGTCAGGATAGGAAATGACCATAGGACAGTTAAAATGATTGTTGGCATCTTCCTGTTCCCGGCGCTCATGAATAATAGAAGGGTAAAAAATCAGCTTTATTCCCTGGTTGATCAGGGAAGCGATATGCCCATGGACCAGCTTGGCGGGGAAACAGGCGGTATCCGAAGGGATGGTATCGCTGCCCAGTTCATAAACCACGCGCGAAGAACGGGGGGAAAGTTCCACCCGGAATCCCAAAGCGGTGAAAAAGGAAAACCAAAAGGGGTAATTTTCGTACATGTTAAGGACCATCGGGATCCCGATGGAACCCCGCCGGGCTTCTTTTTCCGGCAGGGGTTCATAAGCCAGCAAACGCTTATACTTGTAATCATAAAGATTTGGCATGGATTTGCGGTTTTTTTCTTTTTCAATGGTTTTTTCACAGCGGTTGCCGGATATGAATCTGCCGCCATCCTGGAAGATATTTATGGTCAGCAGGCAGTTGTTGCCGCAACCGCCGCAGCGGTTCAGCTTGGTCTTAATTGAAAACTGGTCTAACTGTTCTTTTGATATCACAGAACTTTGCTGATCTGTCACGCTGCGTTCCCGGGCAATGAGAGCTGCTCCAAAAGCCCCCATCAGGGGAGCGATGCCAGGTCTGACTACTTCTTTTTCAGCGATGATCTCAAAACTTCTCAACACGGCGTCATTTTGGAAGGTCCCGCCCTGGACCACAATATTTTCCCCGAGTTCCCGGGTGTTTCTCATTTTGATCACTTTAAACAAGACATTCTTGATCACCGAGTAAGAAAGCCCGGCTGAGATATCGCCTACTGAAGCACCTTCTTTTTGGGCTTGTTTTACCATGGAGTTCATAAAGACAGTACACCGGGAACCTAAATCGACCGGGTCAGCTGCGGTCAAGGCCAGCTGGGAAAACTCCTGTACCGGGATGTTGAGTGATTGGGCAAAGCCTTCAATAAAGGAGCCGCACCCGGAAGAGCAGGCTTCATTCAGCATGATATTATCAATGTTTCCGTCCTTAATCCTGAGGCACTTCATGTCCTGTCCGCCAATATCGAGGATTAAGTCCACACCGGGATTAAAGTATTGCGCGGCAGTATAGTGCGCCATTGTTTCCACTTCCCCCACGTCAACGCGCAGGGCAGCTTTCAGAAGGCCCTCACCATATCCTGTTACCGCTGCATTGGCGATTATTGCTGTGGCAGGCATACGGCTGTACAAGTCCATTAATATAGCCACGCCGGAGTTTAGAGGACTGCCGCTGTTATTACGATAGCAGGAGTACAGCAGGCACCCGTTTTCGTCTATCAAGGCGGCCTTGGTAGTAGTTGAACCGGCATCCAGGCCCAAGTAGCAGTTTCCGGCAAAGGATGCCAGGTCTCTGGTTTCTGCCTGGTGCGCATCATGTCTCTTCCGGAATTCAGCCAGCTCTGCGGCATCCTTAAACAGAGGCTGCAAGCGTGATATCTCATGACAGCCGGACACATCCAGATTCTTCAGCTTATCGATCAGTTTTGACAACCGGATGGCATTATTGGCCCCTGATGCCAGGGCTGCGCCAATCGCGACAAAGAACTGGGCTTGTTCAGGGAATATAGCCTGGCTTTCGCCAAGCTGCAGTGTTTCTTTAAACCTCTGCCGCAATTCAGACAGGAACCACAGGGGCCCGCCCAGAAAAGCGACATTGCCTTTAACCGGTTTGCCGCAAGCCAAACCGCCGATAGTCTGATTGACAACGGCTTGAAACACGGATGCAGCAATGTCTTCTTTGCGCGCACCCTCATTTAACAGTACCTGGATATCAGTTTTGGCAAAAACACCGCAGCGGGCTGCCACGGGATAGATAGTGGAATAATGCTTGGCCAGCTCGTTTAAACCAGTGGCGTCCGTACCCAGCAGGGTCGCCATCTGGTCGATAAAGGCGCCGGTGCCGCCGGCACAGATCCCATTCATCCTTTGGTCGAGCCCGCCCTGGAAAAAAGTGATCTTGGCATCTTCTCCACCCAGTTCAATTGCTACATCGGTGTGGGGGATCAAGCTGTCAACGGCGTTGTTGCAGGCAATAACTTCCTGGATGTGCTGTATACCCAGCCAGGAGGAAAGCGCAATCCCTGCTGAACCGGTGACCATAACTGATAGTGGGAGATCTCCCAGCTGCTCAAAGGCGCTGAGCAATATCTCAGCGGTATGTTTTGTGGTTTCCGCAAAGTGGCGCCGGTAATTTTTGTAAATTATGCTTCCGTTATCGTCTATAATGATGGACTTAACTGTAGTTGAGCCTACATCCAGGCCCATACGCAAGATTTTGCCCAAGCCCGTTCCCTCCCAATTTAAATTTATTTTAAACTGTGTCTGAAACGGTAGTTCTTTGCTGAAGTTATATATTACCCAGCTTTTCTAAGCCCAAAAGATTCGCTTTGATTTTAAGCCCTCCCCGGTAGCCGGTCAACTTTCCGCCGGCGCCGATCACCCGGTGGCAGGGGATGAAAATCGGGATCGGGTTGCGGTTACAGGCAAGACCAACCGCCCTAGCCGCTTTCACATTGCCCACATCCTGAGCTATCTCCTGGTAGCTCCGGGTTTCGCCGTAAGGGATATTGCGCAGGCTGCTCCAGACGCGCTGCATAAACTCCGTGCCGGCGGGGGCAAGAGGCAGATCAAATTCAATCAGTTTTCCCGCCAGGTAGTCCCGCAGCTGCCTGGACGCTTCTTTTAATAGGTCAGTTTCCAGGATGGTATTGTTACAGGGGATTTGCTCCTCCTGGAAATACAGGTTGCTAATGGCGCCCCGGAGTTCTGCGATGCCGATTTTCCCGATGCCGGTCTGGTAGAAAAAAACAC
>CAYNIY010000052.1:0-10337 GCA_964397525.1 uncultured Eubacteriales bacterium
GCCCTCATAGCAGGCGCAGTCTGGTTCTTTTACAAGAACCTAAACAACCGCAAAGTGAAGCAAGGGGACGGTTCTCCTGCTCCCGTTCTATCGCGAAAAAAATAAAAGGAAGCAAAGAAGGAAGCAAAGGGACGTTCTTTTTGCTTCCTAAAGAAAAAAGAAGCAGGAGAACCGTCCCCCTGCTTCCACATGCTAAGGGAGAACCGGTTCGAATACTTCCGGGAAGGCTTCCTGAAAATCAAAAATATAAAAATAGTTCATAAGCCCTTTCATATTTTCTGGGCAGGCATTCTTGTATGCTGTAAGGGCATTTTGAGCTTTTGCCTTGTTCTCCGGGGTGGGATTCAGCTTATATTCAGCCAGTTTCATTAACACCTCACACTGGTAGGTGTATTCCATATCAATCGTTTTATTCTTATTTCTGACAAAATAATCAAAAATACTCTTGGCCTCTGTAATCTTCTCTTTTGCAGCACCAAACCGGCCTAACCTCGCCTCGACATATGCCTGGCATAAGATAAGTTCCCCTGAACACAGGTGCTCTCCCTGGCCTCCGGGTCTGTTAAAATCCAACGCATATTTGGGTATATCCAGGTTTTCACCGGCCCACGCAAATATTTGATCGGCCCGCTCCCTGTCCCCAGCCAAGAAAGCACATATAGCCGCCTTTATCTGTCTGTTACCAGCCCTCTCTTCATGGAGATACTCAGGCTTATTTGCATTTTCCTGCCACCCTCCATTAGGCTTACCGCTTTCATAAGGCCAGTAGGCAAAAGATGCTTCCATGAATGCTTCTTTAGCTTTCTCAGGCTCTACTATTAATTTATCTATAGTCCCTAAACGCTCCAGATCACTGCCCACGACGAATCTTGATGTACTTAATGGACCACCTAAATCTTTATTTATACTTTCCGCAAGAACATCTATAATTTCTTGTTTTATTTTTTCAATCCATATAGGAACTTTATTTTTATTCATTTTTACCTCCAAACATTTGTTATGATAATTTTAACATTATCAACAACCTGTCCATTTAAATTCATTAATTCCTCTGAAATCCCTTGTGGGCTGTTGATAAAAAACTCATATTCTAGTTTTCCATTGTCAAAAGCATCCTTAAACTCTTTTCTAACTCTAGTTCCATGATTTTCTTCAACATTAGCCAAGAACCTATCCACTTTAAAAGAGTAGATTAAATTCCCTTGAGAATCAAGTTTCTTATATAGAAATTTCTCAATTTGCTGAAATCCTACTTTATTTATTGAGCTCTTTGCTTCAATAATACGCATAGTATTATTGACCGTCTGAAAGGCAAAATCTACTCCTGGATTGATGATGTATGACAGATCAATTTTAATGTTTTTCACTAAACCTGACTGCAGGGCTTCTCCTTTTGCCAGGGACTCAGTATAACACCCCCGGACATTATACATCATGTTTTCTACAGCTATTATATCTCCCTTGCTTTGAGCGATGGCTAATTTATTTAAGTCCAATGTCACTCTGCCTTCCAACCTCGCCACTGTCTTATTTTGTACCTTTTTAAGCCCAACAGATAATTCACCCTGTCTCAGACAGTCCTCCAACCAATTCTTTAAGCCTGGAAATTGTTCGAATGATCGCGTTTCATTGAAAGCCTGTTCCAGGTAATGGATATTAACATTTACAGATCTCATTCTTATAATACTTTCATAACTAAAGCCACGTGAAAGCAGCCTGGTAGCCGCACCGTTATAAAGAACATCCAAATTATTAATATATTTAATCTGATCATATTTGGCTGCAGCCAAACTCCAAATTCCACTCAAGCCTTTAAAAACTGCTGCGCCTCCAGCGGCAAACAGTGCAGAATTTAACACTTCTTTCCCCGCATTGGGATCCCCGGCAAAATACAACGCAAGATTGTGCAGTACCTCAGCTGAGAAATATAAGTCACCTGCACCGAAAACAATGCTAATAACTCCACCGGCCACGAAAGACTCAATAATAAACGGCAGTGAAATGCTTAGGGCCAAAAAGGCGCTTAGTACAACAACCGCGCTCTCAAGTGTAAATGCAGTACACCCGCCGGCCAGATAACCGCTGATCATGTAGGCAGCCGCACCGCTAGACGGGTCAAGATCGATATAGCCGGTACCATGCCAGTCGTAGTAATCAATTTCTTTCTCTGGTATGGTCACAGTGCGGCCGGCATTGACAGCATTCTGGATATCACTTTTAATCCTTGATGGAACCTGCAGTAACGGCAATACCTGAGCGATATTGTTATCAGTCACAGTATAGATCGGGATCCCCCAGGCGTTGGCAAGAGCCATGACTTTGGCCGCTGATATAGAACGGAAGTTAAACAATTGTTCAAAAATGCCGTGCTCCATCGATGAGCTCATGATACCGCTTTGCAGCATGAAATTCCTTATGTCCCCCTCATCTCCGTTCAGGCTTACCGGAGACACAATGTCCCGATCAACGTCTATATGCATGCCGCCAAGAGAAACACTTACCGGACACATGAAAAGATAACCTACTTTCAGGTCAAGGGCAGTCATGGCCTCGGAAGGCTGCCTGACCGATATCACCCCCGTATGCCTGCCGATGATATTCTGGTAAGCATCCACCTGGGCGAAGTAGGTCAGGGCGGTTGTATACAACATCTCTCCAACGCCTTCGTCGGAAATGATATTCTGTTCAGTAAAGCTTGCTGAGCCCTGGCTGATCCGTTCCAATCTTTCCTGCAGCATCGCGGAAGATACGCTTTGCAGGTCAAGACCAACAGCGTAGTAAGCTCCGGCAGTCAACTGGTTGTCAACCCGGTCTTCTCTCCCCCCGGCACTAATAAAACGCATGGTGAATTTTTGTTGGTAGGCCATGCCGACAGGTTGGCCGGTAGCCACGACCTGTCCGTCAATCCGCAGTTCCGGTATTACCTCAACCAGATATGCCGGAGTCTGGTATAGCTGACCATACTGGCTAACCACAGCCTGATCTTCAGGGGTGGCAGGTGTCCATGAAAGTGTTATCCGTCGTCCAGCCAGCTCTGCCGTGTTTGCTTTATATACGAAATCAGCAGTTGAGTCTCCGAAATTGATCCCAAATGGATCCGCTCCATAAATACTGAATTCAATCATTTCCTGCTTGTTTTCAGGAACCGCCGCAAACTCATTTAATATTGTTTTTGTTTGAAAAGGTAAAGAGGCAGGTAGCAGCCCCAGCTCTTCTTCCTGTATGATCTTTCCTCCAATAACCTCCCTCAGAGAAACATTCTGCATATCATTGGCAGCAAGGTAATCATTAACCCTGGTGTTGACTGTATCCATCTGCTCCCACAGGAAGCTGTAGTCCATTTCCGTAACGGTGCCTCTTGTACTGTCAATGCTGCTGTTGGCAGCCAGCTGGCTAACTAATTCCTGACCGTTAATCCCCGCTATCTCTTCCAGGTTAATACCATTAATTGCGGTATACTGCTTGAAGCTTGGATCGAGAGGAACCCACGTTTCTTCCCCCGGCCCGGAAGGGATCCCACGGTAATTAGTATACGGCAGACAAACTTCTGCCCAAGCGTGTTCAAGCCTGACTGCACTAATCTCTCCGCCGCCGACAACACTGATAACCGGGATACCCGCTGAGGAGAATACTCGCACAGCATCATTTGCGCTTTTTGTTTCAGTCCAGCCCATAGCCTGGGCTTCTGCAACTTCAACTGTCCCATATACGTAGCGGGCCGGGTAGCCTGAGGCGCGCAATAGTGATATTAACAATGATGCCTGGTCAAAATCATTGCCCCCATTTTCCAGAAGGGTTTCCTGTGCTCCTTTACGCGATCCGTAGTAAGGCTCAAAATCAATATTGTTTCTTACGTACTCAAATATTTTTACCGGGTCATGATTCAGCTGTAGAGCCAAATCCTTAATAGATCCGGTTTGCCTTGTTTCGAATGTTTCTGCCAGATCTTCAGGTTTCGGAGCTTCATATATGCTCCCTGTTTGGTCAGGCTCAACGAAAGCATTGTAAGCGGGGATTATGCCGCCATTCAACTGCGGAATTTGGGGCTGGGCGCCATAAGTGCGATGGGGAAGTTCTGTACCTAGTGGCTGCACCTGAGGAGTTGGATTTGCTGCCTCAAGAATATCCATCAGTGTCTGATTAAAGGAACTGTATTCCTGATCTGAAAAGCTTTCTTCAGATGAAATATCAATCAGATCAGCTGCTGACTGCAGATCATTTTCAAGCTTTTTAATATTGTTGCGGTATTTCTCAACAAAACTTTTATGCCTGTCGAGTGCCTTGTACGCACCGGCATTTTTAAGTTTATGTTCTGTGCTGCTCAGTTCTGTTTCTACATTTATGTCCAAAGCTTTTATAGCGTTTAAAGTATAACTCACAGCTTCCCGCGCCGCTTTTTTATCGTTTTTCAGTTTTTGTCCGCTGATTTGCTGCTTCAGTCCAGATAATTCATCAGTAAGTTTTGCAAGAGATGATCTTCCAGCCTCAATGTCTTCAAGGGCGGGTACTGAACTTATATCTCCTATTACACCCTGTACATTATTCGCCGCATAGACCAGGTTTACGGGAAACACAAAATTAAAGGAAAAGGTCACGGCCAATAGCAGGGTGATCATTTTTATGAAAATCTTGTGCTTTTTTTTAAAAATCATTTTATTTTCCCCTCCATTACCCTATCTATATATTGCAAACCATCTTCTAAGGAACGTTGATTGTCAGCACTGTGGTTTCTAAAAGTTTATATTCGTTTGCCTCAAGATAACCGGCAAAGGTGGTCAACTCTATGGGATCCGTACCGGGAAGCAATTTGACAATATAACGGCAGGTGTATGTCTGACCTGCTGCAGTGGTGAACTGCCATATCGGTGGATTGTCTGATGTGAAATCAGGTGAAACCCACAGTATTTCCGTGCCGGCAGGAAATTCTTCTGTAAGAATGGCCTCCACCGCAGCTGTTGCCTGAATTTTAATTTCCACCTCGGCCACATTTCCCTCGTTCTCCTGTACCGGAGTCACTCTCTCTATGGCGTTCCTGAACAGTGCATAAGCATCGGCTGTGGGACCGGCCTCACTCAAATCGAAAGTCATCAACACCGTTTTACCCTCTCCGTATTGGTGAGTGATTACCCCAGGCAGGATGACTTTTTCAGTGATTATTGAGGCTGCCTCCTGCCCACCGTTGATCAATACTCTCTGTACTGTACCTGTACCGTTCAGAGTAAATTCACCAAGAGGAGAGCCGGGAGAAAAGCTGGTCGCATAACCCTTTGAGTTAACGGACCCGATTTCTTTTATGCCAAACAGATTGAACTGTTTTAGATTGTCCCCGTTGGAACCGCCAGTGGCTACAAGCCCTTTCCCACTGGCTATTTCTCCTGTGAGAACAAGGTCGTCGTGATCTGTAAGCGGGAGCGATTTATTGAGCATAACATAAGTGTTGTACTGTCCTGTTTGAAGCTCTGTGAAGAAAGCGTCACGGTTATTGACAATACGGCAGCAGACCTGCATATCGTTCAAAACAGCGACAGCCATGTCTGTATTGGTTTGGCTTTCCGCCCATACCAGCACCCTGGGCCTGACTATCTGCTGCATACTTACATCGTAAGGATTCTTCACAATGAAATAACTGCTGTCCAGAGGCACAACTGCCCGATCATCCAGTGTTAAATCACAGACTACCAGGTAGCTGCCTGAATTTAGGGTTGCGTGACTCCAGGTTGCCAAATCTGAAATGGTCTCATTTATCGCCAGGTTAATATATTCGGTGATTGTATCCACGCCTTCCCCTGTTGCCGGATCAACTATGGTAATTCTTAAAAGAATGTCCTGTAAATTTGTGTTGCCCTGGTTGGTCAAGGTATACTCCATAATGACATCTTCGCGTGTACATATATTTTTGGTCAGCACGTCAAGTCTGCCGGTTATACCCTGTCCGGAATACACGGATGAAGACACACTGAATTGCGCGCTGTCCTGACACAGGACATTACCATCCCGATATACTGTTGAAAACACATCGTAGTCTCCGTATACCGCCTGCGCCACTCCCCAATCACTCTTAATCTGTGTTGAGACACCAGGCAGGATCTCCAGTATGGGAGTCTCCTTGTTCCAGACATAACCTTCTTGCCCGTATACCTGGGTCCTTACCGTAAGGTCGGTCAGGATGGAGTTAGTGCTGGTGTTTGTAACGATCTCCTTAATGTCCACCACATCATTAGCGGTATAAGAAACCTTATCTGTGAATACTGTATTGGTGATACTCCCGTTGGACACAACCTCGAAGGGTGTTTCAGCAGATGATATGACTTTGTCACTTAGTGACCAGGAGACCCTGGCCTTGTAATTCCCTGCAATCACCTGTCCTGTATTCCAGCTGTGCGAGAATGTCTTGCTTTCTCCCGCAGTCCAGTAAACTTCTTCACCAGGATTTACTGCTGCAACGATATTACCATCCAGATCAGCTATTTCAACAAGACCGCTTAGTGTGCAGGGTGAATCCGAAAGGTTATTCGTATCAACTGTAATAGTTACCTGTTCATTGACGTTATACTGCTGCTTGTCCGTAGCTATGTTTGACGATATGCTGGTCTTGCTGACAGGAATCGTCAGATTCGGAAGATTTACAGTAATAGGTTTGTTATCCTTGTCCTGATACGTTAGCACTGTAGAATTTGTTAGAACAACGTTCGTATCCGATACCAGGCTTGACCCTTCATACCTGATAGGTATAGTTTCTTCCTGACCCATGATCAGTTTTTCAAAATTCCAGCTGATCGTTTTAGAACCGTCAGCATTGATTAGCTCCGAACCGGGGGCGGGCTGGAGGGCTGTCACATCCACCTCCATACCGTTCACAGGCAGTGTAGTACTAAATACAACATTCCTGCCCGCAATGTCAGATACAGTTTCATGTGATACAGACACGGTATAATATCCCGAGTTATTGTAATATTGATTAGGGTTGTCATTATAGGCAAGCAATAACACACCATCTGATGGAGCATCAAAACTGACATTTGTGCCGAGGACAAATGGTCTTGTGATCACACCATTGTTATTCATCGCCCCCAGCAATGCGCCAATAGGTGCTGTGTTCAGCAGTGCGGAGCCATCATATCGCTGGCCTATTTTTTCTCCGGTTCTGGTATCATAGAGGTTACCGTCCGGATCTGTTTCCTGGCTCCATGAAGTTGCGAATTTTGCCCTGCCGGCAGCTGAAATGATTATTGACTGGCCGCCTATCAAAGAAATACCAGTATCTAAATAACCGGTTTTAACCGGATCTTTTAATGCGCTGACTACGAAAACGTAATTTTCAGGCGCTTCTTCCGGCATGCCTTCACCTGTAAGTTTAAATGTTGCTGTCACATTATCGCTTTCTGGATATAACAAGGTTTTATCCAGACTTTGCAAGGCGTCAATTCTTGTGGGAGGCGGAGGAGGAAGAACCTTGAACACAGCCTGTCCTGAAGCGATCAGCGTCTGATTGTCAAATACATACGACTTTATTGTATAATCCTTTTCTGATGAGACATCAGGCGTGAATGAGAACGGATTTAACAATATCAACTGCTCTGTTGAAGCGTTATAGGTTTCATTGTTTGAGGTTATTACTATTTCGCCCGGACCACATACCTCAGTCCTGACATTAACCTGGCGTTCAATGTTCGACTGATTAAACAGTGATAAATCCACATAGATATTTTCCGGATTATTGACTATGATCCAATCGGGTTCAGCCACAATAATGACATCACTGATGTCAAAAGTAGGAATAATATCAAACTGCTTTTCCGCTGATGTAATGATTGATCCATTGTTCATGTCTTTCAGCTGGGCAACGATACTATAGCTGCCCGGAACGGTGTTCGTTGTATTCCACCCAAACTTTCCTTCATACTCTGAGGTTGCTGACAATCCGTCCGGGCGTCTGACAAACACCTGCAACCTGGCATTACTAGCATATTGTCCGTAAACCTTGATAATAACCGATTCGTAAGCACGGAAGGAGTAGGCCTCTTCAATATCATCATTAATGACTTGTCTGAAAATCTCAATCCTATCAATTCCGGCCGGTGGTGCGCTTGTTTTTTCTTTAAGCGCTTGAACAGCAAGAATAGTCGCATATGTGTCATTGTTCCAACTGCCGTCAGGCATTTGTGCATTTATTATGGCATCCTCCACTGTGCCCAGGGCTTCTGTGCCAACACTGTAGAGAGCAGCCCTGTATGCCATTAATGTTCCTGTAAGCATCTCTCCGGAATAACGTTCCGGATCAGACATGTTTTGTGATATAAGAAATTCACCAGCCTTCTGAAGGGCAAGTGAGTGTTCGTTTGAGTACAGTGCAGTTTTAAGCAAACAATTATTTACCAGGAGTGAAGTCTGTGCGGTAAGCGAAACACTTCCCGGACCGCTTTTTACAAAAGACCAGCTGCCGTCACCATTCTGGTTTTGGATTATAAACGCCAAGCCTTTTTCTATGATTTCGATATCAACACTATCTTCTTTTATAAGAGTATTTAAAACTACCACCGTATCCAGAACATCACTGACATACCCCTCCGCCAAACCCCATCCACCGTCTGGATTTTGGCCGGCAATAAGCACAGGCAAAGCTTCATCATGAGCCTGCGCCGTCATAAAGGGCAAAATTCTTGCTAGAAAATCGTTATTGGAGGTCTCTTGGATTTTCAGCCAGTAAACAGCTCTGCATACTGAGAGGGGCGCCAGTAAGGTTTCATCCAAAAATCCCGCAATCTCAGATGTGTCTATAATGTCCTTTTTAGTGTTGTTGCCCCAGTATCCATTTTCGTTTTGTGCCTGGATTAACCACTGTGTTCCTTTATTAACACTTTCATTAATTTGTTCAGATGTGGCAGCATAGGAATCAGTGCTAAATAACATGCTAAGAAAAAGCAGCAGAACAATTGAAACTACATAAATTCTAATGTTTATTTTCCATTTCTCCTGCATCACAAATCCCCCTAACATTTCTAAAAATAGCGACACCCTTTGCACCTTAAAAAATATTACTTTATAATCATTCAATATTTATAATAAGCATCACCTCAAACATGTAAATAAATAAGTATATTTAGCAATAATATTATAATATGTTATTAATGTTATATATTGTATGTTATTGTATTATATCATTATGAAGATAAATAATATGTCGTTTCCTGTAAGCAATGGAATATTTTTTTAGGAAGCAAAGGGACGTTCTTTTTGCTTCCACCCTCAATAAAAAAGAAGCAGGAGAACCGTCCCCCTGCTTCCATACGCCTTTTCGATAAAAAGTTATCCCAATGCGAATAATCCATCGGAGGTTATCTTATGGATAACATGACTGGTGGGATTTGGCTGCTTCATAAAAAGATCTACTGTAATATTTTTTACAATGTCTAAATTTTTATCCAAGATATCTTTATTGTTTAGCTGAATAATATCTGGTTTAAATACAACAGTGAAATCTCTGGATGGAAATGATATAAAGATAATCTGCCCTAAATATTTCTCACGCATATCCTTTAAGAAGAATTGTCCCTGATAGGGCATCTTGTCATTGACAAAGAGCATTATGTTTCCAGCATTCTGTTTAATTACTTCAATTGGTTCACACCAGCCCTGTTTTTTCAGGTTTTCGAAAGCTTTTTCCTTTACCTGTTCAGACTTATATCCTTCAGGCAATTTCTGTGGAACATAAGATATGCTGTCTGCAAAATTCTCGGCATACAGCATCAAAATTTCCTGGCTTAAATCATCATACATCGCATTGCCTTCCTCGATTATCTTCTTTACATTTTCTCTTCCTCGAATGATCGGAAGGACTGTTTCAAGGTCAATTGTACGACCTTTGAGTGCCTCATTCATGAAATGCTTATAAGCGTTTAAATGTGCACTGACAAACTCTCTCAAAGTATTTATACTTCCGGTACGCTGATAATTATTCCATACATTTATCAGGTCCATTGTTCCCTTACATCCTTCTGGTAGATTTCTATAAGTAAGTTTATAAAGAAAATCATTTTCCAATTGTTGAAATTCCACACCCGGGGTATCTTTTTTAATCTCTGTCAGAATAAAGTCGATAAAGGCATTCCGGTCAAGAATGGCATCGGTGGCAGGTTGTTGGATTTCATGTCGTACACGCAGCTTGTCTCCTTTTTTAAAGAATTTTAACATTTCCTATCCCCCTTTTTTTATTTTGTGATGTAAAAGACTTTTAATAAGCATCACCTCAGACAGGTAAATAAACATAAATAGCATATATAATATTATGCTATTTATGTTATATATTGTATGTTATTGTATTATACCATTATGAAGAT
>CAYNIY010000053.1:0-10301 GCA_964397525.1 uncultured Eubacteriales bacterium
CAACATTACAATATTGGATAATGCATATTACTATTTTGGGTAATGCAGGAATTACAAAAATGGCTTATTATAAGTTAGATATTTCATTACCGATAAAGGCATACCTGTATGAAAAACAGGGGCGCAAAACCACGGGTCTAAGGCATGCATGCTATGACAGCCGGGTTGCCGGAAGTTTCTATAACGTACAGAGACTCTCTTGGTATTTCCGGGAGGGTTTTTTATATGGTGTTTTTTAGATTAGAGAATATGAGTAGGGGATGTAAAAACGATGAAGTTCACAGAGAGAGATAAATGCCGCCGGCAGCCTGTGGAAGACCGGTCTCACAGTGAGGTCGAATGTGCTGAAATACTGGCTGAAAATGTGGGCTATAAATGCTCGGAAATCTTTGACTCGCGTCTGGCTTGGATATTCCACGTGGAATGTGATAAAAGCGCAGGGATTGCCAACTGTGCCATCCAGGCCGGTGTTCCTGTGGTTTCCGACGATATCTCCAGCGATCCCCGCTTTGCGTCATGCCGCGCTGCCGTTCTGGCGGAAGGGTTCAGCGTCAGCGCTGCCTTCCCGCTGATAAATAGTGACCAGACTATCGGCACCTTGTACCTGTTTAGTGATCAGCCTGGCTTCTTTACCCCGGAGCGCATTGGATTTATCCGGGCTTATGCGCTGCAGACTGCTGCAGCAATGGAAAATGCCATGCTGCTTGAAGCAGCCAACAGCCGCCTTAAATATCTGCATGCCCTGCGCAGCATAGACAGGGCGATTAACGCCAGCAGGGACAAACGCGTTATATTTGATGTTATCCTGAAGCAGCTGACAACCAAGCTTGGGGTGCACGCCGCCGATATCCTGCTGTTCAACCAACAAACGCAAACCCTGGATTATTCTGCCGGACGGGGTTTTCGCTGCAATGATATTGAACGCCTGCAGCTGCGCCCGGGTGAGGGGTATGTCGGCAACGCTCTTCTGGAACACAAGCTTGTCCAGATCACCGATCTGCCGGCAGCCGGTGATAAATTTCCACATGCTCAACTGCTGGCCGGTGAAAATTTTGTCGTCTATCAGGCCCTGCCTCTGATCGCCAAAGGGCAGGTTAAAGGCGTGCTGGAGATATTCCACCGCACACCGGTAGACCTTGATAACGAGTGGCTGGATTTCCTGAATAACTTCACGGATCAGGTGGCTGCTGCTATCGATAAATTCTCTTTGTTCAACAGCCTGCAGCGTTCCAACGCAGCATTATCCCAGACCAACAATACCCTTGCCGATATCTGGCTGCGCGATAAAGAAACTGATGACCACAGCCAATTTCTTGCCAAAATGACCTTAACCCTGGCCAGGGCTCTGGGTATAGGGGAAGATGAGCTGGTGCATATCCGCAGGGGTGCGCTGCTTCATGACATCGGCGAAATTGAAATTCCTAAAAATATTCTGCATAAGCCAGGCAAACTGACCGACGAAGAATATGAATTAATGAGAAGTCATACAATCCGCGCCAATGAGATGCTCTCACCGATCGAATACCTGCGCCCGGCTCTGGACATTCCCTACTGCCACCATGAAAAGTGGGACGGCACCGGTTATCCGCGCGGGCTTAAAGGTGAACAGATCCCTCTGGCAGCACGGATCTTCGCTGTCGTTGACGTGTGGGATGCTCTATGCTCCGACCGCCCATACCGCCCGGCCTGGAACAAAGAGAAAGCGCTGATATATATCAGTGAGCAGGCGGGGAAACATTTTGACAAGAAAGTGGTGGAGGTTTTTATGGACGTCGTGCTGCAAACCTCTCCCAGCAAAGTTTTATATATGCGCTAGCTTCTTATAACATAGGTCCTGCACATATTTTTTAAATATTTTTAGTAATTTGCCACATCTATATTAGAATTATTTTACATGAAACCGCCATTGTGCGGTTTTTACTGTTTTTTGTATTCCGGCGTCAAGGGAAAACATATTGACAGGAGATGATATACTTTATATTATCTATTAAGTAATGATGCTATAAAGTATTGTTCTTACATAATGGAGGCATTAATAAAAGCATGGACTTTAAAAAAGAGATCTGGGACGTATTGCGAAGTATGAAAGACAGTATGGACAGTATATTCCGTCCGATCATTGAGGCGCACGGGTTGACCGTGATGCAGGCGCATATCCTGCTGGTAATCAAGCATTACGAGCGTCCTACGGTGGGGTGCCTGTGCGGGGAAATCGGGTTGACCAGCGGTAACGCGTCTTCCATGTGCAAGAAGCTGGAAAGAGCCGGCTTTCTGATGCGGAACAGGGACCCGAACGATGAGCGTTTTGTAGCTTTGACCCTAACACAACAGGGTGAGGCGACGATGCAGATGCTGGGAGAGGCTTTTGAGAAAAAGTACGGACAAATTATCGAAAGCAGGTCTGAAGAGGAATTAAAAGAGCTGATAGCCGGGATGAAGAGGTTCAATGCTTTTATCCAGGAAATGAGCATGGCTTAAATAAAAAGGCTGAGGAAGCCTGCTGCGGTGAGTCTATTATTAGGGAGATGATTCTTGGTGAAAACAAGGTACCTGAATATCGTGGTCCTGCTGGTCATTTTGTCCATAATCATGATTGTAAGCGGCTGCGGCAAAGATAAAGAGCAGGAGGCGGGACTAGCTGACGCCATCACTGTAGAAACAGCAGACGTAATGATCATGGATATTACAAAATATGCAGGCTATTCCGGCAGAGTAAAAGGAAGCAGCGAAGTAGAAGTGATGCCCAAGCTGGCGCGCCGGGTGACAGCGGTTTACGTGACCGAAGGACAGGCCGTGCAGCAGGGACAGGTCCTGGTCAGCCTGGACAGCAGCATGCTGGATACAGCCGTACAGCAGGCGGAAGCAGCGGTAGCTTCTGCCAGGGCGGCACAGGCGGCCAATGAAGTCCAGCGGCAGACAGCCCTGGCCAATTATAACCGTATGCTGGAACTGCATAATGCCTCGGCAGTTTCCGACCAGGCCCTGGAAGCGGCCAAAGCCCAGTATGACGCCCTTAATACCGGCGCCGCAGATGCGGGCGTGGCCCAGGCGCAGGCCGGACTCAGCATGGCCTGGCAGAGTCTGTCCGACTGTGAGATAACCAGTCCGATCAGCGGCATCGTAGGGCGGGTTGACGTTTCGGTTGGAGAAACGGCCAGTCCGCAGAAGGCGGTTGCTGTAATTAACAATACCACTGACCTGGAAATTGAAGTCAGGGTCAGTGAAGCGGATATCTCGTCCATCCAGGCCGGCACAGTAGTCAAAGTGCAGATCAATGCCATCGGCGAAGCACCGCTTACCGGCACGATCAAGGGTGTCGCCTCTGTCGCCGACCCGGTTACGCGCACTTACCCGGTCAAGGTTTCACTGCCCAATAACGCGGCAGCCCAGGTGAAATCCGGCATGTTTGCCGAGGTGCTGCTCGGAACACAGAACCGGGCGGGTGTCATCGGCATCCCGATGGCCGCTGTTCTGCCGAAAAGCGGCGAGAGTATTGTCTACGTTGTGAACGAGGAAAACCGCGCTCAGGCAGTAATCGTCCAAACCGGGCTGAATGACGGGAAGTTCACCGAAATAACCAGCGGCCTGCAGTTAGGGCAGACAGTGATCACCAAAGGCAATACCCTCATTAATGAAAACAGCGTGCTCAATTTTGCTGACGGAGGAACTGCGCAATGATCAGGAAGCTTGCCCAATTTGCAATCAACAGGCCGGCAACGATTATCGTCCTGATCTCAGCGCTGACGCTGATCGGCGCAATGAGCGTATCCCAGATGCCAATTGACCTGCTGCCTGAAATGGATTTGCCATATGCTGCTGTCATCACCAGCTATAGCGGAGCCGGCCCCGAAGAAGTCGAAGATCAGGTCACCAAGCCAATTGAAAATATGGTTGGCACAGTGAGTGATATCGATACTATTATTTCCCAGTCCGGGTCCGGTTCGTCAATGGTCCTGATCGGGTTCAACTACGGTACCAATATGGACAGCGCAATGGCCAATATCCGGGATAAAGTCTCATTGGCTGAAGGCTTTCTGCCGGATGACGCAACTAAGCCCCAGATTATAAAAATGGACCCAAGTCTGATGCCGGTGATCGCGGTTACCATCGGTTCCGATGAGCTGTCCCTGGCGCAATTGCAGAACCTGGCTGAAGAGGAAATTGAACCACGGTTATCGCGCATCTCAGATATCGCTGCGGTGAACATATCCGGAGGCCGTGAACGCGAAGTGAAGGTAGCGGTTGACCCGGTCAAGGCTCAGAATTATGGTTTAAGCCTGAACCAGGTAACCGGTGCGCTGGCTGCAGAGAACTATAATATGTCCAGCGGAGACATCTCCTATGGCGAACGAAAATATTTTGTCCGCAGCCTGCAGGAATTTGAAAGTGTGGATGATGTCGGTGACGTGGCGCTGACAACAGCCACCGGCAGCAAAATCCAGCTGAAAGATATTGCTGAGATCACTGAAGGCTACAAAGAGACACAACAAATCAGCCGGGTTAACAACAGGGCTGCGGTAAGCATCCTGTGCCAGAAGGGCAGCGATGGCAATACTGTTTCTGCCTGCACCGGTGTCAAAGAAGAAATGAAGAAAATCCAGGAGGAAATTGGCGGTAAAGTAGACGTTGAAATCCTCATGGACCAGTCGGATTATATCAGTAAATCTATCGGCAGCACTGCCACCACGCTGGCTGAGGGCGCCCTCCTGGCGGCCTTCATCATATTTTTGTTCATGCGCAGCCTGCGCAGTACGGCCATTGTGGCCATAGCGATCCCCCTGTCGCTGGTGGCCACATTTATCGTCATGTTTTACAACGGCAGCACCGTGAATATCATTACACTCGGAGGCCTGGCCCTGGGGGTGGGGCGGATGATAGATGACTCCATTGTGGTTTTTGAAAACATCTATCGGCACCGCAGCCTGGGCCTGTCTGCCAGTGATGCCTCCCTGAAGGGCACCAGTGAAGTGGGCGGAGCAGTAATGGCCAGCACCCTGACCATGATCGCTGTGTTCCTGCCGATTGCCCTGGCTGAAGGGATAGCCGGGATAATGTTTAAGCCGATGGCCATTACCATCTGTGTCGCCATTGCCTGCTCCCTGCTGGTATCATTAACCGTAGTGCCGTTTATGTCTTCCCGGCTGTTAACCGATCAAGCGATGGAAAAGAAAGTCGCCGGCAAGGGCTTCATCAGCAGGAAGTTCAGCTCCCTGGGAGAATGGCTGGACGGTTTAGGCGAAAAATATAAAAAAGGTCTGCAATGGGCCTTGAACCATAGACGGACAGTGGTCATCGGTGTGGCAGTACTGATCGGTTTATCCCTGGCGGCAAGCCCCCTGATCGGCGCTGAGTTTTTACCGGTCTCAGATGAAGGCGCTCTTTCGGTCACGATCGAAGCGGACAAGGGCTCGACCCTTGAGGCTGTGGATGAAATTGCCGCAGCGGCAGAGGAGAAAATAATGAACAATCCTGCTGTTGATACCGTTTATACCAGTATCGGCAGCGCAGGGATTATGTCAATGTCCAGCGCGGGATCAAATACAGCCACGATCAGTATTCAGCTGTATCCCAAAGGAGAGCGGCCGGGCGTGGAACTGGTGGCTGAAGAGATCAGGCAAGCACTAAAGGATATCCCCGGCGCTAAAAAGTCAGTCAGTGTAACCAACAATATGTCAATGGGTTCCGGCAGTGCCATTCAGATCAACATCAAGGGCGATGATCTGACTAAACTGCGGAGTATCTCCAAACAGGTTGAAGGCATTGTGGCTAAGGTCCCAGGCACCCGTGAAGTGACTGCATCGATGGGAGACGGAAACCCGGAAGTGCTGATCCGGATCAACCGCCAGCGGGCCATGTATTTCGGGTTAACGCCGGCCCAGGTCTCCAGTGAAATCAGAACTGCCATTAACGGCACAGTTGCTTCCAACTACCGCTATGGAGGAGACGAGATCGATGTCAGGGTAACCAGCACCGAAAACGAAACCAGTGATATGGAGACCCTGAAACAGCTGCAGATCCCCACTGCCCTGGGCGGCAGTATTCCCTTATCTGAAATTGCCAGTTTTGATTTATCAACCGGACCGGTGCAGATCGACCGTGAGGACCAGGCCCGCCAGGCGAGCGTTTCCTGTGATTTGCTGAACAGGGATTTAAAAAGTGTGACCAGCGACATTCAGGCCCAGCTGGCGGACATTCAGCTTCCGGCCGGTTATACCATTGACTTTGGCGGAGAAAACGAGCAGATGACGGAGGCTTTTTCCAGCCTGCTGCTGGCATTTCTGATGGCGATCCTGCTGGTTTATGTGGTCCTGGTGGTACAATACGAATCTTTCAGAGACCCGTTTGTGATCCTGTTTTCCCTGCCCGGTGCAGTCATCGGGGTCGTTTTGGCGCTGCTGGTGCTGGGCAAAACTTTCAACGTCTCAGCCTTTATCGGGATCATTATGCTGATCGGAATTGCCGTGGCCAACGCGATCGTCTATGTTGATTATCTGAAGCATATGCTTGCTGCGGGCATGGAACGGACTGCCGCGCTGGTAGAGACCGGCAGGGTGAGGCTGCGGCCGATCTTAATGACCGCCCTGGCTACCATTTTGGCCATGTCACCGTACTTGGTAGGGACCGGAGAAGGCTCTGAGATGAATTCCCCGCTGGCTACCGTGGTAATCGGGGGGCTGCTGGCGACGACCTTTGTCACCCTGTTCCTCGTGCCGGTCGTTTACAGCATCCTTGATGACTGGAACCTGAAGCTCAAGCAGAGATTTGCGTCGAAGACTGAAGATATTACCCAGGCAGATTAAACCCGCCGGGGAAGCATAAAACGAAAACAGAAGGACGTCCTCATTGTTTTGCAAACCGGCAAACAGGCAAACAGGGGGACGTTCTTTTTGCTTCCTTTTCACTTAAAAGCCATATTGACAGAATATTCTTTTCGTTGTAAAATATAAATAACCTCAGAAAAGGGTCAGCCTGAGTATGAGGGGTCCCGTAACACTGGTAACGGAAGGAGGTTGATGGACCTGCTGAAGCAAAAGTGTGAAGCCCTGAAGCAGGGAAGGTGAAAAATTCTGAAGCGACCATAAGGCCATCGGGGTTTTGGCCGATGTTCTGATAACCGGTTGGTTAGAGAATAACGAAAACCCCAGATGCAGAAAATCACTCCTCGCAGGGAAAGATACTTTGGCTAGCAGGAGTCAACGGAAACCTACGCCAAGCGGAAAAGGGACTAAAATTTCAAAGGAGGGCGTACTATATTGCAGTACACCTCGTAGAAAGGGCAGACGAATTCCACAAGGAATAAGCGTTCTGCCCTTTCTCGTTATGGAAGCACGGAAGCACGGGGACGGTTCTCTTGCTTCCTTTTAAATATGAAATAAGGCAAAAAATACCAGATTGCCAAATGGCCTGTTTTGTCTTGTTCTATGTTGTAAAGGGTGAAGTATTGTTGCGGAAAAACAAGGAGTCAGCTATTCTTAAAGAAAACCAGGTTTTTATTACAGAACCTGCTCTTATATCTATGGAAACTGAAAATGGTGCGAAGCTTATGGGCGTCCAAATTAATACAAGAGTTTAGGAGGACGATGTCATGGTGACAACGATCATAACAATCTATGGATTGCTGGCACTGTGTTTGGTTGCATCCATTATAAAAAGCAGGCAAAAAACAAAACAAGCCTTTACTGTAGCTGGGAAAGCGCTTTTAAAGATGGCACCAAGCCTGTTGTCGGTATTGGGTATTGTCGGGTTAACGCTTGGCATTCTAACGCCTGACACAATAGCAAGGCTTGTTGGTCCGGAGGCGGGATTTACAGCTACCCTGGCAGCGGCAGTGATCGGAGCCATTGCCCTAATTCCTTCACTGGTCGCATTTCCGCTGGCTGGCTCGTTGCTGCGTTCCGGGGCAACCGTGATGACAATTTCTGTTTTTATCACAACCCTGGTGATGGTTGGGTTTGTGACTGCGCCAATGGAAATTAAAGCTTTAGGGAAAAAATTCACGCTGCTGCGCAATGGACTGGGATTTGTTGCAGCCCTGGTAATCGCAGGGATTATGGGGGTAGTCTTGTAATGGATCTGCTGAATAAATTCAAATTCCCCATCATTATTGCGTTCGTTTTTATAGCTCTTGGCGTTTGGCTGCCTGATACCGCTATTAGGTCTGCTGCGGTAACAGGGGATTACCTTAAAGAAATGATTCTAATCATGCCGCCCGTGTTTATCTTGATGGGGCTGATGGAGGTATGGATTCCAAAGGATAAAATAAAGAATTGGCTGGGAAGTGGATCGGGGATAAAAGGGGCAGTTATTTCCTTTGCGCTCGGCACCCTTCCGACAGGCCCTTTGTATGTTGCCTTTCCTATGGCTGGTTCTTTACTGAGAAAAGGCGCCGGCATTGGTAATATGGTGATTTTTTTGGGTTCATGGGGAGCATTGAAAATTCCACAGCTGATGGTGGAAATCAAATTTTTAGGAGTCTCCTTTACTGTTTTGCGGTTTTCCCTAACACTTACGGCATTGTTCTTAATTGGACCCTTGATGGAATTCATCCTTCGGTTGAGTCCAGATAAAGCGTGGCTTGAAAACATTCACGAAGGAGAGAAAATAAACGCTGATAATATAAGTATGTAGTTTCTTCTGTCTTAATTAACGTAAAGGAGTTTACTATGTTTGATATTTTTAAGTTAGAAACTACACTGATGATGCGGCTGATAAAATTTATTCTCAAACATCCTGGTGTTATGGAATCCAAACTGTTTTTAAAAGTAATGCTTGTTTTCCCGGAAAGGATCAGCAAAAACTATGACGCCATGATCGAGAAGAGTGGAATTGACTATCAGGCGGCGCTTTCGGAAGGGCTGCTCCGGATAAACAATAATCCCAAAAAGATTCTGGATTTATGCACCGGAACTGGATTTGCAGCGTTCATGACGGCAAAGCATTTTCCGGGGGCCACAATTGATGCTATAGATCAAAGCAACGGCATGATAGAGATCGCTCAAAAAAAGGCAGATGAAAGCGGCGTAAACAATATTCAATTCAAGTTGGGAAATGTTCGCAAATTAGATTATGCTGACAATACGTTTGATTTAGTTGTTACATCAAATGCACCAGTTTACATAGCTGAGGCGGCAAGGGTGTTAAAAGCCGGTGCTTTGATGCTTGTCTCTTATTCTTTTGGCGGAGAGGCATTTGTTAAGGCTCAGAATAATATTGCAAACTTCCTTGAGGGTAATGGCTTAAAATTATTAGAAGTAAAAAGCGTAGGAAGCGGAGCTTATATTCTTGGAGAGAAAAATAATAAGAATTCAAGATAAGGAAGAAGGAAGCAAAGGGACGGTTCTCTTGCTTCTTTTTGCTGCGCAAGCCTAAAGTTTACAAAAAAAAACCGCAGTCAATAATGCACTGCGGGTTTTTCGCTCTTTTTATTTTTGGGTAGGCTTTAATTTTTTGTCTGACTGATTTTCATGCTTTTCCTTAATGATATCTTCTCCCCAGGCATCATGGTCTTCCAGGAAAGATTCTATTTTTTCCTGATACTCTTCTTTATCACATTTTTGAACACCCTGGAATTCTCCATTCGGGCCCATTTCCTGAGCGACATCGGCAATGTAGTTGCCGCCGGCATAATGATTCTTGATGCCGCGTGCTTTGAGAATTTTATTGGCTACAGCCGGGGCGGCCGGGCAGTTGTCGCCGTCTTCACTAAGGGCGTCGGCGTCATCATCTTCATCCGCATCCTCTTCCAGATCTGCTTCTTTATCTAAATCTTCATCCGCAGGTGTCACATATACAATCATATTCGCCTGTGCTTTGGCAAATGAATCTGTAAAGGTTGCAATTACTCTCAGTTCATAGGTCCCTGCCGCTTCAATAGTCCAATTATTTTCGAAATCGAACTCAAGCCCCTGGTCATCGGAGCGCTCATCTAATTCTTCGGAGCTGCCAGTTGATGCAGTATAATTCTTGGAATCAATGGTAGTCCACTTTTTGCTGCCGTCTTTCTGTACTTTCAGTTCCAAAGTTTTCAATTTGGGTCCATCGTTTGACGAATCAAATTCCACATACCCGGTAACCTTTTGGGTCAGCTCATCCTGATCCTGATCCCAGGCGAGATCTACGATCGGATCAATATTGATGTTTCCACCAGGTGCTGCGGTGCTGGCCATAACCGCGATTGACAGGCATAAAGTGATCGCCAGGGCCAGGACAATACTGAGTACTTTTTTATTCATAAATAATATTCCCTCCAATTCTATGTACTGTATACCTATACGAAGACTATTTGCATTTTTCCAGGGTCT
>CAYNIY010000054.1:0-9763 GCA_964397525.1 uncultured Eubacteriales bacterium
GCTTCGCTGTTGAAAATTTCAACATCCTGCCGAAGGAAGAGCATGTGCAGGGCAGTCACTCGCACGTGTAGCAAGCTTGTTATCCGAAGAAGCCTGAAAAAACTGCTTATTGGTTTATTCTATTGTAAAGGGGGTTACTATTATGATAAAAGGGATTAGCCGCCGTGACTTCTTAAAGTACTTTGGTCTGGGCACCGCCGGAACAGCACTTATGGGTGGGATTGGCGCTGTGCCTGCTCTTGCCAGCACAGCAGTTGATAAGCTGCCAACTTTTGAGATGGGTCCTTTTAAGTTAAAGAAAACCAAAGAAACTCCTTCCGGCTGTCCTTATTGTGGATGTGGCTGCAGTACTATTGTTTATTCAGATGAAAACGATAAGGTGGTTTTTCTTCAAGGGGATCCTGACAGTCCCATTAATGAAGGGACTTTATGTCCCAAAGGTGCAGCTCTCCCGGATGTCTTTAACATTGTAAATAAAAAGCGACAGCGTGTACTCAACCCGAATCGGTTAACGAAGGTGCTTTACCGTGCCCCTGGCAGCGCCAAGTGGGAAGAAAAAACCTGGGACTGGGCTATACCTGAAATAGCCAAGCGGGTAAAAAAGACCCGGGATGAACACTTTGAAGCAAAAGACGCTAATGGAGTTACGGTTAACCGCTGCCTGGCCCTTTGCCAGATGGGCAGCGCCAATATTAATAACGAAGAAGACTATTTAATTAATAAGCTCCTGCGGGGAACCATGGGTGTGATTGATCTTGACCACTGCGCCCGTCTCTGACACGCCCCAACCGTAGCCGGTCTGGCTAACACTTTTGGTCGGGGAGTAATGACTAATAGTTTTACTGATTATAAGAATACAGACATATTTTTAATTATTGGAGCCAACCCGGCTGAGGCTCACCCCATGGCCATGCGCCACATCGGCAAGGCTATGGCAAAAGGAGCCAAAGTGATCGTCGTTGACCCGAGGTTTACTAAAACAGCGGCCAAGGCGGATATCTACGTTCCTTTACGTCCGGGGACAGACATTGCTTTCCTTCACGGCCTGATAAACTACGCTATTGAAAATGATCTTTACCAACATGAGTACGTGAATAACTATACCAACGCTTCTTACTTAATCAGTCCCGATTATAATTTTGCGGATGGTCTTTTTTCAGGGCTAGAGGAAAAAGACGGCAAACTATCCTATAACACTGCCAGCTGGGCTTACCAAAAAGACGGAGATAATATTAAAAAGGACCCCGCTTTGCAGGATCCCCAATGCGTCTGGCAAATCTTGAAAAAGCATGTTTCCCGCTACGACGTAAAAACGGTCAGTAATGTCACGGGAACCCCGGAAGATATTTTACGTAAAGCGTACGCTGCTTATTGCGAGTCAGGAAAACCGGATTTAGCTGGCAATTTAATTTACGTACTGGGAATCACTCAACACAGTTACGGAACTCAAAACACACGGGCAACATGCATGGTGCAGCTCTTGCTGGGCAATGTGGGTATACCCGGTGGCGGCGTTAATCCCCAGCGGGGGCAATCAAATGTCCAGGGCGCCTGTGACATGGGAATGCTGTGGGGCAATATTACGGGTTATCTTGGTGTCCCCGTTGCGTCAAAGCATCCCACTTATAAGGACTACCTGGCGGTGGAAACGCCCAAGACGGGATACTGGTCCAACAAACCCAAGTTCCTGGCCAGCCTGCTCAAAGCCTGGTACGGGGAAAAAGCCACCAAAGAAAATGACTTTTGCTATGACTGGCTGCCTAAATCTGACGGGAAAGACCATTCCCACATGTCTTCCTATGCCTCCCTGGAAGAAGGACATATTAAAGGTGTCTTCTGCTGGGCTGAAAATCCTTCCGTAGCGGGGCCGGACGCTTATCACGAGGTCAAGGCCCTGGAAAACGCGGATTGGATGGTCTGCGTTGATGTATTTGAAAACGAAACAGCCGCTTTCTGGAAACGCCCGGGGGTAAAACCGGCGGATATAAAAACGGAAGTTTTCCTGTTGCCGGCAGCTCACAGATATGAAGCAGAAGGCACGAGAACAAACAGTTCACGCCATATTCAATGGGGCTGGAAGGCCGTTGAGCCACCCGGCCAGGCAAAAAGCAGTCTCTGGATTGCCGACCGGCTATTTAAAGCTGTCCGGCAGGAATACCAGGGCGGCGGCAAATTTACCGATCCTGTTTTAAACATGGTTTGGAATTATGATAAACCGGGCCAGGACGAGCCGGATTTAGAAAAAGTAGCGATTGAAATTAACGGTTATAATGTGGCAGACGGCCGGGTTTTAGGTACTTTTGGCGATCTGAAAGACGATGGATCTACGGCCTGCGGTGTATGGGTTTACGCTGGTTATTATTACACTGACCCCAATGAGCAGAACCCGTTGTTAAAGGTGCCTGCTACCAAAAGGCACGGCACGGAGGATAAAAGCGGGCTTGCTGTATTTCCGAAATGGACCTTTGCCTGGCCTTTGAACCGGCGCATTGTTTATAACCGTTGTTCGGCTGATCCAGCCGGCCGGCCCTGGAATCCCCAAAAATCCTATATATACTGGGACGGAACAAAGTGGATTACCAACGATGTTCCCGATTTCGGCATCACGGACGCGGTTACAAAAGCGCCGAACCCACCGGAAAAGACAGCCAATGCTCCTTTTATCATGAATCCTGAAGGGCAGGCGCGCTTTTTCAATCCCTCCGGCTTGAAAGAAGGTCCGATGCCGGAACACTATGAACCGGTGGAAAGCCCGGTTAAAAATTTAATGGGCAAACAGCAAAATAATCCTGTGGCTATGAGATGGAAAGGCGAATTTGCTAAACTAGCCGAAGCCGGCAGCAAAGATTTCCCTTACGTGGCTACTACCGTCCATTACGTTGAACATTATCAAACCGGGGTAAGGACCAGAAACAGCCCCATGCTGGTAGAATTGATGCCGGAACAATTTGCCACCATATCGCCGACTTTGGCCGGTAAATTGGGAATAAAACCTGGAGATGAGATAATTGTAAGCAGCGCCCGGTCAGAAATAAAAATGAAGGCCAATGTTTTACCGATTGTTAAACCCTTAATTGTAAACGGCAGTCCCTTGGAGATTGTCTCCTTGCCATGGAGCTGGGGCTTCATGGGAATATCCACGGGAGCCATTGGGAACGAATTAACACCTTTTGTTGCTTGTCCCAACACCGCTACTCCCGAATACAAAGCATTTTTATGTAACATTAGAAAAGCATAACTGTTAGCTTATGACTAGCAAGCGGAAAGTTGTCCTGGTTTATGTTTCCTGAATACCTTAGTAAACAATCATGTTTTATGGTGTCTTTAAAATAACAGTCCTGGCTTTTGCAGTAAAGGCAAAAAGAAAAACAGCGCAATCACTTGAAATATAGCGGTTGGCGCTGTTTTTCTCATATTTTCATTTTCTTCCTGCCTTTTTATTCCCCGGGTGTCGAAATTAATGAAGGTTAATATGCTGGAAAACAAGAATAAGATCATTATCATCAATGTGGGCAACTTACTGCTCAGTGATGAAGGGGTATGAATCCATCGGCCAATGAAATAAAAATCAGCAGCACTGCATCCCAAACAGGGAGGGTAACCTTTATGGAACATTCTCACACTGACCATCACCCGAACAAAAAAAATGTTGTCAACCGGCTGTCGAGAATGATAGGCCACCTCAAGGGCATCAAAACAATGGTTGAGGATGACGTTGACTGCAGTGAAATCCTGATTCAGCTTTCTGCTGTCCGGTCAGCTTTAAACAATACTGGGAAAATTATTCTGACTGATCATATTAATCATTGTCTTATCCACGCTTACGAGGAAAACGATACAGAAATGATCGCCAGGTTAAACGATGCAGTAGGTAAGTTTCTGAAATGAGTTATCACTCACCGGTTTTCTTTTATTGCCCCGCAGGCGGGACAGTTCTGCAAACCCAGCGGCACCTCGAGTCCGCTTTGTTCCATCAAAGCCGCATCAGTCAGAATACCGGCTGTTGGCCCGTCAGACATAACCTGCCCATCTTTCAAAACAATAGTTCTTTCACATAGCTTAAAAACCAGGTCCAAATCATGTGTCGCAATGATTTTTGTATGCGAAAAGCCTTTGAGAAGCATGATTAGCCTCCGCCTGGACTGTGGGTCCAGTGCTGACGACGGCTCATCCATCACCAGGATATCTGGAATCATGGAGAGGACGGTCGATATGGATGCGGCACGCTTTTCACCCCCGGAAAGCTTGTATGGCGCACGGTCCTTCAAGTGCACAATGCCGACCATTTCAATCGCCTGGATAACCCTCCTCTCCACTTCCTGCTCATCCAGCTTTTTGTTCCGCGGACCGAAAGCCACATCATCATAAACTGTTGCCATAAACAGCTGGTCATCGGGGTCCTGGAAAATCATGCCCATCCTCTGCCTGATCAGGGACAGGGTTTTCTTTACTACCGGCACTTCCCCCACAAGGACTTCCCCTGTGCTGGGGAACAAGGCGCCCACCAGAAGCATCAGCAGTGTCGTCTTACCTGCACCATTGGCGCCTACAATTCCTACGGATTCCCCATGCTGGATGCGGAAAGACACGCCATTTAATGCTTCACGGCCATCCGGATAAATATAATGCAAATTTTTAACTTCTGTGATATAATGGCTCATTTTCCCACTCCTGTTATCATTGAACCTATTAATGCCGGGATATTGTATGAGCGCGCTGATAGAAAGAATAAACTCCACCCACAGAGGTACAGCACATCTTTCATTCTTATCCTTCTATTACTTCCGGTGTTGTATTCTCCCTTAAAACCTCTTTGGACCATAGCCAGGTATAATCTCTGGGCTCTTTCATAAGTCCTTAAGAGCAAATTCCCGGCTAGTGATCCCCAAACACCGGGGCGAATACCTTTATGAAAAGGATCGCGCAAATTATAAGCCTGTATTGTCCTCGCGGTTTCCTCCATCAGCACTGAAATATAACGATAGGTCAGCAGGAGCTGCAACACAAAAATTCGGGGGACGCGAAGCATCCGCAGCGCTGATGCAATCCTGTCCATGCCCGTTGTAGCGATTACGATAAACGCGGCCAGGACTGTCAGGAAGAATTTGATTAAAATTGAGAATAACGATATCCAGCCCCCTGACAGATAGACTCCGCCTAAAACAGATACAGTACTGTGATCAAACAAAGGATTGAAAACCCCGATGCCGACTGCAAGCGGGGCAATCAGCAGCATTCTCTTGAGAATGGGCAGTAGCGGAATCTCCGCAAGCGCTATAATTATTATTGGATAAAAGATAAGCGGCAATAGCCCGCTAATTTCATATTTCCCAAAGGAAACCACCACAATTAAGTATATCATTGTGGTGAGAAGCTTCGCCAAGGGATGTATGTTGTGTATAACCGTCTGTTTTTCCGCAAGTTCATCCAGAAAGCGGATGTTGTATAACGACTGTATTATGTTTGCCATAAAGTCTTATAACTCCGTATCGAACTATATTGTGTATATACAAAGCAAAAAATGTGCGGCTGAAGCCGCACCTACAGATCCCACGTCTCATCTCACTTCTCAATTCAGGCAGTGCCTGTTTTCCCTCTTCTCTTTGCGATGCCAATACCCAAACCTATAACACCTGCAAAAACCAGCGTCATCACACCCCCAATTAATCCAGCTGCACTGGTTTCCTTGCTGACAGCCGGCCAGGACACTTCCTCTTCCTGGGCGGGAACAATTTCTTCCCCGATTTCAGAGGCCTTAAAGCCGTAATCCGATAGAAATGCGGTTTTCTGCTGAACTTCTTTCAATGTCTCGTGTATTCTACCAGTTGCTTCAAGTTCTTCTATACCTGCAGTCTTGAACATGGACCACTCCAGCCCATCGGGATGTGCGGATGAAAACCAGGACATGATACATCCGGTAAACATAGCGGCAGCAGTAAACCCTATGAGAACCTTCCTAATCGATATGCTGCCCAGGGCCTCACCCGCAGAGATTTTTTCTATTATCTCGGGGCGCGCCTTCCATATAAAACCGACGACAGCAGCCGTTACAAGACCTTCCACTAGCCCAATTGCCAGGTGAATAGGCTGCATCAGCAGTACAAATGTGTTGAAAGGCAGTTCTGTCTTCCCGGAAAACAACGTTTCCAGGACGACACCAAACGCCCCCATCTGAAACCCGATAACAGAGGCCAGTATGGCTGCGCTGAACATGCAGGCAGGGAAATATCCTTTACGCATAATCTGTTTATAAATGAAAGGGTATGCAATAAAGCAGGTAAAGAACCCCATATTAAAAACATTACACCCCCAAGCCAGTAATCCGCCATCGGCAAAAAAAAGTGCCTGTATCGTCAGGATTGACGCCATGGTGAGGAACCCCGCGTAGGGCCCGAGCAGAACAGAAAGCAGCAGCCCTCCTCCCAAATGGCCGCTGGAGCCGGTTGCAGGTATTGAAAAGTTAATCATCTGGGCAGCAAAAACAAATGCGCCCATAACTCCCATTAAAGGAATTTTTTTCTCATCAATGTCGTTTTTAATTTTTTTTATGGAGTAAGCTGCAGCCCCAGCCGTCGCCACCCACATGGTTCCTCCCACCAAGGGAGAAATCAGGGCATCTGCCATGTGCACAAATAACAACTCCCTAAAAAGATAAATAATAAATTCCCAGATCGAGTACAATGCAAATGTTTACAATAAAGTTATTATAGTTTTCAGCATACTCTTATACAATCCGCCACGGGGGGATTTAAGAAATATATATTTTTAACAAGATTATCTGCTTAAAAAAAATAGCTTTGCCCTTTAATGGGCAAAGCTATTTATATACTCCACAAGAGAGTTACAGCAAATTTAATCTAAAATCAGCAGCCTGTATTTTACAGCCAACAGGTTTTTACAGGCCTACTTAATGCTTTTTATATTTGTTGCTAACCGACCTTCTCCACCTTAACCGCGCATACCTTGTATTCGGGTATCTTGGAGATGGGGTCGCGCGCCGCGTTGGTAACCCTGTTAATAGGCACATCGGGATACTGGAAGGATGTAAATACCAAGCCCGGTGTAACCCTTTCAGACAACTGAGCTGCCACTTCCACCTGGCCTCTGCGTGAGGTCACCCTAACTTTATCGCCGTCGCAGATACCAAGCTTTTGAGCGTCTTCGCAGTTGATTTCCAGGTATTCGTTCGGGTAGAACACATCCAGGGCACCGGTGCGCTGGGTCATGCTTCCGGTATGATAGTGGTATCTCCTGCGACCTGTGCTCAGGACCATCGGGAACTGCGCATCGGGCTGCTCATTGGGCGGAATGTGCTCAACTGCATTGAACTTGCCCTTGCCGCGTGAAAAAGTCCCGGCGTGCAGGAACTTGGTTCCCGGGTGTTCCGCTGATGGGCAGGGCCACTGCAGGCTGCAAACGTCCAGCCTTGCGTGGGTGATCCCGCCGTAGGCCGGGGTTACTTTGCCAACTTCGGCCATGATGTTTTCAGGTGATTCGTAGCTCATCGGGTAGCCCATAGCCGTGGAAACCATGCAGATGATCTCCCAGTCAGCCTTACTGTTGCCAACCGGCTCGACAGCCTTGCGAACCAATTGAACCCTGCGCTCGGTATTGCTGAAGGTTCCGTCTTTCTCAGCAAAGCTTGCCGCGGGCAGGACCACATCAGCCAGTTGGGCCGTTTCGGTCAGGAAGATATCCTGCACTACCAGGAAGTCGAGGCTTTGCAATTCGTGCATTACCTGGTTGGCATCGGGATCAGACAGTACCGGGTTCTCACCCAGGATGTACATGGCTTTGATGGATTTGCCACATTGTTCAACCATTTCACCAACAGTCAGGCCAGGCTTGTCGGGCATACTGTCCACATGCCAGGCTTTGGCAAACTTCTCGCGGTTTGCCTCAACACCTATAGGCTGGTAACCAGGGAAGACCACCGGCAGCGCACCCATGTCGCAGGCGCCCTGCACGTTGTTCTGGCCGCGCAGCGGGTTGACACCACTGGACTCTTTGCCGATATGGCCGCAGAGCATGGACAGGTTAGTGGTTGAAAATACGTTGTGCGTGCCGCAGATATGCTGTGTGATACCCATGGTATAAAGGATGGTCGAATTTTTGGCCTTGGCATAGCCGCGCGCTACCTCGCGGATAGTGTCTGCCGGCACACCTGTTATCTTGGAAACATAATCAGGTGTATACTTGGCTACAGTTTCCTTGAAAGCTTCAAAGTCTTCTGTGCGGCCTTCCACAAACTCCTTGTTGTATATACCTTCTGCAATAATAACATTGGCCAACCCATTAAACAGGGCGATATCTGTACCCGGTTTTATTTGCAGGTGGAAATTAGCTAGTTTGGCCGAATCAGTCAGGCGAGGATCGATTACTGCCAGAGTAGCACCCTTGGCAACAGCCTGCTTGATTCTAATGCCGATAATCGGGTGCGCGTCAAACGTGTTTGTACCAGCAGTCAAAATAAAATCTGCATCGGCAATTTCTCCGATAGAGTTAGTCATTGCTCCGCTCCCAAATGCTGCCCCCAGACCGGCGACAGTAGGAGCGTGTCAGAGGCGGGCGCAGTGATCGATATTATTGGTACCGATCGTTGCGCGGGCCAGCTTGTTCATCAGATAGTTTTCTTCGTTGGTTACACGGGCGGAGGAAAGGATACCGATGGCATCAGGGCCGTAGGTTTCTTTCGCCGCGTTCAGCTTTTTCGCTACCAGCGCGATAGCCTCATCCCAAGTAGCCTCGACAAGCTCGCCGTTTTTCTTGATCAGCGGGGTGGTCAGGCGATCAGGATGATGGATGAAACCGTAGCCGAAGCGTCCTTTAACACAAAGGGCGCGCCCGTTAACATCACCATCCATCGAGGTCACACCAATAACCTTGCCGTCTTTGACATTCAGATCAAACTGGCATCCCACACCGCAGTATGGGCAGGTGGTGGTAACCTTTTTAATATCCCAGCGGCGTCCTTTACCGATCATCGCTTTTTCGCTCAGGGCGCCGGTCGGGCACACTGAAACGCAGTTGCCGCAGAAGACACAGTTGGATACATCCGTGTCACTGTATGGAACACCAATGGCTGGCGTAACAATAGCGTTAAACCCTCTGTATGCAAAGTCAATGACATTGTTGCCCTGGACTTCCTGACACATCCTGATGCATTTGCCGCACAATATGCATTTGTTCATGTCTCTTTCGATGAACGGGTTGTCCCCTTCTATCGGGTAATTGTGTTTTTCTCCTTCAAAGGCATCCTGCTTTACACCGTAATAGTAAGCGTAGTCCTGCAGACGGCAGTCGCCGCTCTTGTTACAGGTCATGCAATCAGTCGGGTGGTTAGCAAGCAGGAGCTCCAGGTTGGTCTTGCGCGATTCAATAACAGCTGGTGAGGCGGAAAGTACTACCATGCCCTCGGTAGCTTCGGTCACACAGGACGCCAGCAGGCGGGGGGCACCCGGTACTTCAACTACGCAGATCCGGCAGGCGCCTGGTCTGCTGAGCTCGGGGTCGTGGCAGAAGGTAGGGATAAAGATGCCTGCCTGCTCAGCCGCTTCCAGAACCGTTGAACCTTTCGGCACTGTAATTTGTTTGCCGTCTATGGTAAGAGTTACATTAGCCAATTCCTTTTCCCTCCTTTACGCTTTGATAATAGCATCGAATTTACATTTTTGGATACAGGCGCCGCACTTGATGCAAACTTCAGGATCGATCTTATGCGGTTCTTTCTTCTCGCCTTTGATGGCTCCCGACGGGCAGGCCC
>CAYNIY010000055.1:0-9604 GCA_964397525.1 uncultured Eubacteriales bacterium
GTGGGAAACGCACCGCAGGAAGCTGATACACAGGTGGTTAACCTTACTGCCGGCGGAGATATTGTTGTAACGCAGGACTGGGGTCTGGCAGCGATGGCGTTGGGCAAAGGCGCCAGGGCATTATCCCCGGTTGGCAGAGTTTTTCGTGAAGAAACAATTGACTTCCTTCTGGAAGAGAGAGAAATAAAAGCCAGGTTCCGCAGGAGCGGCGGCAGGACCAGGGGCCCTAAAAAAAGAACAGCACTGGACGATATAAACTTCAAAAAAAGCCTGTATAATCTTCTCACAACAGCCGCTCAGGATGACGCTACTTGAAGCCTGTTTAAATAATCGGATAGGAGGCTGCTCATTAGTTGCTGTTATTCCTTGATTACTGATCGTTTGAGGTACTCGAATCGTGTGCAGACTTTCTGCCAAAGTTTCCATGGGGGGCGTCCGGCTGATCAGGGCGGCTGCCCACTTTTGCTTTGCGCTCTCGTTTCATAATATTTATTTATGACAATCGGAAACAAATAAAAAGAATAGATTGGATTTTAGCAATAGAATTAAATAGAATTAGCAAGTAGGCTGTGAAATTTATGTAATAAAATAAAGCTGCAAAACTGTTGTTTTCATGCTGGCGGGGGAAAACCAATGTGGAAAAATGAAACATCCCTTAAAATTAAGCAATCATTGGTGCTTGCGGCACTGGTCGGGGCAAGCATAGCAGCATATGGCAAAGGTAACGCCTTAGCTTACACCGGTATCGCTTATTACACTATGTGCGCTGTCGCTGTTTTAATTAATCACCGCAGGACATCACTTTTGCTGTGGTTTGCTGTATTAGCGCATGCTGTTTTAGCTGGTTATCTGGTTTGGGATTGGCAAATTAATGGGCTCATCCCCTGTAGTCATTGTACCGCAGCGGCAGGTTTTGCCTTGTTGGCTGCCGTAGCCTGGTGGAAAATAGCTGCGGCAATTTTACCGGCGCTTTTAATGCTTGTTGTTTGGTACGAATGGTCGATAGTTTTTCCGCCACTAGGCGGCTGTGGTTGTTAATCGGGCAGCAGGCTGCCCATTAGTTGAGTAGCCGACCTCCCACATCACCGTATGTACCGTTCGGTATACGGCGCTTCCAAAGTTTACACATTACTTCGCAGAGTAACATTCCGTCAAGCTGAGGTACCCGGCAAGTTTGAACCTCTTGTTGGATAAGGCTGTTAGCAAGATTGGGCGCACTATAAAAAAGTACTGCAGGAGCACCATCTCTTGCAGTACTTTGTTTTTCAACCACCCACCCGGGTGCTGTCACTTCGAAATGGAAGCAGGAGAACCGTCCCCTTGCTCCCCCTAGAAGACGGGGGCCCAGGTAACCAGCGGCAGTTCAGTGTAAGGGAAATCCCTGCTGTCCGGTCTAATCCGCACTGTATACCCATAAGAGCCCTGCGGCAGAGCAAGGCTGCCTGTGTAGCGATAGATATTATCGGCAATTTCCCCCTCCAGGGTCATCGGCTCAATTTTAATGTTCCTCAGCGATCCTTCCTCGGACTGACCATATACGATCTCCATTATGATACTCCTGGTGTAAATCAATCCCAGGTTGATAACTGCAGAAATCTTTATTTCCTCACCCGAAAGCATTTTAGCCTCGCCGCTTGATTCTACTGAAACAAAAGAAACCTGGTCCCAGTAATCATAAATTAGCTTTTTGAAGTTACTGGCATGGTTGGCGAGGTAATTATCATTAGCACTGTAAGTTTTACCCCTATTGATTGCAGGGATGTAAAAGCGATCTGTGTATTCCGACACCATCCGGCTTGTATTAAAGACCGGGGCGATCGTTTTTATTGTTTCCTTCATCATGCTCACCCACTCGGGTGAATACCCTTCTTCTCTGCGGTAATACATCGGTATGACCTTCTCTTCCAGTATACTGTAGAGAGAAAAACAGTCGTCCTGATCCTGGATCTCTTCGCTCAGATAAGCTGTATCGGAACCAACAACAAAACCGTTTTTCCCATTATATGCTTCGGGCCACCAGCCATCCAGGGTGCTGATATTGATTAATCCATTCAGTGATGCTTTCAGACCGCTGGTTCCACTGGCCTCCATCGGGCGGCGCGGCGTATTGAGCCATACATCCGCTCCGTGGATCAGGTGGCGGGCTAAGTGGATATCATAATTTTCCAGCAATAATATCCTGCCCCTGAAACCAGGCTGAAGCGAAAAGTCATAAATTTTTTTAATTAGTTCCTGCCCCAGTGTATCCGCCGGGTGCGCTTTCCCGGCAAAAATAAATCTCACCGGGCGCTCTTTATTATTCAGCAGTCGCTCCAGCCTTTCCGGTGTGCGGAAAAGCAGGTTTGCCCTCTTGTAGGTTGCAAAACGCCGGGCAAAACCAATGGTCAGGATATCCGGTTCAAGGTATTCCTCTATTTCAATGATGTTCTGCAGCGGCTCACGGTTGCGCCGGCGCTGTTGTTTCAAATTGGTCCGTGCAAAGATTATCATCTTTTCCTTCAACAACCGGTGCACCCGCCACAGCTCCTGATCCGGGATCTGGTCCACGTTCTCCCACATTTCGCGATCAGTAAGCTGCTCAAACCATTTTTTACCCAGGTAACGGGCATACAGCTCTTTAAGTTCAGCGGCCAGCCACGTTTCCACATGAACACCGTTGGTAACGGAAGTGATCGGTATCTCTTCAGGATGAAGACCGCTGTATTGTGATTGGAACATTTCCCGGGAAACTTTTCCGTGCAGCCGGCTGACACCATTGACAAAGAAAGCGTGACGCAGGGCCAGCAGGGACATGTTGAAACTGTTGCGCTCTTCATCCCAGGCCAGGTTTTTCAGTGTTTTGATATTGACACCCATCTCATTGATCATCGGGTCGAAATAATTTGTGATTAAATCTTCGGTAAAAAGGTCATGTCCCGCCGGCACAGGAGTATGGGTGGTAAAAATGGTCGAAGCACGGACAACCTCCCTGGCAGTATCGAAGGAGACCATGTAATGCATCAGTTCTCTGATCCGCTCTATGATTAAAAAAGCGGCATGCCCTTCGTTGATGTGCCAGGCGCTTGGATTTATTTTCATCGCCCTTAAAGCTCTTACTCCCCCGATACCAAGGACAATCTCCTGGGAAAGGCGGTACTGCCTGTCGCCACCGTATAGCTGTCCGGTCAGATTGCGGTCCTGGGGCGCGTTCTTGGAAGTATCCGTATCAAGCAGGTAGACAACTATTCGCCCTACTTTTACTTTCCAGATCTGGACAAATACTGTCCTCCCAGATATATTTACTGTTACATCCATCTGGCTGCCGTCGGGATTGTTAACAGGTGTTATCGGTAACTCGTAAAAATTTAAATGTGGGTACTCGGCCTCCTGCTTGCCTACGCTGTTTATTCTCTGGTGAAAATAGCCTTGTTTATAAAGCAGCCCGACCCCGATGAAAGGAATGCCCAGGTCGCTGGCTGATTTGCAGTGATCACCCGCCAGCAGACCTAAACCACCGGAATAAATGGGGTGGGATTCATGCAAGCCGAATTCGGCGGAAAAGTAGGCGACTAGATCTTCTTTATATTCAGGATATTTTTTGGCAAACCAAGTTTCTTCATTTAAATAACGTTCGTATAGATCAATAACCCGCTTGTATAGAGCCAGGTATTCTTCGTCCTGAGATGCCCGGTCCAGATCTTCCTTACTGACACGCATAAGAAACTTGACCGGATTGTGGTCAGATTCCCGCCAGAGGTCAGGATTTATAGACCTGAAGAAATCGATACCAACCGGATTCCAGCTGAACCAGAAATCATAAGCCAGTTCTCTCAACCGGTTGATATTTTGCGGCATTTCAGGTGTTACCGATACTATGCGATAGGGGAACATAAAACGCCTCCAGGAGCTTTTTGTAAAATTTCTACCCGTTTCCGTCAAATCCCTTTATAATTATAGATAATAAATGATGTATTCTTCTGAAAATTTTATATATAATCAGCGTAAGACTACTTAAAAAATAATTAAAGCTGCCTTCGAGAAGGACTATAATAATATATCGTGCCGCAGAAATTTTACTTTATATCCGAAGCAATCAATCATCTAAGGAATTAGCAGAGGTGAAACTTTTTGAGCACAGCAAGCAGTTTTACTAATCCAAAATCTCTGGCTGTCATCGGCGCCTCCAATACACCGGGGAAAATTGGCAATGCGCTGTTAAGCAACTTACTTGGGAGCGGTTATAAGGGTAATATCTATCCCATCAACCCCAAGGAAAAGGAAATTTTGGGGCTCCCTTGTTTTGCCTCCCTGGCTGAGGTGCCGGGTGACATTGATATGGCTATTTTCTGTATCCCCGCCCGATTGGCCTTGGAAACTGCCGAGGAATGCGGTAAAAAGGGGATCAAGAATCTTGTTGTCATTACAGCGGGTTTTAAGGAAATTGGCCGCTCAGGCGCTGAACTGGAAAAAGAATTCATGTCAGTCTGTGAACGTTACGATATGCGCGTGTTGGGCCCGAATGTTGTCGGTTTTATTGACACCCATACCCCCATCAATGCCACTTTTCTGAAAGGATACCCGCCCAAAGGTGAAATTGCTTTCATCTCACAAAGCGGCGCGATCCTTGCCTCCATCCTGGACTGGAGTATATCGGCAGGCATCGGCTACAGCAAGATATACAGCCTTGGCAACAAGGCAGACCTGAGCGAGGTGGACTTCATTGCCGAAGCCGTTGACGACCCCAACACCAAGGTAATTCTCTGCTACATCGAAGATGTGACACATGGTTCCGAGTTCTTAAAGGTAGTTGCCGAAGCAACCCGCAAAAAACCGGTCGTTATCCTTAAATCCGGCACCAGCCAGTCTGGAGCCCTGGCGGCCTCGTCTCATACCGGCGCGCTGGCCGGCAGTGATCTCGCTTATAACACCGCTTTTAAAAGATGCGGCGTCCTGCGGGTGACCAACATGTCCGATCTTTTTGACCTGGCCATTTCTTTTGTTAACCAACCCCTGCCCAAAGGCGACAGGGTGGCCATTGTGACCAACTCCGGCGGTCCCGGCATTATCGCGACTGACAGAATTGAAGCACACGGCCTGCAGATGGCGCGTTTTGCCAAGGAAACGATTGAAGAACTGCGCTCTTACATGCCCGCTGAGGCCGGCATTTACAACCCGGTGGATGTCCTGGGCGACGCTAAAACGGATCGTTTTAGTTTCGCGTTCGAGAAAGTTTTTAAGGATGAAAATGTAGACAGCATTGTGATGATGATGTGCCCCGTGGCGGTAACCGAGCCGGTTGACACGGCACGATCTTTAATCGAATTCAGCCGGCGTTACCCGGAAAAAACAGTAATTACAGCCATGATGGGCGGCAAATCACTGGCTGAAGGAGCAGCGCTGCTTTCCAGCAGCGGCATCCCCTGTTTTTCCATGCCGGAGCCCGCTATCGCAGCCATAGCAGGCATGTCTGCTTATAAAAAACTAAAAGAACGCCCAGCTGCAGAAGAAAGAACAACTGATTTCAGGCCGGATTTAAAAACCGTCAAAGCAATATTCTATGATGTTAAAAGGGATGGCCGCCTGGCGCTCCTCGGCAGCGAGGCCGCAGAAGTTGTATCCGCTTATGGGATAACAGCGGCCCCGACAATTATATCTCAAAGCCCTGATGAGGCGGCGGCAATAGCGGATCAACTGGGCTACCCCGTTATCCTGAAAATTGCTTCTCCGAAGATTATGCACAAAACCGATGTCGGCGGTGTGATCAGAGACCTTCAAACCGCAGAGGAAGTTAAGCACGCTTATGTGAACATAATTGAAAACGTGCATCGCTATTTACCCAAGGTTGTACCATACGGCATAGAAATTCAGAAAATGATGCCCAAGGGGATTGAGCTGATTGTAGGCATGACCCGGGATGTCCAGTTCGGGCCCCTGATCGGTTTTGGCCTGGGAGGGATCTTTGTCAACCTGATCAAAGATGTTTCCTTCAGGCTGGCCCAGGGACTGACCAGCGTGGAGGTTTCTGATATGATTGCAGAAACAAAGGCTTACTCTCTGATGAAAGGATACCGCGGCGAGAAACCGGTCGATATTCTGGCCGTCAGTGAAGTGATCAGGCACCTGGCGGTGCTGGCGACAGACTTCCCGGAAATAACCGAGGTTGACATCAACCCGGTGTTTGCATATGAAGAAGGAACAGCTGCCCTTGATGTAAAAATAACCCTGTCATGAGGTGAAAAGATGAAAAATCTTTATATCACAGGCGTCGCGGGATGCGGCAAAACAGCCATCGCCCTGGGCATCGCCCTGAAGCTGAAAAAGGAAGGTATTAAGGTCACCTACTTTAAACCGGTAGGCAGCCGTCCCAAGCTGGCCAGTACTGAAGACAATGATGCCGTACTGATGCGCGAGATTCTTCAGATGAAAACAGACGTCAAACAAATCGCGCCCTTTACAGCGGGCACATCCTACCTGTCCGGCCTGAAAAACCCGGAAACAGCAATTACCAGCATCAAGGAAGCCTACCAGGCAATCTCTGCGGAAGCAGACCTGATCATTATCGACGGGGCCACCTTTCCCCACGTGGGCGCCGCTTACGGTCTTGATGTAATCAGCCTGGCCCCCCTGTTCAACGCTTCGGTACTGAACGTTATCAAATTGGAAAACGATTTGAGCGTAGACCAGGCCATCTTTTTTGACAACAATTGCAAATCCAGAGGGTTGGCGGTAACCGGGCATATATTTAATAACGTGCCAAGGCAGCTGCTGGCGAAAACGGAAGGGGTTTTCAAGCCGATCCTTGAAAAAACAGGCTGCTCAACTCTGGGCATTATACCCATGCGGCCTGAAATCGCCTCACCGACTGTTTCCGAGTATTATGAGGTATTGGGGGGCGAGCTGCTGGTTGGCGAAGACAAGCTGGACCGGTTGGTGGAGGAAGTTATCGTAGGCGCCATGACCATGGAAAGCGCGCTGAAATACATGCGCCGTTCAGCGAATAAAGCCGTTGTAATGGGTGGTGACCGGGCTGACCTGGCCCTGTCTACCCTCGAGACCAGCACATCTGCCTTGATTTTGACAGGCGGCCTTTACCCCGATGTAAAGGTGATCTCACGCGCCGCAGAAAAAGGAGTGCCCATAATCCTGGTGCATTATGACACTTATACAGCCATTGAAAAGATTTCTGAGGTTTCCAGACGCATCAATCCCGGTGACGCCACCGGTATAAAAATAGCCGCAGAAAATATCGAAAAGCACTGCGACTGGAAAACAATCATGAAATCGCTGGAAGAAAAATAGATAATCTAATATTCAAGAAAACCTGTCACAAATACATGACAGGTTTTCTTTTATTTAGTATATATATAATTTAATAAAATTATAAGAAATTGGAAATGATTTTCTAATTTCTCTGTTGTATTATCCTTTTTAGAAAAGCTTTTTTTAATGTCATCCTGAGCGGCAGCGAAGGATCTCACACCTAGATCCTTTACTATCATCCAGAAAAATGACATTGTATGAAGCCTCTTTTCAGGACTGATAATATTAAGGAGTTGTTATGTTTTGGGCAAAAGGGTATTAATTCTAAATAACAGGACCATGATGCGAAAAATGATTGCAAAAACCTTTAACAATAATGGCTATATTGTTATAGGTGAAGCCAGAAACGCAGCGGAAGCTGCTGCAGCTTACAAAAAGCTCAAACCGGATCTGGTGATCATTGATGCAGAAATGACATACTCATACAGAAAAAAAGCAATAAATTTAATATATTCCTTAAATGCCAAAGCCGGCATCGCACTGTTAAGCATTTTAGGCCCAAAGGTTTTTATTGTGGATCCTGTAGATCCTGTTTCTGATGACTTTATAGTCAGCCGGGTGCCGGAAGGTCACCCTTTGCTGATTATAGAAAAGGAATTCTCAAAAAGCCTGTCAGATTATCTTGACTCCATTAATTACGCGTCCCTTAGCCTGGCTTCCCAAACCGGGTAACAATTGTTCCACATGTTATGCCAGCTGATAAGTGCGGCTGCTCAGCCTTGTTGCTGGGCGGCTGTTTTATTTATTAAACCCACTGGAGGTGTATAATGAAAAAATTTTTCATGGCAGTGCTTGCTCTTGTCATCCTGATTGCATTAATCATCTTCATGATCCCCCGTTTGCGTGACCCGGAACCGGTTCGCACGCCAGCCTACTGGCCTACCCAGGGCTGGCAGAGCGTCACGCCCGAGGAACAGGGCTTTGACTCAGCCAAAATAGCGGAAGGGCTGCGGGGGATTCGCGAAAACAACATCGATATCCACAGCCTGCTCGTGATCCGCAATGGTTTGGTGGTAGTGGACGCTTCCTTCTACCCCTATGACGGCGGGACCGTCCATGAAGTGGCCTCGGTGACCAAGAGCTTTATGACCACCCTGATCGCCATTGCCGCCGACCAGGGTAAGCTGCAGCTCGACCAGCCGATGGTCTCATTTTTCCCCGACTGCACCATCGCCAACCGCGATGCCCGCAAAGAACGGATCACCGTACGTCATCTGGCTGGCATGTCCTCAGGGCTGGATTCACTGGGTCTTGAGCAGGACGAGGGAACGCTTACCGAGATGCGGGCCAGCGCAGACTGGGTGCAGTTCGCCCTGGACCGGCCGGTAGTCAGTGAACCAGGTACTAAATTTGTGTATGACAGCCCTGGCATGCACCTGCTCTCAGGCATCCTGCAGCAGTCTACAGGCATGAGCGCGCTCGAGTTCGCCCGTCAAAACCTGTTACAGCCGCTGGGCATCAGCGAGGTCATCTGGCCGGCTGACCCACAGGGTTTTAATCATGGTTGGGGCGACCTGTACCTGCACCCGCGCGATGCGGCCAAGCTTGGTTATCTATGGCTCAACAACGGTGTATGGGAAGGCAGGCAGATCGTTGCAAGCGAGTGGGTTGAAAACTCGGTCAAAGTGCAAATCAGGACAGGTATGGGCGATAATTACGGTTATGGATGGTGGACTATGTCCGGAGAAGGCGAAGGAGAGTATGCGGCCATTGGCCGTGGCGGACAGCGGATCCATGTGATGCCGGACCTGAACATTATCGTGGTAACTACGGGCGGTGGTTTTAAGATAGACGAGGTGTGGCCATACCTTGAACCGACACTGGTTGACACCAGCAAACCCTTACCTGCTAATCCCTCAGGAGTGGAGCAGTTAAACGCCGCGATTGCCGCAGTTGCCCAGGCGCCTGCTCCCAAACCGGTTGCAACTATGCCTGCAATGGCCAAAGAAATTTCCGGCAAAACCTATGCACTTGAATCCAATCCGCTCCAGCTAAAGACTTTGCGCCTCGACTTCAACGACTCCACCGAGGCCACCCTGCACATTACATTTACCGACAACCGCCCCAGCCCGCCCCAGCAGGTCGGCTTGGATGGGGTTTATCGTCTGGTCCCCGGCAGCTACAACCTGCCCCAGGGAATGCGGGGCTCCTGGGCCGACGCCCAGACCTTTGTCTTAGAGTATGATACTATCGCTGTCAATGACCACATAAATTTCCGGTTGGTTTTCCAGGACGACCAAGTGGTGATGAAAGTCCTGGAAACAGATCATGAGCTCGGTGTGACGATTGAGGGCCAACTGCAAAA
>CAYNIY010000056.1:0-9438 GCA_964397525.1 uncultured Eubacteriales bacterium
CAGTCATATATTCTCACGCCTTACTGCCGCTTATAAAATAATCCATTAATTTATATCCATCCGGAAAGGCCAAACCGCTTTTTTCCGCGGCTTCCTCATCATATACCCCGTTTCCGTTCTTGCTGTCCTGTCCACTGGTATAAATTGCAAACGGCACCGGTTTATCCGTGTGTGTCATGATGCTCAGCGGTGTGGGGTGATCCGGCAGCAGCATCAGCCTGTAACTCTCAAATTGCTCCAAACCCTCTAGCAGCTGGCCCAGCATCTCATCTACCAATTCAATTGCTTTTATCTTTGTTTCCAGCTCGCCTCTGTGCGACGCTGCGTCAGGCGCTTCAACATGGACATAAATAAAATCCTTGCCTTCTGCCAGCGCATCAAGCGCGGCTTTGACCTTGCCCCTGGAATTGGTCTCAACTGTACCTGTCACGTTTTCCACTTTGATTATATCCAGTCCGGCACAAATGCCAATACCTTTGATCAGGTCAACAGCTGATATTACAGCTCCTCTGAGCTTGTATTTTTCATAAAAAGAAGGCAGGGAGGGCTTTTTCCCCTTTCCCCAGAACCAGACTGAGTTAGCCGGCCTCATACCCCGGATTGACCTTTTCAGGTTCACCCGGTGGTCGGACAGTATGTTATAGCTTTCTTCCATTAAGTTCAGCAGGGTGTCACCGCCTTCACCACGCGGCAGGTACTCTGCTATCACCTGGCCTGATATGTCATGCGGCGGGGTCAGCTTCATTCCTTCCGGGCCGCCTTTCCAGACCAAAAGGTGTCTGAAGCGGAACCCGGGATGGAATACAATATCCTCAGTGCCGATTTTAGTGTTGATCTCTCTGATCAATTCACCCGACTCTGGTGTGTCTATTTCATCGGCGCTGTAATCCAGCATGGTTTTTCCCGCGTACTCACCCTCTTCAGATAGGGTAACAAGGTTGCAGCGAAAAGCCACGTCCTCCTGTTCAAGTTCAACGCCCATGCTCACTGCCTCCAATGGAGAGCGGCCTGTATAATACTTTGTGGGATCATAACCCATCACCGAGAGATTGGCCACATCGCTGCCTGGCGGGTATCCGTCAGGAACTGTATCAGCTGTTCCAAGCACTCCTTTTGCCGCCAGGTAATCCATGTGCGGCGTACGGGCAAACTGAAGAGGGGTTTTGCCGCCCAGAGTGTCTATTCTAAAATCAGCCATGCCATCTCCAAGCAAAATTACGTATTTCATGCTTTTCTCCCTTTATAAAATCTTTTAAAAATGATATTCTCCTGCTAGAGAAAGAATCCTGCACCCTGCCGTAAAAAGCTGTCACTATAAAGATCCCTGTGAATAACTGGCATGGTGAAGAAATGGGGGGAGATCAGCTGAAAGAGTTTGTGATTTTATCTCCAACAGCCATCCTGGGCTATGGATTTCCGGTAAGTTCTTTTAAAGAAGGATTGAGCAGGTCGCCTCATGCTATTGCCGTAGACGCCGGCTCTACTGATCCGGGGCCTTATTACCTGGGCGCCGGAATATCATTTACAGGCAGAAGCGCGGTAAAACGCGATCTGGAGCTGATGCTGGAAGCCGCTGTTGTTCATAAAATACCCCTGATCATTGGCAGCGCTGGCGGAAGCGGCGGTGAACCGCATTTAAAAAGAGATGTTGATCTGATCCTGGAAATAGCCAGGGAAAAGCAGCTGCGTTTTAAAATGGCAGTAATCCATGCCGAGGTGGACCGGGAAATGATCAGGGCCTCGCTGCGCCAAAACAAGGTCCAGCCGTTGGGTCCTGTGCCTCACCTGGAAGAAAAAGATCTCGATGAGGCGGTCAGGATTGTCGGGCAGATGGGCATAGAGCCGATAATAGGAGCGCTGGAGGCAGGAGCGCAGGTTATTGTGGCCGGCCGCGCTTATGATCCTTCCGTTTTCGCCGCGCCGGCAATACGGCTTGGCTTTGAACCTGGTCCGGCAATACATCTGGGTAAGATCCTGGAATGCGGCGCTATCGCCTCCACCCCGGGCAGCGGCAGCGACTGTCTTCTGGGGCGGATTGGCGCGGGGTATTTTGAAGTGGAAACCTTGAACCAGGCGCGGGTCTGTACGGTGACTTCGGTAGCTGCTCATACATTATATGAAAAAGCGGATCCTTTGTTCCTGCCGCTTCCCGGTGGATGTTTGGATTTAAGAAACACAAAATTTGAACAGGCTGCGGAAAACCGGGTGAGGGTGATCGGCAGCGTGTTTATTCCTGCTGAAAAGTATACCGTTAAACTGGAGGGCGTAAGAAGGGCCGGCTGCAGGACAGTTGCCATTGCCGGCTGCAGGGATCCGGTTATGATCAGGGAGATAGACAATGTCATTGAGACAGTCAGAGAGAGGACAAAGGATAATTTTGCCGGTTCAGGCCTGGAATACTCCTTGAATTTTATAGTTTATGGCAAGAACGGGGTCATGGGGCCGTTGGAACCGGTGCGGGCCGCCTCCCCACACGAGCTGGGGATAATAATCGAAGTTACAGGTAATACCCAGGAAACAGCCGATGCCATCTGCGGCTTTGCGCGTTCCACTATGATGCACTGCAGCTATCCGGGCAGGATCGCTACGGCAGGCAACCTTGCGTTTCCTTTCTCACCCTCGGAATTCAGAGGCGGGGAAGTATTCAATTTTAATATTTACCACCTGATGGAAGTAGCTGATCCTTTTGAGCTGTTTCCCATGGAGATAATTGATGTAAAATAGATCAACTCGGGTCTGACAATATTTCATATTAGTTTTGGAGGTTTGACGATCATGAAAACGTTAAAAATTACTGATATGGCCAGCGTTATCCGCAGCAAAAACTCTGGCCCTTACGAGCTTACATTTGACATCATTTTTAAGGATCGGGCAAATTTCCAACTGGCCAGAAGTTCAGGTATTTTTACAAAAAAATTATTCGCCGGCTTATACGGCATAAAAACCGAGAGTGTTTTAAAAGTAGTGGAATTTGAGCAAGCCAACGCAATAAAAGCTACCATCGTGCGGCCGGTGGTTTCCGGCAGTCCCGGGGACAGCGATGTTTATGGGGCGCAGCAGCATGCTCCTCTATTGGATATAGAAGTACCGGTAAATATGGCTGCAGTGGGAAAATAGTTTATTTTTGTCATTTTTCTGTTTTGTAGCAGGCCTGCATATGTTAGAGTATAGATATAGAGAGTTGTGGGAGGTGTTTGTATAATAAAAAGTAATGTTCCTTGCTTTCGAGAACAAAAAAAACATTTATCCGGAGGAGGGTATATATATGTTTAAAACAAAGCATCTGGTTTTTGCTGTGGTTATCTTGGTGTGCTTCGGTGTTGTTTTTTCCGCCAGTGCCGCTTCTGAGTTAACAGCAAAACAAATCATGCTGGAAAAGCTGCAGAGCGCTGATTTTATTCCAACAGGCGATATTAATAAAACATCCTCAGGCACCGCCTATTACCAGGTGAAAAAATTGGACGGTATGCTAGCTTCATCTTACCCGCCGGTGGCCAAAATGGCCGGCGCGGACCTCAAAATGGAATACAAGCTTGATTCACCGGAAAATAAAATGGAAATGCATTATTTCGTCAACTATGACGGCGGCCAATATTATGGCAGCATGTTTATTGATGAAGGAAGAATGATCTTAACAACAGAGATTCTCTCTTTGTTAAATAATTTAAACGCCGGGATAGTACCGGAGGGAAAAGTGCTGCCGCCTTATGCTTATACTTCAGATCAGAGCATCCCCGCCATGTGGGGCAATTTCAACAGGGGCCAGTACATTCCACCTGAATTTAAAGAACTGATGATTTTCTTTGTAGAGGCAATACCGGAAGAATACTTCTCCGTTTCCCTGGCAGACCAGCAGATCGTATTCGTTCTGGACCAGGAGGGTTTTGAAGCAGTGACCCTCGCAGTATTGAACAAGGTCGCTGATGAGAGAGAAAGGTTCGCATCAATAGTGGAGAGCTATTTTGCTACTGCCGGAGGACAGCCGGAGACAGCTGCAATGATGAAGAAAGAACTCCTGGCTGGTATAGAGAAGAGCATTAATGACGGTTCCTATCCCGACACTCAAGCGGAAGTGCAGAAAATGATGGCGGGTGTCATGGTTATGAAAGAGCTGAGGTACGAGGCCTCCATTCTTTCTCCTGGGCAAAACAGCATGAACATGATTATGGATATTGGCGGAGGGCCGGACTTCAGCGGCCAGATAGTGATAAAATCTGATTACGCAAGCGGCAAGGATCTGCTGGACGGGACCTATTCGATAGAAGTCAAGGCGGTTGCGAGCGCAGAGCAGATGAATGTGGACGGATTGATAACGGGTGAGTTTAACCAGACTGCCACTTCATCAAAATCTCATGATACATTTAAGGTAAATGTCAAGAATCAAAGCAACGGGACATCCATGCTCGACCTTTTGATAGAGGGCGATGCTGATGCCAAGGCTGATCGTGACGTCCAGGTGATTATTCCCGTGCTGACTCCTGCCAACAGCATCGAACTGGAGAAACTGATGGAAAGCACCGCTGCACCGATCAAGAACGTTCCTGTCATAAATCTGAACGGGGTACCGGTCGCGTTTGATGTAGACCCTTATATGGTCGAGGTTGAAGGCGGCAGCAGGACATTGGTGCCGCTGCGCAGTCTGGCAGAAGCGCTCGGGTTTGAGGTGGGCTGGGTTGAGCCCGATCAGATCAATATCATGCGCAATGGTTCTGTCATCAACATGTATATCAACAAGCCGGGCTATATGGTCGACGGTATTGAAAAACAGCTTGATGCGCCTCCCTTCATCACGGGCAGCAGGACCATGGTGCCGCTGAGGTTCATCGCCGAGGAGCTCGGCAGCACGGTACAGTATGACGGCGCCACAAACACGGTGAATATATTCTCAAAATAAGCTGCATTTAAGAGTCTGGAGGTGAAATATGGGACCACTGGCCACACTTGCCGAACCGGTGATTGAGAAACTGTCAAAATTAAATGAAGAAGATCTTTATGAGCGCTTGGGCATGATCGCGAGAGCCATGGCTGCAGATCCTGCGACAGCCGGTTCGTTTGACCCGATCATAGCGTACAATGAGCCGGAAGTGGAGTACATTGAGAATGCACGCGAATTTGGCATGCGCATGTTCCGGCGCTGGAACGTGGAGACATATAAATTCATCTGCGGCGACGATATCGATGATATGGTAGACCGGCAGGAATTAACGGCAGCCTTCAGTGTAAATGACAAGGCGGTGGCAGCAGCCCTTTCTTCGCTTCTGGTGACGCATGTAGGCCTGGCGCCGCCCCTGGCAGTGGTTGTGGCTTCGCTGGTAATAAAACGCTTTTCCAGCCCGGGGCACGAGGAGTTCTGCAAGGTTTGGAAGAGAAAACTGCGCAAATATGAATAGTTGCCAATTAAAAAGATTAAGTAAATGATAAGAAATTTATTAGAAAAGCTTAAGAAAATAATCAGAAGATAAGAAGAAACATGAGAAAGAGGTGTTTCTTAATTGGACCCTAAAGCGCTGTTCAATATCAGCTATGGTGTTTATGTCATTGCATCCAAAAAAGGCGATGCTTTAAACGGCCAGGTTGCCAACACTGTGTTCCAGCTTTCATATGAACCGCCGACGATCGCGGTAAGCATCAACAAAAACAACCTCACGCACGAATACATCAAGGACAGCAAGGTATTCACGGTATCCATCCTGTCACAGGAGGTGCCGCTGAGTACAATCGGGCAGTTTGGCTTTAAATCTGGCCGGGAAGTGAAAAAATTTGAAGGTATCGCCTACAAGACAAGCCAGAGCGGCGTGCCTTACCTGACTGAACACATCCTGTCATATATTGAGGCTAAGGTGGTTCAGGAGTTTGACGCCAACACACACACTGTTTTTGTAGGCGAGATTACCGGTGCGGAAATACTGACTGCGGGTACTCCTATGACATATGCATACTATCACCAGGTGAAAAAGGGAACCACGCCGCCTTCGGCGCCAACTTATGTCAAAAAAGAAGAGGAGAAAAATAGTATGCCGTCAGAAAAATATATTTGCAAGGTATGCGGGTATGTGTATGATCCGGCAGCAGGTGACCCGGACGGCGGCATAGCTCCCGGAACAGCATTTGCAGATATCCCCGATGACTGGGTCTGCCCCGTATGCGGCGCCAGCAAAAAGGAATTTGAAAAGATGGCTTAATCAAAGGTGCGGCAATGGTGTTTATCCACATTGCCGCATTTTTTTTGGGCGCGTCTAAAAAATGTGTTTCGCCATGAATTGCCGGATTGAACAACAGGGGTTCTGGGAAGGCAGCGCCACACTTCAGTTATGCAGGGAAATTTGCCTGCAGCCAGCTGAAGAAGGTTTCCCAAACCTCCCGGTAATGGCCGCTGTACCGGTGATCGGCGCCCGGTATGGTTTTCAAGGTTTTTGGTTCCCCGGCGGAGTCGAAAATAAATTTCGCGTTCACCGGGGGGACAACGTCGTCTTTCTCCCCGTGCACTACCAACAGCGGCCGCGGGGAAAGCAGGGAAGCGCGGCAAAGCACGTCATGCCTGCTCAAATCGTTAAAAAAACTTTTCTTAACAAAAACAGTGCCGCCCTGTCCTGTCAGGGGAACGAGATCTCTTTCAAGAGGGGCAGGCCCTTTCAGGTACCCTGAAAAATGCCTGAACGGCTCCGCGGGTGCGGACCAGGCACTGACACCGGCCACTTTAATTTCAATGCCGCCGTGGCATAAAACCGCAGTGCCGCCGAAGCTCCGTCCCACTGTAACAATAGAATTGAAGCCGTAATCATGGCAGAAGTCAACAGCACATTTCACGTCATTTATATGGTTTGAAAGGCTGATATCGGAAAAGTGTCCTTCGCTTTCACCGCAGCCGCTGAAATCAAAAAGCAGGGAGGAGTAACCCAGCCTGCCGAGTTCTTCCGCCATGGTTAAAGCCCTGCCGCCACCTTCTTTGCTGCCGCTGAAGCCATGGCAGACGACCACTATCGTGCCTGGCTCACTGCCGGTATGAATCAGGCCGGCAAGTGCAAGTTTTCTCTCGTTTTGAAGTGTTACTTTTCTCCATGCATGGCTGGCACTCAAGAATAATACCTCCGTGTTTAGTGTTAAAATATTATAAAATATGAGAGTGAGGTGTGTGATTTTGAATCTCAGTGAAATTATAAAGGAGAGGCGGAGCATACGCAAGTACCTGGACAGGGATATCCCGCAGGAGGTTTTGCAGGAACTGCTGGAGGTCGCGTTGTGGGCGCCCTCGGGCACAAACAGGCAGAACTGGGATATCTATGTTGTTAAGGGTGATCAGAAGGAAAAACTGCTGGACAGCATGATTGTAGCCAGCGAAATATTTAAGCCCACGCTCGAAAAGCTGTTCCCGGAAAAAATGGTGAACATCACCATGAATTATTTTAAAAACATAGGCGGCGCGCCGGTGGTGCTGCTGGTTTACATGCCGAAGCACATCTATGAACTCAGGCAGGACATGACATCCCTGGAAAAATACAAACTGGAGCACGAACGCTACACTAATGCTCTCAGCGCGGCGGCTCTAATCCAGAACATACTGCTGCTGGCCAAAGAAAAAGGCCTGGGCACCTGCTGGATGACCGCACCTAAGTATGCGCAGGACCAGATCAATAAAGAGATGGACATCACGGACAAGGAACTCGTTTCTGTAATCCCAATCGGTTATCCCGACCAGGAACCACCTGCTCCCAAAAGGAAGGGTGATAAAATACATTGGATCGGTTATTAAAATCAAGATAAACGGCTCACTATTTGTGGGCCGTTTGTTTTTCCTTGGTTTATAATGATAAGGGAATATAAACAAATAGGAGATAATATGAATGATTATTTAGTCAGGGGCATCAGCGCAGATAATCAATTCCGGGTTTTTGCCGCCATAACAACAGGGCTTGCTGAAGAGGCCAGGGTAAGGCATGATACCTGGCCTGTGGCAAGCGCGGCACTTGGCCGGGCGTTGACGGCCGGGATATTACTGGGCGCAAATCTAAAAGGAGACGACCTGCTGACGCTGCGGGTAAATGGCAGCGGTCCTGTCGGGGCCATTATCGTTACCGCAAACGCTGTTGGAGAGGTCAGGGGATATATCCAGGAACCTCACGTTGACTTGCCATGTACGATTGAAAGCAAGCTGCCTGTAGGGGAGGCAGTTGGCAAGGGGTTTCTTTATGTCTCTAAAGATATGGGCTTGAAAGAGCCTTTCATAGGGAGTGTTGAACTGGTTTCCGGAGAGATTGCTGAAGATGTGGCCTGGTACCTCCTGAAATCGGAGCAGATCCCAGCAGCAGTCGCCTTGGGTGTGCTGGTTGCACCTGACTGTGCGGTGAAAGCTTCCGGTGGTATTATGATCCAGCTGTTTCCTGACGCCGATGAAAAAGTGCTGCTTCATATAGAGAAAAGCCTGGGAGAGATGGAACCGGTCAGCAGCCTGATCGAACGTGGGATGTCGGCTGAAGAAATAGTAACGCTTGCGGTGGGAGGTCTGGAAGTACGCTTTCTGGAGAGTACACCGCTTAAATTTAAATGTGGCTGCTCCAGGAAAAGGGTGAAAGACATCCTGACTGCCATGGGGAAAGATGAGATAGTAAAACTATATCAGGAACAAGGGCAGGCAGAGGTCCGCTGTCATTTTTGCGGGGAGCACTATAATTTTGAAGCTGGCGAACTGGAAATGCTGATACAAGAACTATAACGGATCTTTATATATAAACACATTGTAATAAAATATATAGATAATATATATAGAGGATTATTATGTTTTAAACTTGAATAAAACTGCATCTGAATAAATAGTGAAAGGGCGATATATTTGAACATCAGAACAATTGACTGCAGGGGTTTGGCCTGCCCGCAGCCGGTTATTGAGACTAAAAAGGTTATCGACTCAGGGAGTGAAAAAGATATCCTGGTCATCGTAGATAATACCGTAGCCCGCGAGAATGTTTCACGCCTTGCCAAAAAGTCAGGATGCAGTGTTAATGTAAAGGAACAGGAAGGACTCTTCCACCTTGAAATAACCGTACCGGACAGTAAGATAACAACTGCTGCCTCTGATTCGGAAAAAACACACGGGATCAATGAAACAACCGGGAATGTTTATTTCATCACCACAAACAGCATCGGGCAGGGCTCTCCGGACCTGGGCGAAGTGCTGATGAAAAGCCTGATGGTGACCCTGACTCAGCAGACGCCGCCGGCGGCGCTGCTGTTCCTGAACACCGCTGTGCACCTAACCATTGAGGGCTCTCCCGTTTTGGAGCAGCTGCAGGCAATGGCAGGCAGGGGAACGGAAATGCTGGTATGCGGCACCTGCCTGAACTACTACAAAATTAGCGAGAAACTCGCAGTAGGCGTTGTTTCAAACATGCTGGAAATAAACAGCTGGCTCATCGGACCTTATAAAGTAATTGCTATAGGATA
>CAYNIY010000057.1:0-3810 GCA_964397525.1 uncultured Eubacteriales bacterium
TTGTTGACTTATATTTTGTTGACTTATATTTTGTTGACTTATTGATATTGTGACATTGGGGGCATATCCTAAATTCGGATGTGTCCCCTTTCCGCTGTCTGGTAACATTTAACTATAAACGTGACAGATGGATCTGTGCTGTTGTGCGGCTAAAGCCGCACCTACAGTTCTCAGCCCTAATTCCCACATCTCACGTCTCACGTCTCAGATGATGTGTCCCCGCAACGCTGTCTGCAGCGTCCAACGATAGAGACGCTGTAAGCAAATAGAAAAGGAAGCAAAAAGAACGTCCCTTTGCTTCCTCATTTCCCACGTTTTCTGTGGGGGCCGATTAAAATGCCGCAGCCCGGGATCAGGCTGATCAGGAACATGGTTCCCCAGGAAACCAGGATGCACAAGATAGAAGCCAGGACGCTCAGCCAAAGGGCCTGCCCGGTGGGCAGCACATGGTCCACCGCCCTGACCGCGTAAACCAGCACCAGGGCGTGGGCCAGGTAAATTCCATATGAGAGCCTGCCGATCTGCTCCAGGGACATGTAAAACAGCGAACTGTACCTGGCAATAACCATGGACAGGCCATAGATCAGGATAATCGCGGACACAGTGTAAAAAAACATCGACGGTTTTAAAGATGTCGAGTAGTTTAAGTCGACGCTGCCCCAAGGTGCGCTCTTTATTAATTCGTAGCCGATTAACATATAGAGGTTTGCAAATATAAAGCTGTTCCAGCCCGCCGCCCTCTGTGCAAATTCGCGCCATCTGATCAGCGAAACCCCTGCTATCCCGCCCATGATGAAATAAAACAAAAAATAAATAAAACTTCGGTCACGGTAATCCACCAAAAACGCCTGCAAAAACCGGCTGCTGAAATGAAAATCATGGAGCGGGATATAGCTGGCGGAAAACCACATCAGCGCCGTAAACAGCACTGCGAGCAAGCCCACGGCCAGGTACTGAATAAACTCTCCCCCGGCCCTGAATAATTTAAAAAGGGCCAGGACCAGGGGGTAAAATAAATAGAATTGGAAAATGAGGACCACGAACCAGAGATGGTACTCTCCTGTCCCCAGCATAACATTATTGCCGAATTCCACCAGCCAGGTTTGGTTGACGATGGGGATGCCGTGATTGTAGACACTATAAATTGCTGTCCATAACACGTACGGCAGTAATATTTCCCATATCCTTTTGCTTATAAACAGCGGGTAATTCAGCTTACTGTAGTAATTATAAAAAAGCGCCATCCCCGCGGCAAAAACGAAGGCTGGCACAGCGAACTTGACCAGGTTGAAAAACATGCCGATCATGACGGCATCAGCGAAAGGGATGTTTTCCCTGCGAACATATACCCCCAAGGCGTGCTGAAAGACTATGCCCAAAAGGGCCAGGCCCCTCAAAACGTATAATTCCGGGATGATCTCCCGTCTCTGTGCCAGTTCCGGTGTGTTATTCACTGGTTTGCATTCCCAACCTTGTTTTTTTTGTTCCTGAACTGCTCAACAGCCGCTGCTGCAGCTTCAGCTCTGGCACTCCACGAATGCCGGCCGGCAATCAGCAGCCGCTCTGCCCTTTTTCCGGGTGAGTCCGCCGCCAGTTCCTCCTCCAGCCTGCTGACAAACTCAGCACTGCTGTTGGCTATTGCCACCTGGGGCCGGAAGGCCCTGACCTCGGGCAGGTCAGAGGAGACAACCGGCCTGCCGGCAGCAAGGTACTCGTAAAGCTTCACCGGGTTCACGCCTGTAGTCAGGCTGTTGATCCTGAAGGGTATTACGGCCGCGTCAAAATATCCCAGGTAAGCCGGCAACTCGCTGTAGGGGCGGCGGCCGGGCAGGAGAACATTGGGCAGAGAACTGAGCAGCGACACATCGGTATCCACCGGTCCGATTAAGACAAAGGACCATTCCGGGTGGGCGCGGGCGGCTTCTGCCAGCATCTCCTGGTCCAGCCAGGGGCTGACCGCCCCGATATAACCGATAATCGGCCGGGGCAGCTGCGCCAATTCCGGCGGCGCTGCCAGGCCGGGCTTTAAGGCGCGGCTGAAATGCTCCACGTCAGCGCCGTTGGGCACCACCGCCAGGCGCGGCGAGTAATTTTTCTTGCGCTGATAGAGTTCGCGGGCGCTGGCCAGCGATACGTCGGCGCGGGCAAAAAGCTCCTTTTCCATCTGTAAAACTGTTTCTTTGTTAATCAGGCCCGGAAAGGCGGTATGCTCATCGGCACAGTCATAAACCAAGGCAACACCGTCAGGCAGGCTCAGGTCAACCGTGTTGGGAAGGTATGTCCAGTATATGGTGGGCTTAAAAGCCAATGCGGCGCAGGCTTTTGCCAGGCCGGCGGCAATAATCCTCTGGTTCAAACGGTTAATCCCCCGGTACATATTGCCAAACGGCAGGATGACCGGCGGGCTGTATGTATAAACATTTTCTCCCCTGGGCTGCCAGCTGTTTCTCGGAGCGCCGCGCATAGCAGGATTTTTGAAAGGGGAAAGATATGTAATCGGTGGATCTACGTACATGATCCGGCTGCCCGTAGCGGCATATATGGACATGAACTGCTGCGCGCGCGCCCACATGCCCGCCCAGCCTGCCGCGGCCAGGCAGAGGATACTCTCTCCCTTAAGCACGAATTTCAGCCGCCACCTTTCGATACAGCTCTGCCGTCCGGCGGGCCATTTCCCCGGCGGTGAATTTCTGCCGCACGGCTTCCCCGCCTTTTTCAGCCATGTGCCTCGCCTCCCGCGGGTGCCCCAGCATCCACAGTATCCCGCCGGCTAATGCGGACGCATCGGCCGGCGGCACCAGAAGGCCGGTTTCCCCATGCTTTACAACCTCGGGCAGCCCGCCCACGCTGGTTGCGACAACCGGCACACCGAGCACCATCGCCTCTGCCGCTGTCAGTCCGAATCCTTCCCACAGTGATGATATCACCAGCAGGTCCAGTCCGGACATCAATGCATATATATCCTCCACAAAACCTGTAAATGACACTTTGTCACTAATCCCCAGACTGCCGGCAAGCTTTTCCAGGGTTGGGCGGTACGGGCCTTCCCCCACGATCAAAAAACGGGCTTCCGGCCTTTGCTGCAGGATATCCCTGGCTGCTTCAAGAAAATACCGGTGCCCCTTTACCGGGTGCAGGCGCGCGACAATACCAATCAGCGCCGCGCTCTCCTTTTCAATAGCAGGCCCCGCCCCGGCAGAACGGCGGATCTCATCCACTGATATACCATTGTAAATCACCGTTATCCTGTCTGCAGGAATACCGCCGGCAACCAGCCTGTCCTTCAGCCCCTGAGAAACAGCAATAAAACGGTCCGTTAAGAACCTGGTGGCGCGCTCAGTAAGGTTGTTTGCGGTGCGGCTGATGATACCCTGGCAATCTTTCTCCAACAGACTGTGCACCGTGGTGATGACCTTCCTGCACCCTGCCTGGCGGGCGGCCAGCCTCCCCAGCAGGTTAGCCCGGACCCCATGAGTATGGACCAGGTCAAATCCCCCGCTTTTAATCAGGGCGGCCAGCTTCCGGATCATACCCAGGTCAGCTTTGTTCCTCATGGGCAACGCCAGAGCATTGATCCCGGCCCTGGCAGCAATTTCAACAAAGGGCGCACTAAAAAGGCAGCAGACTGTAAGCTCAACTGCCTGGCGGTCAAGCGCTCCGGCCAGGTTTAAAATATGTTTTTCCGCCCCGCCGAATTCCCCGCCGCCAATGATATGAATTACCTTTAAAGGTCTCACAGTAGCGCCCTCCCGGCTGTACTTTTCTCATTTTATCAATTTAGCAATCATTCCACAAGGAGATTATCCCGTT
>CAYNIY010000057.1:3910-9347 GCA_964397525.1 uncultured Eubacteriales bacterium
CATGATTCAGCGGGGAGGAACAGCGCGATGATCACACTGGCCTGGCAGGAAAGCCTGATTGGCCGCCTGGGGGCGGGCCTGGCCAATACCTGCCGCCACAGCATTTTTTGCAGGTGGCTCACGGACACAGGCTGGCAGAACCGGCAGCAGGTAATTCGGAGCTCTCTTTTTGCCAGAATGCTCGCCTGCATTGCCAACCTGCTGCTGCGGCCGCTGCTGCTGGCGGGTCAGGCCGTGAGGCGAGGGATGCCTGGCAGCTTTTTTATCAATATCAAGCTCCACCCTTTTTTGAAACACAGTGTAATCTTAAATAATATGGCGGGGTGCCGGGCGGAGACGGTCCTGGCGGTTGTTTTTTGCTATCCTGCCGTAGACTTCGCCCTGCGCAATTCGAGGTTTGCTTTACTGGCAAGCAACTGGGACGAGCTTCTGCTAATCCTCGTTGTCCTGGCCTGGCCGGTGCAGATGGCCCTGCGGGGCAGGCTCACCTACCGCCTTACCCCGATGGACCTGCCGATACTGCTCTTTCTGGCGGTGTTTGTATTCCTTTTCCTGGTCCGCTCACCCCAGATCGGCATCGCGGTCGAAGGGCTGCGGGTATATGTGGAGTATATGTTGTGGTTCTTTGTGGCCAGCAACCTGCTGCTGAATAAAAAGCAGGCGCGGGCGCTGATAAACCTGCTTGTTGCCATGGGCACGCTGATAGCACTCCATGGAGTATACCAGTACATCATTGGGGTGGAGATACCAACCACCTGGCTGGATTCAGCAGAAAGCGGTGTCAGAACCAGGGTGTTCTCCATTCTGGCCAGCCCCAACGTCATGGGCAGTTTCCTGGTGCTGTTGATACCGGTCACCGTGAGCCAGCTGTTCTCAGCCAGGACAAGGCTGCTGCGATATTATTATATGGCCTGCCTCGCTCCGATGGCGCTAAGCCTGATCTTCACTTACTCCAGGGGGGCCTGGCTGGCAATGGCCGGCGCTATTGTCATCTACGGTCTCATTTATAACTGGCGCATCCTGCTGGCCCTGGGCGCCGCGGTCTATGCTGCGCCAAAGCTCATTCCGGGCATATCCTCCCGCATTGGCTACATGCTGTCACCGGCCTACCTGCTGAGCAGCGCCAGGGCGGGACGGGTGGCCCGCTGGAACAAGGCGATAGAGAAGATGCAGAACAATCCCCTGTTTGGTGAGGGGTTCGGGCGCTACGGCGGGGCGGTTGCCGCCCGCTATATACCGAGCAGCAACTATGTAGACAACTTTTACCTGAAGACAGGCGCGGAGTCCGGCCTGATCGGCCTGGCCGCGCTGGCCTGGCTGTTATTCAGCGGCGTGCGCTGCGCCCTTAACTCATACCGGAGACTGACAGATCCCTACCTGAAGGGGCTTGCCGGCGGCTTGTTCGCCGGCCTGATGGGCGTACTGCTGCACAACGGGGTGGAAAACATATTCGAAGTGCCCGCCATGACTGTTTACTTCTGGCTCCTGCTGGGCACAACCGCAGCGCTGCCCCACCTGGACGGCCAGGAAACACCCCCCCTGGAACAATAGAGCCGCCTGTTTTTGCTGCTAGGTTATGCGGGAATGATAAAAAAAAGAGGGCGTCGTGAATGACGCCCTCATTGTATTTATTATATTGATGTGCCGGTTTTTGCAGTGCCGCTCCTGTCCGTGCTGGTTTTGTCAGTCGTCCCCGTATCGATAGGGGTTATGATTACCCTGGGCGTTGTACTGTCTGTGGAGCCTGAACTTTCTGTCTCACTGGAACTGTCTGTGCTGCCTGGCTTATCGGTTTTGGTAGCTGGCCTGATCGCGCTCTGGCCAGTTTTGGCATCGGCCTGCGGTTTGACATCGGCAGCCAGCGCTTCCTCATCCTCTTCCTCTTCTGCTGTGTCTTCCGGCGGGGCATAGCGGCCTGTGAGCGGTGTGCTCAGCACGATTTCAGCAGAGACCTCGCCGTTGAACAGCTTCACGACCATCTGTTTAGCTTCTGACGGATCAACACCCCAGTAACTTCCGCCGCCGACCTCGATACTCCGCCCCGGCAGGGTCTGGGAAACCATTTTGTATTCTTCAAAGCTTTTTATTGTTGAAGCTGTTTTAACCATTTCACTGGTGCTCATATTTGTAGTGACACACTTGTTAACTTCAGCAATTAATTTCGGCAGCTTGGGTAAAGTGCTGGGCTGCAGTATTTCCTTGGCCAGTGCTGTTAAGAATATCTGCTGGTGCTTGGTGCGGTCTATGTCTCCCTGTTCATAACCCCGGTACCTTACATACTGCAGCGCTTTTTCACCATCCAGGCGCTGCAGCCCTTCACTCAGGTCAATCTCATTGTCTAAATCGGTTTCATCCGGATGGTACATATCCTGCTCAACATTTAGGGTAACACCCCCCAGGACGTCCACAACGTCCTTGAAACCGCTGAAATTGGTCATGACATAATTTTTAATCGGCACCCCAACGAGGCTTGATACAACCTTCGTGGTCAGCTCCGGCCCGCCGTAAGCACTGGCGCTGTTGATTTTATCCCAGCCATAGCCGGGGATTTCCACCCTGGTATCCCGTGGTATGGAAAGCAGGGAGATCTGTTTGGACCTGGGATCAATGCTGGCCATGATGATTGAATCAGAGCGCGCCATGGTTTCACCCTCACGGGCGTCGATGCCCAGCAGCAGCACATTGATCCTCTTCCCGCTTGTTACAATAGATGGCACACCATCCGAAGCGGGATTGATTGCCCTCCCGCCCGCGTATATACCACCGGCAAGCAGCACGATCAACAGCACTGCACCAGCGATGATAAATGGCGCTTTTCTTTTCAATCTGCGCTTAGGCTTGTCCAATTGAGCTCACCCCATTCAGTATGCGGCTGTTTACAGTATTGCTCCAACTGCTCACTTTACTGAAGCCCCTCCCCTGTACATTACCACAAGATCTGACTTTGCCCCTAAAGCCCGCCCGTCATCACGCGGGATTATTAACAGGTGATTGTTCGTTACCGTGCTGCCCGCATTTATATCGATACCAGAGGTGACATCAGGAATACCGTTACCGACGGGATCAATTACTACCGCCTGCCCCCGCCTGACTATTATTTCAGTGCCGGCGCTGCCTGTCAGAACCTGGCCGATTTCCAATTCAACTACTTTCCACTGGACATACTGGTCAACATAACTCTGCGTTACCAGAGGATCGCCGCTGCCGCCCGGATCGCTTTCGGTGCCGGCAAAGGCTGAGTAAACCAGAAACAGGCAGGCTGCTGCCAGTAAAACCGGGATGGCTGTTTTAATTTTATTGAATCTCATAATGACTCCCCCTTGGCAAAAAAACTTCGACATGTCAGCTTTAAATCCTGCTAGAACTCTGCCGGACGGGATTACACTGACCTAAATCCATATTGGTAAATTGTACATCATGTACTGCAGCCTTGCAAGATGAGATTTACCCCAAATGCCCTACAACCTGGCGTGCGACTAAACTCGCAGAGCCTCCTGTAGGGCGGGATTTATCCCGCCAATGCTCCTGTTATAATTAGACGTCAGTCAGACCTTAAAAGTTCAGCAGCCATTAGAGCGTTTTTCAAAGCCCCGGTGCGCAGGTCGGCGATCTTTCCTTTTAGCCCGGCGCTGATCCTGTCCCTGTCAGCCAGAACACTTTTTATCCCTGCCGAAAGTTCATTATAGTCAAGCTGTTCCACATTGAAAACAGCAGGCAGGCCGATCGCCTGCAGAAAGCGGCTTACTTTGGGATCATAAGGAATGCCGACCATAGGCACCCCGAAAATAGCGCCGAAGATGAGAAAATGAAGCCTCATGCCTATTGCCAGGTCAAGATTGGCCATAATGGACAGCACATCCATGTAGCCGGTCCGGTCTTCTAAAAGAAAGGCTCTGCCCCTCATCATGGCAGCCACTTCCCGGCAGGTGACGGCGTCGCCGGGGCAGTGCATCGGGACCAGCAGCACCTGCCAACCCTGATCCAAGAGGTCATCGGCCGCTCTTGCCACCACCTTCTTGTAGTCTTCCAACCCTTTCCAGGGCCTGACAGAAATGCCTGCCAAGGGGCGCCTGTCCGCTCCCAGCAGTTCCAGGATGTCCCGGCCTTTTTTCCTGTCGACCAGCGACGTGTCCAGCCCGAGCACCGGGTCCGCCGTGACTTCCAGCCGCGGCCTTGTTATTCCCAGAGCTTTAAGCTCGTCCCTGGAGTCGGGATCCCTGACCGTGATCAGCTTGACACGGTTTGCCACCTGGTACACCAGCGCTTTGCCCATGGCGGAATTGACAGGCCCGAAGCCCTGGGCATAAAAGTAAACCGGTTTGCCAAGCAGCATCGCCATGGCGACTACACCCAGATAATAGATTACGCTCTTTGGCCCGTTTATATCCTGTAAAAGCCCGCCGCCGCCGCTGATTAAAAGGTCTGAATTTCCCAGCGCTTTCAATACAAGCAGCGGTTTGTCCCTGGGTATGGAGGTGACGCCAAATTCCCGGGCTGTGTAAACCGGGTCTTTTGAAAGCACTGCTGCCTCCAGGCCGGGGACTGCATCCCGCAGAGCCGTAAGCATGGCATAAAGCATTGCTTCGTCACCGCTGTTGTGAAAACCGTAATACCCTGAGATTACCACCTTAGGCATGATATTTCTCCTGAAGTGAGACAGTCAGGACAGTCCCTCTGTCTCATCTTTTTAGTTTGTAGTGCCTGATCACTGTCCAGGCAAAAAGCGGCAGGATCAGCTGGCGGCGCCAGCGGGAGGGATCCCGCAAAAGGCGGGACAGCCATTCCAGGTGCAGCTGGCGAATCCAGCGGGGAGCGCGCTGCACCCTGCCGGCCAGAACGTCAAAACTGCCTCCTACCCCAACAGCAACCCCGGATCCAAAATTCCCAAAATACTTATCTATCCATATTTCCTGTTTGGGCGCGCCAAGCGCCACAAAAAGCAGGTCCGGTCTGGCTTTTTTAATGTCTGCTGCAATGCTGTCTTCTTCATCCCCCTGGTAATAACCGTGGCGGGTGCCTGCTATCCTCAAGCCGGGGTAATCCCGGTTGAGCCTGTCCGCCGCTTCACCAGCCACTCCGGGAGCAGCGCCAAAAAGGTAGACACTCCAATTCTCTGCGGCTGCTCTTTCCGCCAGCCGGAGCATCAGGTCAATCCCGGTCACCCGTTCCGGAACCGGCTGTCCGGCCACCCGGCAGGCCCAGACTATCCCCACCCCGTCCGCGGTGACTATATCCGCCCGCCGGCATAGTTCCAGCAGTTCCTGGTCAGACTGGGCCCGGTACAGGAATTCCGGATTCAAGGTCATAATGCGGTACGGCCGGTAATCCCTGACCAGGGCAGCCACCCGCTCCACGGTATCATCCATGCTCAAAGCATCTATTTCAGCGCCAAGGAGATTGACTCTCATTTATAATAAGACCCCTTGCTATCATTGTG
>CAYNIY010000058.1:0-9175 GCA_964397525.1 uncultured Eubacteriales bacterium
TATTGCCAGTGCAGCAAAAATACCTGCAGTTAATGCAACGACAGCGCCTGTTTTAATGAAGCTCATTCTTGAAAATCCCGTACTTTCCATTGCCACTATGACAGCCTGGTCAGTCGGAAGCACTATTCCAAGACTTGCTCCCGCCGCAACGGCCATGAGTAATGCATCTGCGCTTACGTCAACGGCGCCTGTTTGGGTAAGCTGTATTACCAAAGGTGATATGAGTACTGCAGCAACTGAGCTGTCTACCACATTTGCAAATAAAGCTGACACAAATAATATGATGAGGATCAGTAAATAATGCGGCAGAGAACTGAACATCGGAATAATTAAGCCCACAACCGCTTGAAGAGCACCAGTATCATTCAAGATGTCAGAAATGCTGAGCATGCTGCCGAGAAATATAATAAGAGGAATATTTATGTTTTTATAAGCGTTTTTTAATGAGAGGATGCTTGTCAATATCCAGAAAATCACCACAAATCCGAATCCAACAGCAGGATGTATAAGACCGATACTAGTCAGAAACATAACTGGTATTAAGGAAATCAGGACGATAGTCGTTTTTTTGGGGCTGCTCTTTGCAGCGGGTTCTATTAGTATCGATTCTTTTGACAATGTTTGTCTTTCATCCCCGGCAGCTTTTTGCTGAGTGGGAATAAGTCCACATGCCTGGCATACAAACAATACAATTAAACCGGTTCCAACCATCACCAAACCATGAGCAGCAAAGTCGAACACTTTAAATGGCTGGCCAAATGCCTGTAACCTGAATGCCGATACGATAAGATTTGAAGCTGTTCCGATAAGCGTCACCGATCCGCCAAGAATTGCAGCATATGCAAGCGGCATCCCAAAATTTGCTTTTTCTACGCCTGCTCTATGCGCCATTCTTTTTGAAGTAGGAAGCATGATCCCTATGGCCCCAATATTATTCATAAAAGATGAAATCAAAGCGGTTGATAGGGACAATGCAATTATCTGCTTTTTTGGTTTATGGATCCTTCTTGCTATGCTTTTACCGTACCCTGAGAGGATACCCGATTCTACGATTCCAGCACTCATCACAAGTACAATAGCAACCGTAAATAGTGCAGGTGATGCGAATCCGGAAAAAAGGTCGGACGGCTGGGCTATTTGAAGAAGTCCAAGCAGAAGCAGACCACCGAAAGCAGCTATATCATACTGAATTTTTCCTGAAACCAAAGCATAAAGAACAAATAATAAAACAAGCCATGTTGCACTCTGTTGCCAGTTCAAGAAAATATCAATGATCATTCACCTCGCAATAGAAACACCTCTTTGGTAAGATTTATTAAATAAGTCAGTATTAAAATAGCATTAGCTATAGACTAATAAAATATTATTAAAAATTTCTTATAATTTAAATAAGTTTATCTTAAATGCACATATTCAATGATACCCTGAAATAATTATCTTAACTTCCCTCACCTCAACACCTGTTTTAAATACAAAGGTCACCTCAACCAATGAAGTGACCATGACCTTTTCAATCAGCCTGCCAATCAGCTCGCCATGAAAGTTAAGGGAACGGATCGATGTGGACAAGGTACCTGTCCCTCTTGTCCACGTTGTCCACGAATATTATGATTATTTCTGCTCAGCTGCCAGCTCTTCTTTCAGGTACATGTAAGCCAGCATGGCGCTCGGGCTTTTCAGCACGCCGCTGCGGGCCATCTTTTCGAATTCACCAAAAGTCAGCCACACCACCCTCTGCACGTCACAATCGTCTACATCCCGGCTCTTCTGTATGCTGTTCAGCTTCACTCTGTACATAAACTCCTGCGCGTCGCTGGAGCCGCAAAACACATAATGTGTTTGGAGTGGCGCCTCACTTAGCAACTCGATGTCCGCCGCATAGATCTCACATTCTTCCTGCAGTTCTTCTGCCAGCACCTCCCGGTTGGTAAGTCCTTCCTTGTCCAAAAACCCGCCCGGCACATCATATACCACCTCATTGATGCAGGGGCGATACTCTACGACCAGCCCGATCTTGCCTGCCGCGTCGGTCATCAGCGCTGTAACGTAGCTTTTTATGACGAGCTTTTCATAAACCCGCTTCTCACCCTTGATCACTGTTTCCAATCTCTCTACAGAATGGAATCCCTGATATAGGTATTGCTTATCTGCCATGCTTATATCCTCCCAACCGCGGCCCAATGAAGCTTAGAAAAATGTTCTAATGAGGAAATGCTATTTCTGCTGCTGTCCAAAAAACAATCAACAGTCCCACCAGTATGGACAGCAATGTCAATAAAGATCTGTCTTTATTCTTTATCATTGATACAACCCCGAATATAAATCCTGCAACTCCAATAACCGCAATAAATGGAGTTGGCAGTGGGAGTCTGATCGGCATATCTAAAGCCGAAAATTTAAAAAACATAAATACGATAAAAAGCAGAGTTAGAATAGCTGCCCATTTTCCAGTCGTCGTATTAGACCAAAGTTGAATTTTCATAATTTATTCCTCCTGGCGTTCTTGTAATTTCTGCCAGGCATGCGTTTCCAGGAAGCTGCCTTCGACACTTGTTTCCATTTCCTGAAACATCTTATAAGGCACCGTAAAAGACAGGGTCTCCCGGTCAACATGGCTGCGCTGGGAAATATCAAAAAAGCCGATTACAGCCCGGGGTTGCTCCTTCTCTGCCTCCGCATAACCGAACAATATTGACTGGCAGGCGGCCCCAAAAGGCACGGTGATGCTCTGGTTAGTACCCCGGTTATAATCTGCCAGCACGACCAGGGCAGACAGCTGGTCCGCATTCACAAAGAAAATAACCAGCGTTGGCTTGTCCTGGTCGGCAACCTGATCCAGGGGCTTGAACACCACATACTCTGTTGGGACGTCGGTAAAAGGCAGCGACGCAACCCATTTCCTGACGGTTTCAGGATCTTTGTAGAACCGCTCGCCCTCGGCCATTACAGCGCCTGCCGGGCCCATCATGGCAGCCATTTCCTTGTTCCCCGTGGAGAGCAGGCCGTCGATGGGGAAACTACCGTAACAGTCACCGAAGCCCAGGCCGGTTCCCCCGCCGGGACAGCCGGATGTCTTGCGGTCAAAATAGGCAGTGCGGCCTTTGGCGGCAGCAACCAGCATGGAACCGACACACCCGAACATAGCCCCTTCTTTAAAGTGAAGGCCGGCAGCTGGTTTTTCATCAGTCAGGATCACTGCGACCGGCTGCCATTTTAATCTCAGGGCACTGGTAAGCTTGGACTCCATAAATAAAACACCTCCAATTTTAATATTGCGCTCAAAATAGTGTCTACCAATATTGTATCGGGCAGGCCTGTCCGGTACAATGACCTTTTGATTAATAGCAGGAAATTTGCTAATGTGAATGTCTGTGATGCAGGTCTGGAGTGTGCTCGTGACTGTGTTCACTCTCTTTGTGTATATGTTCGTGGCTGTGCTCTCCTGTGATTTCAGTATGGTGATGACTATGATGGCCATCATTGTGGCTATGCCTGTGCTCATGCAGCTCCTCCGTATGGATATGTCCGTGCTTATGCTTTTCAGAGACAGCCAGGTAAGCGCCCAGTATCATAAAGCCCAGAGCGATCAAAAAAGCTGTTGAAATCGATTCCTTTAAAACGACCCAGGAGATCACTACCCCCATGAACGGCGCCGCAGCATAATAGGCGCTTGTTCTTGCCGCCCCCAATTCCCTTTGCGCGGTAACATAGAAAAATATACTCAAGCCATAAGCAACAAAACCCAAAGCCAGGGCCAGGACGATGTAAAAAAACTTTGCGGATAAATCCCCCCACGTGGATGCAATGATGAGGGCGCCAAGACCGGATCCAAACCCCTTGATCATCACCACCTGCAGCGGATCTTTGATCGAGAGGATTCTGGTGCAATTGTTTTCAAAGCCCCAACATATACAGGAAAACAGGACAAACAAAGCACCTATGGATATACTAATCGCTGCTGCATCTCCGGCTGTGAGAATGATACTGGCTAGGGTAATGAAGGAAATGGCCAGCCACAGTCTTTTGCCAACTGCCTCTTTAAAAATAATCATGGCAACAACCGCAGTTGCCGCAATTTCAAAATTACCCAGAAGAGCAGCGGTGCTGGAATTCGTCATGCTTATACCGATCATTAAAGTGATCGGTGCGGCAATATCCAGCAAGATCATTAAAACAACAAAGGGCAATTCCTTTTTTGTGAGTCTGGCCTCTGTGACTGTAGGCTTTTGATTTTTTTTGAAGAAATAAATTATGGACATGCCCAGCCCTGCGCCGAGATAAAGCAGCGCCGCCAGAAACAACGGGTTTATTTCTTTAAGCAATAGCTTGGAAAATGGCGCGTTTATCCCAAATAATAGTGCTGCTAAAAGCGCATATATCACAGGCAAATATTTTCTCATTGTATTAGCCCCCATGATCAGCCGCTATTTTTGGCGCCTTTTCCATATCTTCCTTGATAATACTACAATTTCTAGCCGGGTGTCTTCTCCAAAATAAACATATAAAGCAAGGCATCCGGGAATGAATGTCTTGCTTTAATAGTAAAGACAGCAGATCCAAACTGTTATTTTACTGATTTGGCAGTAATGTTGGTCGTACGACTGTTATTTTGGGAACAAAAAATGGTGACTGACCACACTCCGGATACTAGTTGTATTAATTCGGTATCAAATGAATATCGTCAATATCTACACTAATTTTAACTCGTGACCCTCTATGCAGGTTTAGTCCTTTCCATTCATTGTTTGAAAGTACGGCTCTATAGTTACCATCCCCCTTGCAGACAACCTCCATATGAGTGCTGCGGTAATTAATACGCTCAATAAATCCATACCAGCTATTCATGTTCATATCCCCGGTGACGTCCACCGCAGGGCTTAGGCTGAGATGGCCTGCCCGAATCAGCAGGGTAACCTCGGCGGAGTCATGGTTCGGCAAATTTCTCCCGTCTATTGGCCCGATCAGGATCGGACCATGCTTCTCTTTAAAATAAGACCGGCCTTCCCTGCGTTCAATTCTTCCTTGCAGCAAATTTTCCCCCATCAAGAAATTTGCCAGGGTCATTGATGCGGGCTGGAAAAATACATCCTCAGTCTTGCCCTCCTGCAGGATCCGGCCATTGTCCATAACGATCAAATGGGTGCCAAGCTGCAAGGCTTCATTAAAATCATGAGTCACATGGATGATCCCTGACTCTTCTTTATTATGGAGGTTCTGCAGCAGCTCCCTGATGGAGCTGCGTGTTTGGGGATCAAGGGATGAGAGGGGCTCATCCAGCAAAAGGAAAGGCGGTTTCATCAGGAAAGCTCTGGCCAACGAAACCCGCTGCTTTTCTCCCCCGCTTAAAAACCGTGGGAACCGATCCAGTAAATGATCGATACCCATCGCCCCGGCCAAATCACCCGCCCTTTTCCGCACCGAAGAGTCCGTGTGAAGTCTGGCAGCCCTGGCAGCAAAAAGAATATTGTCCCTGACATTGAGGAAGGGAAAGAGCAGGCTGTCCTGATAGGCGAAACCAAACCTCCTGGCTTCAGGAGGTAAATAGGTGATATCCATATTATCAAGAAGAATTTTCCCTCCGGTTGGATGGCGCAACCCGGCCAATGTTTCCAACAGCATAGTTTTCCCGCAGCCTGTTGGCCCGAGGACCACAAGATACTGCCTTGCTTCCAGGGAAAAGGAAATATCTTTCAGTTGGAATTTTCCCGCTCTGCAATTAAGGTCCTGCACTGTAAAGAATTTTGGTTTCAAATCCTCACTTCTTTCCCCAGGAATAACTTCAAGGTAATCAGGACAACAAGGGCGATCAGCAGCATCACAATAGCTGTAGAGATAGCAAACTTCAAATCCCCCATAGACATGTTCAGAAATATGGCCACGGAGAGGGTTTCCGTTTTCATCCTGGTTATACCGGCCAGCATGGCCGTTGCCCCAAACTCGCCGATAGTCCTGGTCCAGGTCATAATCAGCCCGCTGATGATACCGTTTTTGGCCAAGGGAAGCGTCACTTTCATGAAGACTTTTCCCGGAGAGAATCCCAGGGTGCGGCCGATGTTTTCCATGCGGGGGTCGATAGCGTCAAAGGCTTGCTTGATGATTTTCACCGCGTATGGGGTAGCGATAAACCACTGGGCCACCACAACCCCCCGTTGTGAAAATACGACCTCCAGGCCAAACCTGGTCAGGAAGTCCCCCAAAATCGGCCCCAGGAGGATCAGCAGGGCTATCCCGCTGACCAGGGGGGGCATCACGATGGGGATATCCACCAATGTGTCTACAAAGGCTTTGCCGGGTATCCTATAACGGGAAAGCACATATGACGAGGGTATGGCAAACAGCGCGGCCAGCCCTGTGGCCAGCATTGAGGTCCACAGGGTAAAAACCATTGCGAAGTGGAACTCTTTCTGCAGTAAGACGCTCCTGACTGTCTCCCAGTCAGCGTAGCTTAAAAGACCCCCGATGAGAAAGACCATAAACAGGACCAGGAAGATGAATAGCAGCCAGAAACAGCTAAAGAGAAGACTCCGGTTGTTATCCCTGGCTGCAGCCCCATTATTTCGCTTTAAAGCCATACTTGGCAAATACAGCCGGGCCCTCTTCCGCGGCAAACTTCATGAAGGCGTCAGCTTGCTCCTTATTGGTGGAGTATTTCAGAGTGGCAACCGGGATCGCTTCGATTTCATTTACTTTCGGGTCTATCTCGATTACCTCGATCTTATCCCTGTCCTTTAAAGTGTTGCTTAATTCCACGATTCCCGCATTTCCCTGGCCCATTGTGATGGCGGCCATGACCTTTGCCGGCGTTTCCATGCTGGCCAGGATGTTTTGTTCTGCTTTTGCGGCTATGCCCACTTTTGCGAAAATCTTAAAGGCCGTTTTACCCAGCGCGGTGGCTTCCTTATCAGGGATCACCAGTTTGATTCCTTCATTGGCAAGGTCCTCTACTTTGGCAATTTTGGCCGGATTGCCTTTGGGTGTGATGATGACCGGGGTGATATAGGCTACTGGTCCGGCAGTATTTTCTATGTGCCCGGCCTGCTTGGCTTTCTCCACAAAGGAATTGTTGCCCGGCAGATAGATATCGCCTTTTTTCGTGGTTTCCAATTGGTTGAGCAATGCCCCGGAGTTGTTAAAGGTTATTTCCACCTTGACACCTGTTTTCTGTTCAAACATTTGGGCCAGCTCCGTAACAGGATCTTTTAGGTTTGCGCCGGCATATGCATACAAGGATGACTGCTCAGGAAGCTTCTGTTTAGCGCCGCAGCCCGCAAGTCCTGTCACAAATATGAGCAGCAGCAGCATAATAATGAATTTTGTACTTCTATTCATAGCTATATCTCCTCAAAATATTTTTTTTACGCGTTGTCCCCTTGTTACCCAATCCATCAGCTGGTTTTATCGATCACCACCTTAATATCAGCCGGTTTGCCAAAATAAACGGCTGTAGTAACAATAGCGTCAATACCTGTTTTAGCGTATTCATAGGCGTTGCCCTGGTTGATTCCTCCGGCGGCGATGAGGATAATCCCGGGGGCTGTTTCCCGGATTTTCCCGATCCATTCTTTGAGTTCCGCTGGTCTGGCCTTGTCAAACTGGATTACGTCGGCTCCGGCTGATGCTATCCTCACGGCCTCGTTGAAACCCTCAACCTCAACGATCACCTTTTTTTCACAGGCTGTTTTTTTAATCTCAGCCATCTTCTGTATAAGTCCTTCCTGGCCCCCCATGAAATTCAAATGCTGCCTGAAGACCAGGATCGTTTCAGAAAGCCCCAGTCTGTGAGGATATGCCCCGCCGGCCAGGATGGACTTCAGGGAGAGCTCCTTGGTTCCGGGAAATATTTTTCTGGTGGCCACTACCTCAATAGAAGGATTTCCTTCCCTGGCCTTGTCCAGCAGCTGCCTTGTCCTGGAAGCAATGCCGCAACAGTATTCCAGGATGTTCTGGCAAACCTTCCAGGCCATGTGCAGGCTTTCCGCCTTACCCTCACCCTCAATTATGACCTCCCCTTTTTTCAGGGCGGCGCCGCTTTCCAAATACTTGACGGTTTTGATATCCAGCTTCTGAAATATTCGCAGGACTTCTTCCGAGCCCGCCAGTACACCGTCCTCTCTCGCTGAAAACTCAATCCTGCCCTGTTCCCTGCCAATACCGAGGAGAGTCGTTGTCAAATCTATGTACGGTACGTCCTCCTTGATAAACCTGTCTATTGTTTCATCAGCAATATAAACCACATTAACCCTCCTGTTTGTAATAATATTCTTAAGCCCTGATTGCCTTCATAAAATTATCCCAGCCGTTCCAGACCAGTGAAGAATGTTCCCCTGTCAACAGCTGAGGAATCGCTGCATCAACCGATACAGGCATGAAGGTTTGCAGGGCCAGGTACTCCTGAACTGAACCTGACAGTAAAAAGTCACCCAGTTCCAGCATGCGGTCACCTGCTTTCTTGTGCCAAACCATCACCAGCGGCATGCACAGCAGCCCTTCCTGCAGCCATTGGATACGGATGCTTTTATTGCGCGAAATCCGGGCAAAGGAAATATTTGTGATGCCCAATGGGTACAGGCCCTCATCTACAGCATTCACTACGTTTATCGGGGTACCCAGGTGGACCATGTTCCGGTCATACGCAGAGGATTTTTCGGGATAACACGCTTTCATATACGCCCGGATTGTTTGCGGACCCATGTGCTGTTTGTCCGGCAGGGCAATCTTTTTCATCCAGCAGTTATCCAGCAAGTCTGCCCATCTCCGGGGAAGGGTTTCTTCCCGGCTTATCTTAGGGTTGTAAAAAACCGCAAAAGGTGTAATGACGAAAGGGTGAAAGTATCCCCCGGGATCGGCAAAGCCGGCCTCGGCCAGCTCCGGCCGTAATGGGAAACGGCTGGGCACTGGGCGGAAATAAGCCTGCAGGGCGCCCTCGGGAAATTGATTAAAATAATTGGGATGGCCAATCAGCATGTCCGGCATACTGGCTTCACCCACCTGGCCTGCCGGTTCACAGGCTCTCTCCCCGGCATCATCTGACGCACAAATGTGCCGGTTGTCGATATTTATGGGTATCCCGAATTTCCTCTCAAATTCCCGGCCATATTCCTTGAGCATTTCTTCGATGGCCCGGCCGATATTTAACGGCAGCTGCATTAGAATTCCGGCCATCCATACCACTCCT
>CAYNIY010000059.1:0-5338 GCA_964397525.1 uncultured Eubacteriales bacterium
GGAATGCCCGCAGGAACAACCCCGTTATTCAGAAATGCAGCAATTGCGAACTTGTAAGCTCCCGCATCTTGCTTACTGATTCCGTCAAAGTCAGTGCCCTCGCCCATATGACGGGCGACTTCACTAATATAGTTACCTTTCTCACCCTCAGTGCTGTAGTGATGTCTTAAGCCTGCTTCCTTCAATAGCTGGTTGGCCACAGCAGGTGCGGCAATCTGTTTAACTTTAAGGCCATCAGTGTTATTGTTTGCTTCTTTTGCTACCGCTGCCCCTGCTGATAATCCAAGCACCAGCATAATCGCTATAGTTAAGACCAGCCACTTGCTCTTCTTAATCATGCTCACTTCTCCTTTTCATTAGCATCAGACAGTTTCCTTAAGCGTTCAGCACTTCCCTCGCAATTTACAACAGCGTTTAAGGCCCCAAACACCTCCTCTTTAAAAACGTATCTTTTGCTAAAAAAAACCACCCGCCAGTCGGGTGGTTCCTCAATCTGAAAACAAAACAAACCTGGACCCGGCAACTGGCTGACATAGCGGTGGTACCGCCTTAGTCCCTTTAGTTTTGCGCCGCCACCTTTCGGTGACTTTGCCTTTTTCAATTGTACAAGTTTTTATATGTTTGTAATTTTATACTAATCATAATAAACTTTTGGATAAAGCAGAAGGGACTAAAGTGTAATATGTGTATAATACTTTAATCCTATAGACGCAGTTGAAACTTGCCAGCTCAAATATCTGTTGCTATAATACAAATAGAACATTTGTTCGTATATGGGAGGCTTTTTTATGGCGGCGCAAGAAGTATATTATCATCAAATACTTGAATACCTGCTGCGCGACTTAAGAGACCTGCTGTATGAACCGCAAGACTCGGACTGGTCTAAGGATTTTATGATTAAGCACCTGATCAAACGGTATGAGTTTTACCTGGAGAATCCTGCCAGGATCACTGATGCCAGGAGGATAGAGGCTATGGCGAAGGGGAAAATGGAGTAGCAGAATTTAATTTTATCAGGGGAAAGGAGCTGGCAGGTTATTGATTATATTGTATGGAGATGGCTTTAAGTTAGTAGAACATGAAATAAACGACCAAACATACAAGAGGTTTTTACGAGACTATCAGGAAGATATAAAGCCTTTTATGCCTGATCCCAAAGAAATAAGATTGTATTATCCTAATGATAAATTTATCGAATTCTTTTTATTTAAAGAAGCAGGAAATAAATATAAAGATATCATCGGCTGCTTCACTATATACGGTATTAAAAAAGATGAATGCTGCATCGGCTGTTTTATCAAGCCGGCTTTCAGAAGGAACTATTACTCAACTAATGCTCACCTTAGGTTGTTTGAATTTATCAAGTCAAGGCTGAAAATCAATAACGTTGCAGTTGAAGTACTGTCAACTAATGATGTATCAATTAGTATGTTTGAAAAGCTTGGTTTCGCCAGAGACAGTGATTCAAAGATTATGGCCTGTCAAGGGCGGCAAAGTTTGTTTTATACGTTCAAAAAAGAGATATAGAAAACCTTTAGCTTTATAAAAACAAAAACCCGCAAAACCTTGCGGGGCTTAAGTAAAGCTGGTGCCACGGGCCGGAATCGAACCAGCGACACGCGGATTTTCAGTCCGCTGCTCTACCAACTGAGCTACCGTGGCAAAAAAAATGGCGGAGCTGACGAGAGTCGAACTCGCGATCTCCTGCGTGACAGGCAGGCATGTTAGGCCACTACACCACAGCTCCACATTTTGTCCGAAATATCGTCCATCCATAACGGACATGTATAAGTATAACGAATCGGGCGATTGAAGTCAAATGGAAATTTTGGCGTTTTATCAGGGTCAGGCAGCATCATTGTCATGCCTTGCCAGCAGGTGGTTACCCTTACTTTTTCTGCTCCCCAAGCAGTTCTTTTACAAAAGGAGGCAGGATAAAACAGGCCTGGTGGATAGCCGGGCTGTAATACTTCGTGTCCATCTGCGGAATCTGTGAAATATCCACTGCCAGCGGGTCGTACTTCTTTGAGCCCATAGTAAAGGTCCACAAGCTTCCCGGGTAAGTGGGCACCACGGCAAGGTAGAGCCGTGTCACAGGGAAAATCCCGGCCACATCCTGGTAAAGCCCTGGTATGAGGTCACGGTTATAAAACGGCGACTCGGTCTGGGCAACGAAAATGCCGTCTTCCTTTAATGCTGCAAAAATGTCTTTATAGAACTCGACGCTGAACAACCCAACGGCAGGACCGATCGGATCGGTCGAATCCACAATGATGATGTCGTAGGTGTTTTTATTTTCCCGGACATGCTTGATCCCGTCATCAATGATGATTTCCACCCTGGGATTATCAAGAGCGCAGCTGATTTCGGGCAGGTACTTGCGCGAGGCTTCGACAACCGCCCCGTCTATCTCGCAGTGGACCGCTTTTTCCACTGACTGGTGCTTAACAATCTCCCGCACCGATCCCCCGTCACCACCGCCTACGACGAGCACCTTCTTCGGCGCAGCATGTGTGTTGAGGGCCACATGGGTGATCATCTCGTGGTAAACAAATTCGTCTTTCACAGTGGTCTGGATGATGTTATCCAATACCAGCATGCGTCCGAACTGCTCCGTATCCAGCACCGCCAGGCTTTGAAACGGCGTCTCTTCCTGGTGCAGCACCTCTTTTACCCGGCAGGAGATGGTCAGGTTCTGAGTCTGTTCCTCTGAAAACCATAAGTAAAGCTTCTGATCCAATTTAAATTCGCCTCCGTATATGCTATTTTGCAGCAGCATACAATATTATATCAAAAACCTGCAATATAAGTCACGGTATAAAATGGCGTCCTCAGCCTGTGTACCCGCTGATTCACAGATGATTGTCGGGTTTAACTTTCTTTCTGCCAGTATTTGTGCCAGCGGTCTGAAGTCAGGCCCGAAACCAGTTTCAAGCGCAGTACGGTGTTTTTTCTCCCCACCGAGAGTGAATTCAACTGGGCTGAAATGGATATGGAGGTTCTGCACATATTCCCTGCCCAGCCGCGCTGTAATCAGGTCAAAAACTGCTTTATACGCCTGAGCTTCGGTGAATTCACCCCCGCTGACCGCGTGCAGGTGGCCAAAATCCACAGCCGGCACCAACTGTGCCCCCAGTTCGCACAGCTCCAGCACTTCTTCCAGAGAGCCAAGCTGGTTTTTCTTGCCCATCGTTTCGGGGGCCAGGAAAATGTCGGACAGCCCCACCGCTTCGGTCTCGATCAAAATTTCCTTTAAAAAAGACTTGGCTGCAGCCATCAGCAGCCTGCGATCCGGGCCACTGCCGGCACCGGGATGAAACACCACTAATTTTGCCCCCATCGAACGCGCGGCCGCCAGTGACTTCAGCAGGTGCACCCTGCTCTTGGCTTTTATATCCGGGGAACCGGTGCTCAGGTTTATATAATAAGGCGCATGGATGCTGAGCTGGATATCGCGTTCAGCCGCCAGCCGGCCTAACCGGCTGGCCATATCTTCGCCAATTTTCACACCCCGGCTGCACTGGTACTCGTATGCATTGAGCCCTTTACTCTCCAGCCAGGCCGGCATTTCCAGCGAGGTTTTGTGCCCCTCACTGTAAAAAGAATCGGAAGCTCCGGCGGGCCCGAAACGAATTGTCATTTACACTACCTCATCACGTTATTCGCCCCTTGCGATAACCTCCACATCGATTGTATCGCCGTCCCACTTATCCGTATAAGCGTTTTCCGTATAATGTTTGATGATGAAATCGCCCACTTTTTTGCAGGTATAATAGTTCACAAAAGCAGCGATAAACATGCCGATAACGGGGATTATGCGCAGGATGCTGCGCTGCGAAGCGCGAATCCCCAGCGCTACCAGCACCTGCTCGATCAGGCGGTTGAAGGCCTGGCTGGATAGCCGCCTGGCCGTCAGACCTGTCAGGCCTTTGCTTGCCGCACCGGCTCCCACCGAAGATACCAGTACCCAGACGGCCTCGCGTGAAGTGCCTTCTTTATCAAGGTCTCGATTATATACGGATGCCACCTCAAAGATCATCTCGGTAATAAAGAAACCCATTGCGGTTATGTCCAGGAGGGTGCCGCCGATGATCGCAACCAGTGTGCCCAGCACCGGTACAGCGCCGGGCAGTGCTGTCAGCCCGCCGGCCGCGGCACACCACCTGCTCTTTTTCTTGATTATGATACGGGCGATTTCCTGGTTGGTGAGGCTGCTTTTTTTCTTTTTTAATTTCGCGACCCGTTTAAAAATCTCTTTTTTGTCTATATGGTCGAACGGGTTAAAAATTAACACCGCTTCAGCTCCCCCGCCGTTGTTTACTGTAGGATTCACCGCCGCAGGGTCAAAATCCTACTGCTGATGCCGTGTAAACTACTGTTTTTCTCTCCTGATTTTATTTCAAAGCCCTGCCTTGCATCCAATGTTTGGTTATGGTAATATTAAAAATGCTCCGGGAAATTAGCGGACATGGGCCTATAGCTCAGCTGGGAGAGCGCTTGGTTCGCATTCAAGAGGTCAGGGGTTCGAATCCCCTTAGGTCCACCACTCATAATGAAGAGCTTCAGGTTTTTGAAGCTCTTTTTATTTAACCTTTGAAGTATATCATTGACACACATTAAAAAATTTTACTCCAATCCTGGAAAATAGCGTTATTATCTTGTACATTAAGGCATATATGGCTTACAATGTATTTAAAAGGAGTGAATAATATATGTTTGTACGCGATTACATGGCGAGAGCGCCGATCACCATCGAAAAGGATACTCCGGTCTTTAAAGCACTAACCATAATGAAAAACAACAAAATCAGACACCTGCCGGTTGTTTCAAAGGGGAAATTATTAGGAATAGTGACAGAAAAAAACCTGTTCTATCTGTCACCGTCTCCGGCAACGTCCCTGAGTATCTTTGAGATTAACTCCCTGATGGCCGAAATAACCGTAGCTGAAGCCATGAAGACAGTGCAGCCAGTAAGCCCTGACACCACCTTGGAAGAAGCTGCACTGTATATGAGAGAACATAAAATTGGCGGCCTTCCTGTTGTTGAAGGGGGCGTGCTGGTAGGCCTGATCACAGAAAGTGACATTTTTGACGCGATGGTTAAGCTGTTTGGCTACGGCAAGCCTGGTATCAGGATGGTTATCGAGGCCAAGGACAGGGTGGGACTTATAGCTGACATAACTAAGATTATTAAAGATTTTGACATCGTTATCCGGAGCATCGTCACGTTCGATAAAGACGACAATAAAACTGACATAGTGCTCAGGCTTAATGTTGTTGATCCAGCCCCTTTGGTTGCTGCCTTGGAAAGCAACGGCTTCGAAGTCTCTTACATCAT
>CAYNIY010000059.1:5438-9052 GCA_964397525.1 uncultured Eubacteriales bacterium
AGCTTTAGCTTTCCCTGTCACACTAGATTATTTATTGAATAACTATTTAAGAATGACCAAATATGAAAATGACAGGATCAGGGTTTCATATAGATTATTAGAGTATTTTAAAAGGAGCAAAACAGATTTTATACATCCGGATGAATAAGGCAGAATACAGATAAAAACCGTTTATGCACCAAGCCTGGCTCAATCCTCACTACTCTCTTTCACCGAACCATCGCGGTAGGCCTGCAAAAGGCACTTGAGCGCCGCGATGTCCGCTTTGAGCCCTGCCCCGATATCCGTGTCACCCACCAGCATGCGAGCCTCTTTTCTCTCGATGAATACGCTGGTCGGCAGTATGTCTAAATCCTCACAAATGGCTCGTTCTTTGGATTCGAAGGGCTCGTGGGACACCAGGTTCATCCCCTGGGAATTGAAGATGAGTGTGTAACCGGCTATGCCGGTTTCTTTCTGATAGGCTTTGGCAAATCCGCCGTCGATGGTGATAAGCTTGCCGTTGGCTTTTATTGGCGCCTCACCCGCAGTGACCTTGACAGGCTCATGTCCGTTGATAATGCAGCTGGTTGCTGCATTCAGGCCGAATTCACCCAGGATACGCTCACAGACCGACTTGTCGTCACGCCATTTATAATAGGAGTTTTTCACTTCCGTGTGCGTTTCTTCTGCGGAGATAAAATAACGCTCGAATGTAGCCATTTTGCTTTTGCCAAACAAAGGCGAATCGGCCCCGCACCACAAATACCACACCACATCCAGCGCCAGCGCTTTCTCCTGCGGATCCTGGGCGTAATAGGCCTTTCTGACCATTTCATCGAATGCGTCCAGCAATGCCTTACCCTTGAGCGGCCGCCCGCATAACTCAAACGCCTTAAAATAACCCTCCTCCGTCAGCGGTATGCAACCGTGATAGAGCAGGTTGCCATTGTAGGTTTTGTACATGCTGCCTTTATCGATCAAAAACCGTGCATCCTTCTGGAGTTCTGTGGCATGCTGAAAAGATACCTTCAGGTTTTGCACCACATTCTGTTCGTCCTCCGTCAGCTCATAGGGCCGCTGTGGATCCACCGTTGGGAAATCCGTCTCCCTCAGCTGGTACACCCTGCCGGTTAGGGCGATGGTACCCGCTTTAAAGTCAATGAGGTGCAGGAGCTGTCGATGAGCCAAATGCAGTTCCGGGCGCCGCATAATCAATTGCCCTTCCAGCTTCAACAGGATCACCGTAATGGCTTTTTGCATCCGCGATAATAAATCCAGGTCCTTTTCCTGCAAATGGTTCTGCTTGGCTGTCACTTGAAATGTTGGTGCGTATGCCCCCTGGTAATGTTCGAGCGCAAGGAGTATCAGCGGTGTGAGGTTCAGGCCATAGTCTTCCTGCAGTGTCTCCAGGTTCGCATAGCGGAGCGAAATACGCAGTGCGTCTGCCATGCACACCTCTGAGCCGCAGGCAGCACCGATCCAAAGCACATCGTGATTGCCCCACTGGATGTCCACCGAATGATGCCTTCTCAGTGTATGCATCACTTGATGCGCCCCACAACCGCGGTCGTATATATCACCGATGATGTGCAGATGGTCCACCACCAGTGTGCGGATCAGCTCCGCAATCGCAATGATAAAATCCTCTGTACGATCAATCGCGAGTATACTGTCGACAATTCCTTTATAATAGCCCTGTTTCATGGTACTGTGTTCGTCCTCATGCAGCAGTTCTTCGATAATATACTGAAAATGCTGCGGAATTGCTTTTCTTACCTTGGCCTGTGTATATTTGTAAGCAGCTTGCCGGCATAATCTGACCAAGCGGATCATAACATTCTCGTACCATTCCGACAGCGCAGCGCCTTTAGAATCCTGCACAGAGCGCTCATCTGCCGCAGCTGAGGGCAATTGTGCCAGCGAACTTTTTTGCAGGGCGATTTTCTCCTGGGGATAGTAAACCAATGTCGCCAGTTCCTTTTTCTGCGCAGCTGTCAGAGTCTCGCCAAAGGTGTCGTCGATCTTGCGCTTGACCACTCCGGAGGCGTTTCGCATTATATGGTCAAAGGCCTCATGCTCACCGTGAATGTCGGTCAGAAAATGCTCTGTACCTTTAGGCAGGTTGATGATGGCGCTGAGATTGACAATTTCCGTGCTCACAGCGTCTACCGACGGAAATTGTTTGGCAAGGAGCATCAAATATTTCAAATCGAACTTCATAGGTCACCCTCAATGTTTTTCTAAAACAATCGTTTTTACTGAACACAGCGCAATAGGATTATATCCACATCTTATAAAGAGTCTGTCCGGTTTGTCAACCTGACCACATATCGCAGCCCCTCCCGTCCAACAATGGTCATGCCGATGGCCCTTACCTGGGCAAACCCCTATTTCATCTTTACCTTTATGGACCAGCTTGCTGGTCCTAATTTAGCCCTTAAACATAAACTTTTGATACTATTAGTCTACGCTTGAGTGTAGATAATTTCTACTAAATTGCATACAGCAATTTCGTCCGATTGTGGAATTGCAGGCTGTTTGCTGTATGTTAATATTCAAATAACAAAACATTAATGAAGGTTATGAAGTACAGTTTGAAGCCAGCGCCCGAACTGTACGGAACCGCTGGCGTAAAAGACCGATAATTGACTTCAATATTGCCGGAGGTAATGAGGTACAGTACGAAGCAGCGCGTCTGAACTGTACGGAGCTTGCGCAACCGGCCTTATGAATATCAACGCGAGGTCTTATGGTTCTCTTAAAATAAATAAGAAGGTGGGCTTTACCGTCTGGTTTATTTACAGGGCAAAACATTTAGGATTAACCTATAAAAATTTTAAAAGGAAGAGGGAAAGAAAATGAAGCTGAATAAATTGAAATTGAGAGCAAGAAAAATGTTTTTGGTGTTAACGACTGTGATGCTTATATTCTCTTACAGCACGGCCTGGGCAGCCCCGTCAAACAATGACAACCATTCCAACCATAGCAACTACACCGCCGATAATGATAATGGTAATGGTAATGGTAATGGTAATGGTAATGGTAATGGTAATGGCAACAGTGACGGCAGCAGCAATGACAATGCTGGTAACAATGGCAACAACGGTGGTAGCAATGACAATAGTAATGGCAGCACCAGCGACAATGCTGGCAACAATGGTAATGATGGTAACAATGGTAACAACAGCGGTAGCAACGACAATAATGACGGCAGCAGCAACGACAACAACAATACTCCTGACCAGGACGGCAATGATAATGACGGCAACGGTAACAACGGTAACAGCCAGGTCAGCAATGACAATAACGGGGACGAGAACGGCAACGGCAGCGGTAACGACGGCAGCAATGGCAGCAATGGCAACAACGGCAATAATGGCAACGGAAACAACGGCAATAATGGCAACAACGGAAACAATGGAAGCAACGGAAGCAACGGCGGCAGCAACAATAATGATGACCCCGGTGATGGCAATGATAACCCCGGTGATGGCAATGATAACCCCGGTGGTGACAATGAGAACCCCGGCGAGGGCAATGAGAACCCCGGCGAGGGCAATGAGAACCCCGGCGGTGACAATGAGAACCCCGGCGGTGACAATGAGAACCCCGGCGGTGACAATGAGAACCCC
>CAYNIY010000060.1:0-8990 GCA_964397525.1 uncultured Eubacteriales bacterium
GGATGATTGTTCAGGCTGACACTGTGGTGGTGACTATTCCAGAAGAGGGGGGATGGGTTTGAAAGAACAAAAGCAAATCAAGGTTGGGATCGGCTTTGCAACCGGCAGGAAGAGCTTCCAAAAGGTGCTCAGGACATATATACACAATTGGAAGGAATCCGGCCTGGTGGAAAATGAGAGGATCAGCCTGAATCTTTTTGTCGCATATGATCTTGATTATCATAAAACAAAGGTAACTGATTATACGAACATACACCCGGAGCTGATGGAACAGATAGACAGCAGCAGTTTTATCGGGAGCGCCTCTGTTAAAAATGAAATTGAATACCTGGTGCAACAAGGTGTGATCTGGCTGGAGCAGGCACGCCTGATATTCGGCAGGGGCTATGCCGCGAAGCGGAACGCCGTCCTCTACAACGCCATAAAAGATAAGATGGATTACCTGGTGTTTCTGGATGACGATGAATACCCGGTAGCTGTTACGAACACGCGTAATACGGCCATATGGGGAGGCCAGCATGTCCTGGCGACCCATTTGAAATATATACCCCAAGCGGATATAACCCACGGCAGCCACTGCGGCTACGTGTCGCCGGTTCCCTATGTGGAGTACAACGATATTATGACTGAACCGGTCTTCCGTACTTTCATCGAAGCGATCAGCAACGACATCCTGAACTGGGACAACATTAAGACGGTGATGGAAAACGGGGGAGTGACTTACGCGGATATCGGGGTGCTGACAAGCGGCGCCGCGGCCGAGGTGCAGGAAGTAAACCATGCCAAATTTATCTCGGGCGCCAACTTGTGTATCAACCTCACCACTCCTCGCAGGGTATTCCCTTTTTACAACCCGCCCGGGGCCAGGGGGGAGGACACCTTCTTGAGCACCTGCCTGAGTGACCGGAAGGTGCTGCGGGTTCCCTGCTACACCTTCCATGACGGTTTTGCCACCTACCATCACTTGTTGGAAGGAGTCCTGCCCACAGTGCTGAAGTTCATCAAGGCCGATAATGAGCAAATTGTATCCCGCTTTTACAGGGCCTGCATCGGTTGGATCAGATACAAGCCGCTGCTGCTGTACCTCACTATGCCTGAAAGTTACGAAGAAAAAATTGCTGCTATGCGGTCACAGCTCAGGGAGACCCTGCCGAGTATATGCTTGTATTTTGGGCGGCCGGATTTTATGAAGATTATGGATGAATTGGACAGGTACCATAAAAACGTCAGAAAACACTGCCGGGAGTTTGCAGAAGCACAACGGGTATGGGCCGGGATCATGGAGCATTTTGAAAGGGATAAATAGTTTGGAAGGATGAGACAGTGGCTTATTTAACATTGTTTGCCGGATTGGTAATTCTGTTAAAAGGCGCAGATGTATTGATCGGTTCTGCCACGAAAGCGGCGGAGATTTTTAAAATACCTGCTTTTGTTGTCGGCCTTTTTATTGTCGCTATGGGTACCAGCGCTCCGGAATTTGCTGTTGGAGTGATCTCGGGTATTCAGGGGACGAACCTGATTTCGTTTGGTGATATTGTCGGCAGCTCAATTATCAATATTGCCATTGCCATTGGCTTCACATCGATATTTTATCAAATTAAGATAGACTCTGAAGTGCCCAGGAGAGAACTGCCTCTCCTTATTTTTATCCAGGTGGTTTTAATCGGCATGTTTTTTACGGGCAATACGCTGGCCCGGGTGGAGGCGGGAGCGCTCGTCCTGGGCTTCCTTGCTTTTTTGGGATTTATTATGACAAAAACAAGGCAGCTTGCCGATAAAGAACCGGCGGACACGGTATTTGAAAAAGAAGTATTTGAGTTTATCGAGGCTGAGGGGGCACTGGTGCAGCCTGCCGCTGAGAGCCGGGGTGAAAACAAGCTGAAACTGCTCGTGCTGTTTTTGCTGGGCCTCCTGGGTTTGATCGGCGGCGCCCAGCTGGCGGTCAGCAGCGCGGTCACGATAGCCCATGCTCTTGGTATGAGTGAAGAGCTTATCGGACTGACAATTGTCGCTTTTGGCACCTCCCTGCCGGAACTGGCTGCAATTTCAGTGGCAGTGATTAAAGAACAGCATGATATTGCAATCGGCAACATCATAGGCAGCAATATCTTCAACGTGTTATGGGTACTCGGTATAAGCGCGTTAATCAATCCGATAACCATCGAGCCGGCTGCATTTTTTGACCTTTTTGCCCAGCTTGCCGCATCCGTAATGCTCTTTGTCCCGGCGCTGCTTTTCGGAGTCGTCTCAAGGAAGACCGGATTTATATTTTTAGGCGCTTATTTCCTGTACCTGGGGATAAGGCTGACCTATATTGCTTGACCAGTTTCATATTGTCATCAGAACATTTGTTTGTTATAATAATAACACGAACATATGTTTGAGGTGATGACAGATGACTAAGCTTTACCGATCGCCCATAGTGGTCGAGCTTGACAACCGGCAGCAGCCCCGGCGCTTTCGCTGGCTCGGGCGGTGGCACAGGGTTTTAAGCTGCATCATACGTGAGGAAAAGCAGCACTGGCTGAGCAAGCTGAGGAATCCGGAGCCGCAGCGCTACCACTGTGAGACGTACCAGGGTATGGTCTGTGACCTGCTGTTTGCGCAGGAGGAAGGGGCCTGGGTGCTGGAGCGGGTGTGGGACTGAGGAAAATAGAGGCCGCAGCAGTAGTCGTAGTTACTGCACAGGCTGGCTGCTGTGCGCTTCTTCCTTGATCCTTAAACGCACACGCCGGATGCGCAGACCGTCGACCTCTGCTATTTCAAGGGTGTGTCCCGGCAGTTCCAGGACATCTCCGACTTTGGGCTTCTTTTCCAGCCTGCCGAAAATAAAGCCGCCTAAAGTGTCATATTCTTCATCCTCGCTCAAGGGGATGTGATATCTTCTGGCTACTTCATCCAGCAGCATGCGCCCGTCTACTAAAAAAACACCTTTTTCTTCGGCGATAATATGCGGGGCTTCTTCGTCGAACTCATCCTGAATCTCACCGACCAATTCCTCCAGGACGTTTTCCATCGTGATAATGCCGGCTGTCCCGCCGTATTCATCTACCACCAGCGCCATCTGCTGGTGGTTTTTTTGAAACTCCCTGAGCAGTTTGTCCAGGTGCATGCCTTCCGGAACCAGCACAATATTGCGGCGGACGTCGTCAATACCGGCCCCGGCGCCGATGCGGAACAGGTCCTTAATGTGGACAAGCCCGACTACATGATCATGGCCGCCGTCGCAAAGGGGGAAACGGGTGTGTCCTGACTGGCGTGCCAGCTTTATGTTTTCCTCCAGCCCATTTGTCTTGTCCAAAAAAACCACTTCCGGCCTCGGGACCATGACCTCACGGGCTACTTTTCTTTCAAATTCAAACACGTTCTGCAGCAGGCGCCATTCATTTTTGTCCAGGTGGCCGCCTTCATAGCTCTCTGAGACCAGCATCTGCAGTTCTTCACCGCTGTGAGATTCCTCGTGTTCGCTGGCCCGCTGGATGCCGGCTATTTTCAGGATCCAGGTGGCAATGCCGTTGAAAACGATGATTATCGGATAGAAAAGGTAATAGAACATCTGCATGGGGGCAGCCAGCCAGAGGGCGATGCTCTCAGAACGCTGGATGGCCAGCGATTTGGGCACAAGTTCGCCGAGCACAACATGCATCAGGGTGACCAGGGTGAAGGCGAAGACAAAAGCAATGGAATGCACGACAGCCGGTGAGGTGACACCAAAATTTAGTATTAACGGCTGTATTAACTTTGCGATCACCGGTTCGCCAAGCCAGCCGAGGCCCAGACTGGATATGGTAATCCCAAGCTGGCTTACAGACAGATAGGTGTCGATGTTGCTGATGCATTTTTGGGCTAGCACTGCCCGGCGATCCTTTTCTGATACCAGCTGGGCGATGCGGGTCGGCCTGACTTTAATTAAAGCAAATTCTGCGGCTACAAAAACCCCGTTCAGAAACACCAGGAAGAGGGCCAGCAGTATTTGCAGCGCTGTTAACAGGCCGGAGGACATACCGTCGTCCACGATTATGGATCCACGCTCCTTCAATAATGAAATGGCAGGCTGTATTTATGCAGGCCTTAGAACTATATTAACAGATTCACTGTGAATATCAAAGTCAAGCGCCAGGATTAAGCTAGGCATTCCATATCATATGGCCATCAGAATACAGTTTCTGACCATGACTAATCCTGCTGCTTTGCTGCCGGGGCGAGAGCATACAACAAAATGGATTTGTTGGAGAAAACGTATAAGGCCAGGCACATCTGCAGCAGGCCGGTGCCAATCATCAAATATTCAATCTTGACCAAATCAGCCAGGGGGCCAAATACAAGCATGCCCACCGGCATCGCCACTGAAGCAATGATTTGAATGATGGAAAATACCCGGCCCAGCATTTGTTCTTCGACATTTTCCTGGATCAGGACCATCTCGGCGGTGCTGTAAAAGGGCATAAATATGCCGGATATAAACATGACGAACAGGTACAGCACAAAATTGGGGGCAATCCCCATGAGGGCAATGGTAACACCAAAGCCCAGGGTGGATACTTTCATGGTGTAGATGCGGTTTTTCAGCTCTCCCTTAATTGTGACTGCAATACCGCCCAGCAGGGTGCCAATGGTCCAGGCCAGTTCATTGGCGGTCAGCCGCCAGACATCACTGCCAAAGCTCCGCTCCACCAACAGCGGGGTCAAAAAAACAGCAGGAGTGATCAGGAAAAAGATCAGGCAGTAGAATAATAAAAGATATTTGATTAGGACGTTTTCCCGGGCGTACCTTATTCCGCGCTGCAAATCCTCGATCATGGAAACCGCTTCTCCGGAAATCCTGCCCTTCTCCATTTTCAAAAAACTGATGATCACTACGGCAGCCAGGCCGGTTACAACGTCGAATAAAAGGGCGTAAACAAAGCCTACAGTGGCCAGCAGCAGGCCGCCCACTGCCGGAGCCAGCAGCAGCATCACCGAGTTGATGGTGCTGTTAATGGCATTTACCCTGGTCAGTTTTCCGACAGGGACAATTTGTGGCAGGATTGCACTCACAGCAGGGGTTTGGATGCCGGCGCCAATGGAGCGAATGATCGCTGCCAGGTAGATTAAATATAGTGTGGTCATCCCGGACATAAAGCAAGCAGCCAGGGCCAGGGTGGAAATGCTGATAAACAGGTCCGAGTAAATGATTAGTTTTTTCCTGCTGTACCGATCGGCCCACACGCCGGCAAAAAGGGAAATTAATACCTGGGGTAAAAAAGTGCACAGGATCGTGACCGTCATAATACTGCCGGACGAGGTTTCCAGCGTGATGTACCAGATGATGGCGTAGCCGACAACGGATGAACCAAACAAGGAAATCGTCTGGCTGGACAGAAATATGATTACCTTTGATACCCATTGGTTTGTGTCGGTATTTTCCATCCGGGTAAACTCCCCTCTGGCACTGGCATAGTTTTAGGTATAATGGCACGATTATAAGCGGCGCCGGCTCCTCATATTGTATTATATGGGACTAACGGCCTTTCTGTCACCTGTCTTGCCCGGACATCCCGGCAATTGATCTGTTTTGGGTTGGCAGGTATTTCCGGAGCGCTGATAAAGGGTTTATTTCCAGGAGCGGGGAATAAGAATTGTAGAACATATAAGGGGGTCAGTTTTATTGAAGACGGGGAAAATGCTGCTGTTCATGTTATTCTCGCTGTTCTGCGGTGCTGCCCTGCCGGGCATGTTTTACCCTGAAATTGCTGGTGCCGCTGCGCCGCCCGAGGTGGAGTGGACTTACTCCTTTGAAGAGGGAGAGGGCCATGACGTGGAGCAGACGAGGGACGGGGGCCTTATTTTAACCGGCTGGAGCGAGTCAGGCGGCGCCGGCTCCGACGTTTTCCTGGCCAAGTACGACAGCGCCGGCAGCAGGCTGTGGCAGTATAACTACCGGGGTTACGGTTACAGCGACAGCCACTGCGTGAAAGAAATCAGCGGCGGCGGCTTTATTGTCGCCGGCGAAACGAAGTCCAGAGACGCTTATGACCACGATGTCTATGTAGTGCGGAGTGACAGTAAAGGTTTGCTGGTGTGGGAAAAAATGATCGGCGGGGCAGGCAGCGACTATGCCTGGTCCGTACAGCAGACGAGAGACGGCGGTTTTATCCTGGCCGGGGGGACAGAATCCTACGGTGCGGGCAGCTACGACGTCTACCTGATTAAAATGGATGGAGCCGGCAATGTGATCTGGGAAAAAACATACGGCGGGGCGGCTTCCGACAGCGCTTACGCTGTGCTGCAGCTGGCCGGCGGGGGGTACCTGATCGCGGGCAACGCGGAGTCCTTCGGCGCGGGCGACCCTGACGTGTACCTGCTGAAGACAGACAGCGAGGGTGAAATAATCTGGCAGAAAACTTACGGCGGCAGCGGCTCTGACTACGGCTGGTCCCTGCTGGATGCATTGGACGGCGGCTACATCATTGCCGGGGAAAAGGAAGTTGCCGGTGAGCAGGGCGGGCGCTTCGCAGCTTATCTATTGAAGGTGGATCCTGATGGCAATAAAATGTGGGAGAATACATACGGGTACAACAGCGCCAGCTCGTTTTACGGCGCTGCCCCGGCGGGAGGCGGCTATGTCCTGGCGGGCAAGATAGAGTCTGCCGGCGGTTATGACCTCTACGCAGTGAAAACAGATCAGCAGGGCAGCGCTGAGTGGGAGAAAACGGTGGCGGGCACCGGCATCAACAGCGCTTACGCCGCTGCGCAGACCCGGGGCGGCGGTCTTGTCCTGGCTGGGAAAAAAAGCATAGAAAAAAGTGCCGCCAGCGAAATATTAATGTTAAAATTAAAAGCGGGGAGCAAGCAGAACAGCGGCTTTTTATGGTCGGCCGGTGCCGCTGTGGTTGTGTTCTTTGCTGTCCTGTTTATTTTCCGTAAGACATTGACCGGTAAATGATGATCATGCTTTTTGTGTCATTCTGAAACGCAGCTTTTGTGTCATTCTGAACGCAGTGAAGAATCTGGTTTTAGATCCTTCGCTATCGATCAGGATGACAAAAACGCACAGGATGACAAAAAATCTCAGGATGACAGTAAAGCACAGGGGCCAGAAAATCAGCGGGGGAGGTAATAAATTGAACAAAGAGCTTCTAAAAAAAGGGTATGTCCAGGTTTATACCGGCAACAGCAAAGGAAAATCTACGGCTGCTCTGGGACTGGCTTTCCGGGCTATGGGACGGGGTTTGAAAACTTATGTGGGCCAGTTCATGAAGGGGCAGAAATACGGCGAGCTGAAATCAGCTGAAATGTGCCAACCCTATATCACCATCGAGCAATACGGCAAGGACACCTTCATTCATGTGAAAAACCCGCCCCTGGCAGAGGACGTGCAGATGGCCCGGGAAGGGCTGGCTAAGGCCAAAAAGGTGATGTTGTCCGGGGAGTATGATATCGTTGTGTTTGATGAAATCAACACGGCTCATTTCTTCAACCTGGTTACGACAGAAGAGATGCTGGAAGTGATCAAGTCCAAGCCGGACGGCGTGGAGGTAATTTTCACCGGCCGGTACGCCCCGCCGGAGGTTATAGAGGCGGCGGACCTGGTGACGGAAATGATAGAAGTGAAGCATTACTTCGAAAAAGGTGTGCCCGCCCGTGACGGTATCGAGCGTTAAGAATGTATAAGGAAATGTGACACAGATGATCCATGTCTTTACGATGAACGGTTATAACTTCGCCGTTGACGGGAACAGCGGCAGCATCCATGTGCTGGACGAGATCAGCTGCACCGTGCTGCGAGAGATGAGCCAGTCAAAAACACTCAGTGAAATACAAGCCGGCCTGGGGGAGGAATACCCTGCGGCGGACGTGTCGGAGGCCTGCGACGAAATCAGGGCCCTGGCGGAGCAGGGACTCCTCTTTGCCTCTGACCGGTCTATCACCGAGGCTGCGGGTGCGGAGAAAAACGCCGGCAGCCTGAAAGCCCTCTGCCTCAATGTATCGCACGACTGCAATCTGGTGTGCGAGTACTGCTTCGCCTCAAAAGGCGACTACCAGGGCGGCCGGCAGCTGATGCCAGAGGCAGTTGCCCTGCGGGCAGTTGACTATCTCATAGAGCACTCCGGGGCCAGGGTGAATGTTGAAATCGACTTCTTCGGCGGTGAGCCGCTGATGAATTTCGATGTGGTCAGGAAGACCGTCGCTTACGGCAGGGAAATCGGGAAGCAGGCTGGCAAGGATTTTTACTTCACGATTACCACGAACGGCACCCTGCTCGACAGTGAAAGCATCGCTTTTATCAATGAGGAAATGGACAACGTGGTGATCAGCATCGACGGCAGGAAAGAAGTGCACGATGGTATCCGTTGCGACCGGACGGGGAGGGGCAGCTACGACAGGATCGTGCCCCCGGCCCTGGAGCTGGTCAAGGCAAGAAAAAACAAGAGTTACTTTATCCGGGGGACATTCACATCCCGGAATAAAGATTTTTCCAGGGACGTGATGCACCTGGCGGACCTCGGATTTAAGGAGATCTCCGTGGAGCCGGTTGTCGGCAAGGGTGATAAAATATTCATCAGTGAAGACGATGTGCCGGAGATAATCGCCGAGTACGAAAAGCTTGCGCTGGAATACCTGGACTGCCTGCGTGGGGGGAAGGATTTCCGCTTTTACCATTTCGACGTAAATCTGTACAAGGGGCCATGCGTTTATAAAAGGCTGGCTGCCTGCGGGGCGGGATCCGAATACCTGGCTGTGGCGCCGGATGGGAAAATATATCCCTGCCACCAATTTGTCGGATTGGAAGATTTCATCATGGGCGACATATACGGCGGTATCAAAAACACAGAAATCAGGGACATTTTTCTAAATAATAATATTCTTATTAAGAAAAAATGCCGTGAATGCTGGGCTAAGCTATACTGTTCCGGCGGCTGCCACGCCAATGCCTGGTTTTCCAACGGCGACATCACCGTGCCCAACGAGATCGCCTGCACCCTGCAAAAGAAGAGGATCGAGTGCGC